>NZ_JAPDRF010000004.1:0-377537 GCF_040706615.1 Lentisalinibacter sediminis | reverse complement strand
CAACACCGAGCTTCGCCAAAGACTGATCACCGCCGCCGCGGCCTGATCGACAACCCTCAAAAAAACAACGCCCCGGAATGCTCCGGGGCGTTGTCGTTAGTGCCGGCCCGCAGGGTTTTGACACACCCTGCCCGGGCGGCCTTTTTCGTCGATATCCATGTAGGAGGGCCTTCAGGCCCGATTGTGTAATGGATCGGGCCTGAAGGCCCTCCTATATGATCTATTCGTGTTCCACGTAGGTGGAGCGGGCGAACGTGCGGATGTACTCGTCGAGGATGTCCATGCCCTGCTTGGGGCGCAGCACGCCGGCGTTGATCTTCTCGCGCACGAGCGCGCTCATGCGCCGTTCGAGATCGTTGGCGAAGTACTGAACCTGGCCCAGGATCTCCTGCACACGGGTGCCCGGGATGATCTTCTCCACCCAGTAGTTGCCGGGCTCCTCGTCCTCCGCGTAGATGTGGGCCTCGGCGACGCGGCCGAACAGGTTGTGGGCGTCGCCCATGATGTCCTGGTAGGCACCCATCAGGAACAGACCGATGTAGTAGCGCTCGCCCGGGCGCGGGTCGTGCAGGGCCACGTAGGTCTTGTCCGCGTTGGCGGTGACGTAGTGGTGGATCTTGCCGTCGGAGTCGCAGGTGAGGTCCACCAGCACGGCACGGCGTTCCGGCCGCTCGTCGAGGCGTGCCAGCGGCATCAGCGGGAAGGTCTGGCCGATGGCCCAGTGGTCCAGGATGGACTGGAACACCGAGAAGTCGCACAGGTGCTGGTCCACCAGCGCCTCCTCGATCATGCCGAGCTCCGTCGGCGGCGGGTCCAGCTCGGCCGCTCGCAGCCCTTCGGCGATGAGGGCGCAGGTACTCCAGAACAGCCGCTCGATCAGTGCCTGCTGCTCCAGCGGCATGTAGCCCAGCCGGAAGCTGGCCTCGGCATCCCGGCGCACGTCCCGGCACTCGTGGTAGGCCTCGGTCAGCAGCGCCGGCCCGGCCTTGCCCTGCGCGGTGCGCCGGCGCAGCCGCTCCAGTACCCGGTAGAGTTTCTGCACCAGGGCGTGGTCCTCGTCGCCGGGCCTGAATTCAGCGGCGATCATGTCCTTGCCGTAACTGCCCAGGGATTCCACGACCAGCACCGAGTGGTGCGCCGTGATGGCGCGGCCGCTCTCGGATATCAGGGTGGGGTGGGGCAGTGACTGTTCCTTGCAGACGTCGTGCACGGCCGAGACCACCGCGTTGGCGTACTCCTGCAGGCTGTAGGTGATGCCGCTTTCCTCGCCCTCGTCGTAGCGCACGCCGAGCCCGCCGCCCACGTCGATGTAGCGGATCCGGATGCCGCGGCGTATGAGCTTGGCGTAGACCTGGGTGATCTCCTTCACCGCGCTGCGCAGCACCTGCACGTCGGAGACCTGGCTGCCCACGTGGAAGTGCAGCAGGACGAACGCCTCCTCGCGGCCGCTCTCGCGCAGCCGCTCGAGCAGCGTCACCAGCTCCGGGATGGAGACGCCGAACTTCGAACGGTCTCCGCCGGATTCGGCCCAGCGGCCAGCGCCGGCAGTAGTGAGCCGCACGCGGACGCCGAACGCGGGCACGGTCTCGCTGGCCGCGGTCAGCGCCATCCAGTGCTCGAACTCGCCGAACTTCTCGATCACCGGGATCACGTTCTTGCCGAGGCGCTGGCCCGCATGAATCAGCGACAGCATGCTCTCGTCCTTCACGCCGTTGCAGATCAGCAGCGTGTCGTCACGGGTGAGGTGGGGCAGGGTGGCGACCAGTTCCGGCTTGGAGCCGCATTCGAGACCCAGCCCGTAGGGTTCGCCGGCGTCCAGGACTTCCTCGACCACTTCGTGCAGCTGGTTGACCTTGATGGGGTAGACGCTGCGGTACTCACCCTCGTATTCGTGGCGCTCGATGGCCCGCCGGAAGGCCTCGTTGATGCGCCGCACACGGGAGCGCAGCACGTCCTGGAAGCGCAGCAGTACGGGCGGCTGGATGCCGCGCTCGGCGAGGTCCGCCACCACGTCGGCGATGCGGATGGCGATGTCGCTCTCCACGTCCGGTCGCACCGCGGCGTGGCCAGAGTCATCGATCAGGAAGAACCCGTCGCCCCAGACCTCCACCCGATAGAACTCGGCGGTGTCGTCGGTGGTCCAGGCCTCGGCGCTGTCGGGCAGCGCACGCGCGTCGCTCTGCTCGCTCATCGGCGCCCTCAGATACCCAGGACGCAGGCGAAGACGAGGGGCGCGACGATGGTCGCATCCGACTCGATGATGTACTTCGGCGTGTCCGCCGAGAGCTTGCCCCAGGTGATCTTCTCGTTCGGCACGGCGCCGGAGTAGGAGCCGTAGCTCGTCGTGGAGTCGCTGATCTGGCAGAAGTAGCCCCAGCGCGGGATGTCTTCCCTGCCGAGGTCCTGCTCGATCATGGGCACGACACAGATGGGGAAGTCACCGGCGATGCCGCCGCCGATCTGGAAGAAGCCGATGGAGGCATCCGTGCAGGTCTTCTGGTACCAGCCGGCCAGCGCAATCATGTACTCGATGCCGTTGCGCACCGTGTGCACGTTGCCGATGTCGCCGTTGATGCAGTGGGAGGCGAAGATGTTGCCCAGCGTGGAATCTTCCCAGCCGGGCACGAACAGGGGCAGGTCCCGCTTCGCCGCCTCCACCAGCCAGCTGTCGGCCGGGTCGATCTGGTAGTGCTCCACCAGCTCGCCGGACTGGATCAGCCGGTACAGGAACTCGTGCGGGAAGTACGATTCGCCGGCCTTGTCGGCCGTCTGCCATTCCTTCAGCACCGCATGCTCGATGCGCCGGATGGCCTCGTCCTCTGGGATGCAGGTATCGGTCACCCGGTTCAGGTGGCGTGCGAGCAGCTGCTCCTCGTCCTCCGGGGTCAGGTCCCGGTAGCCCGGGATGCGCACGTAGTGGTCATGGGCCACCAGGTTGAAGAGGTCCTCCTCCAGGTTGGCGCCGGTGCAGCAGATGGCATGCACCTTGTCCTTGCGGATCATCTCGGCCAGCGACAGACCGAGCTCGCCCGTGCTCATCGCACCCGCCAGCGTCATGAACATCTTGCCGCCGATGTCGAGGTGCCGGCGATAGCCGTCGGCGGCGTCCACGAGCGCGGCGCTGTTGAAGTGACGGTAATGGTGATGGACGAAGTCCGTGATGGCAGTCATTGCGGGGACCTCCGGATGGCGTGGGCGTCCCGGGCCCGCCAGGGGCCGCCGGGATGCGGAGAATAGGGCCAAAACACCATGCTAACAAGCGAAAGATTTCGTCGCAGGAGGCGCGCTGTCGGGCTACCAGGGCTCCGTCCACGGCAGCGGCTCCTCGTCCATGAGGGCGGCCTGTTCGCGCAGTGCCAGGATGTGCTCGCCCCAGTAGCGCTCGGTGTTGAACCAGGGGAAGGCGATGCGGAAGGCGGGATCCTCCCAGCGGCGGGCGAGCCAGGCGGCGTAGTGCATGATGCGCAGTGTCCTGAGCGCCTCGATGAGACGCAGCTCCCGCGCCTCGAACGGCCGGAATTCCGTATAGCCGGCCAGGAGCTCGGCCAGCTGGGGTGTCTGCTCCTCCCGGTCTCCGGAGAGAAACATCCAGAGATCCTGCACGGCGGGACCCATGCGCGCGTCGTCCAGGTCGACGATGTGCACCTGCTCGTCGCGCACGAGCAGATTGCTCGGATGCAGGTCGCCGTGCAGCCGCAGGTCGCGCGCCCCGCCCGCGACCTCGAAGCAGCGCTCGGCCCTGGCGAGAAGGTCGGCGCTCAGCGTATCGTAGGAGGTAGCGAGTTCGTCCGGGATGAAGCCTTCGTCGAGCAGGAACTCCCGCGAGGCATCGCCGAAGCTCTCGATATCCAGCGTGGGCCGGTGCCGGAACGACTCCCGGGCGCCGCAGTTGTGCAGCCGTGCCGTGAAGCGGCCGATCTGGCGCAGGAGGCGAGCGTCGTCCAGCTCGGCCGCGTGACCGCCGTGACGCCGGTACACGGCGAGGCGGAAACCGCCGACGTGATGCAGGGTGCGGCCGTCGATCGACATCGGCGCCACCACCGGGATCTCGGCTTCCGCCAGCTCCTGCGCGAAGGCGTGCTCTTCGAGAATGGCCTCGTTGCTCCAGCGACCCGGGCGGTAGTACTTGGCGACCAGCGGCGGGCCGTCCTCGATGCCCACCTGATATACCCGGTTCTCGTAGCTGTTCAGCGCCAGCAGGCGGCCATCGGTCAGGAATCCCAGCGCCTCGATGGAGTCGAGGATGTCTGCGGGTCCGAGCTGGCGGAAAGCCAGCGTGTCGTCTGCGTCGTCTGCCGGCATGGCCATGCTGCAGTGTAGCACCACGCCGCGGGCTGGCAGCCCTTGCGACCTTTGGGTACTCTTCATCGCCGTCTCGAAACGGAGAGTGCCGTCCATGCCCAGAGCCGATGCCAACGGAGTCGAGATCGAGTACGACGAGTTCGGGTCGCCCGATGCCCCGGCCATCCTGCTCATCATGGGGCTCGGCATGCAGCTGCTCGCATGGCGCGAGCCGTTTTGCCGGCTGCTCGCCGACGCCGGCTACCGGGTGATCCGCTACGACAACCGCGACACCGGGCTGTCGACCCGCTTCGGTCACCTGCGCACCCCGGCCATCCCCACGGTCGTGTTCCGCGGCCTGCTGGGGATGCGCCAGAAAGTGGCCTACACGCTCTCCGACATGGCGCGGGACGCCGTCGGCCTCCTCGACGCGCTGGGTATCGAGCGCGCACACGTCGTGGGTGTATCCATGGGCGGGATGATCGGCCAGATCCTCGCGGCGAAGCACGCCGAGCGGGTACAGTCGCTGACCTCCATCATGTCCACCAGCGGTCACCGTTCGCTGCCCCGACCGCGCCGGGAGGTACGCCAGCACATCTTCCAGGCCCGCCCGGCTGATGCCAGCCGCGAGGATGTGGTGGCCCACGCCGTGCGAACCATCGAGCTGATCGGCAGCCCCCGCTACCCGGTGGACCGGGACACCATTCAAGCCCACGCCGAGGAGGCCTACGACCGGGCGTACTACCCCGAAGGCATCATGCGCCACGTGGGCGCGATCATCGCCGACGGCAACCGCCGCGACCGGCTGCGGGCCATTCGCCGCCCGAGCCTGGTGATCCACGGCACGGACGACCCGCTGGTGCCTGTGGAAGGGGGCATGGACACGGCGGAGCATATCCCCGGCGCACGCCTGGAGCTGATCCCGGGCATGGGGCACAACCTCCCCGAAGGCCTCTACGACCAGCTCACCGACCTGATCACCACCCACGCCCACCGAAACCGCTGACCGAACCGTAGGAGGGCCTTCAGGCCCGATCTTTTCCGACCGCCCCCCCCTTCTCTTATGGCCGCCCTGCGGGGGTATCCGCCTTGCTCCCGACAAAAGGTCGCGGCGATGGATACCCCCGCATGACGGCCGCCTCGCGGTGGCGTGAAGGAAGCGCCAGTCAGTAGCGCCTGCTGACTGGCGCCAAGCCTCTCGGCTACGGGCCCGTCAGCGGCCGGGGTGGACTGCTGGCCCGTCAGCGGCCGGGGTGGACTGCTGGGGTCGTCCGGGCCGACTGGAGCCATGACGGCGGGAAGGAGGCCCGGCCGAAGCGAAGGAGGACAGGACGTCCGACTGAGCGTCCCCAGCAGTCCACCCCGGCCGATGGCGGGCCTACGCCAAGAGAACCTCATCGGGCCTGAAGGCCCTCCTACATGGGTCAGGCGTCAGTGCCGCAGTAGATGTCGTGCAGGAGGTTGATCATCTCCGTGGCTGGGCCGGGGACCAGCGAGTAGTAAATACTCTGGGCATCCCGGCGGGTGTTCACCAGGCCTTCGCGGCGCAGGATACCGAGCTGCTGCGACAGCCCGGACTGGCTCATCGGAATGCGATCGTTCAGCTGACCCACGGTCATCTCGCTCCCGGCCAGGGTGCAGAGGATCATCAGCCGATTCTCGTTCGACAGCGCCTTCATGAGCTGCGCGGCTTCTCCCGCGTGCTCGTGGATTTCCGAGAAATCGCGCTCGGACGCGGCCCGGTCGGGCGCCTCTACGGATTTCGACGGCATCGCCTGTCCCCCTCCGATTCCGTAATAACCACGATTGTATATTGCAAAATTATAATATACAAATATAATATCCGAGATGAACTGCGGAGCTTGTCCCGTGAGCACCCCGAAAGTTGATACTTTTTACCATGAAGACACCAATACGTTCTCCTATGTGGTGTCCGATCCGGCCACGCGGCAGGCCGCGGTCATTGACCCGGTGCTGGATTACTGCCCCGGTTCGGGGCGCACTTCGACCGCATCGGTGGATGCCCTGCTGGCCCGGGTGGAGCAGGAGAGCCTCCGCGTCGCCTGGATCCTGGAGACCCATGCCCACGCGGATCACGTGACGGCGGCCGAGTATCTGCAGGAGCGGACCGGCGCCCCCGTCGGCATCGGCGCCGGCATCCGCGACGTGCAGGAGAACTTCCGCCGTACGTTCAACCTGGGACCCGATTTCCCCGCCGACGGTTCCCAGTTCGACCGCCTGTTCGCCGATGGCGACGGCTTCTCCATCGGTGAGCTGCCGGTACGCGTGCTGGCGGTGCCTGGCCACACCGACGACAGCATCGCCTACCGGGTCGGCGAAGACATCGTCTTCGTCGGCGATACGCTGTTCCGGCCGGACTACGGCAGCGCCCGCTGCGACTTCCCCGGCGGGAATGCCGGGCGTCTGTACGATTCCGTCCAGCGCCTGTTCGAACTGCCGCTCGAGACCCGCCTGTATCTCTGCCACGATTATCCGGCCGAGGCGGCCGAGCCCCGCTCGGTGACGACCGTGGCCGAGCAGCGGGAACACAACCGTCACCTGCGTGACGGCGTCTCCCGGGAGGAATTCGTGCGCATGCGCGAGGAGCGCGATGCCGGGCTCGGTCTGCCGCGCCTGATCATCCCGGCCATCCAGATCAACATCCGAGCCGGCCGCCTGCCGCCCGCGGAAGGTAACGGCGTCTCCTATCTCAAGATTCCCGTCGACGCTTTCCCAGGGGGTGGAAAATGACACATATCGTCGTACTCGGTGCCGGTCTCGGCGGCATTACCCAGGCCTATGAACTGAAGCAGGCCCTGTCCGGCAAGGCCCGCATCACCGTCGTGAGCGACCTGCCGTATTTCGAGTTCACGCCGTCCAACCCCTGGGTGGCGGTGGGCTGGCGGGAGCCGTCCGATATCCGCGTGGATCTGGCCGACGCGCTCGGCCGCCACGGCGTCGATTTCATCGGCAAGGCGGCGGCGAAGGTGCGCCCGGAGGAGAACCGCATCGAACTGGCCGACGGCGAGAACGTGGACTACGACTACCTGGTGATCGCGACCGGGCCGGCCCTGGCCTTTGACGAGGTGCCGGGCCTCGGGCCCCACGGCGGCTACACCCAGTCCGTGTGCAAGACCGATCACGCCCGTCAGGCCATGGACGACTTCGAGAAGCTGGTGGCGGACCCGGGTCCGGTGGTGGTGGGCGCGGCCCACGGCGCCTCGTGCTTCGGCCCGGCCTACGAATATGCGTTCATCCTCGAGACGGAGCTCAGGCGCCGCAAGATCCGCGACCGGGTACCGATGACCTTCGTCACGCCGGAGCCCTACATCGGCCATCTGGGCCTGGACGGCGTCGGCGACACCAAGAGCATGCTTGAATCCGAGCTGCGCGAACGCCATATCCGATGGGTGACCAATGCGCGCATCGACGAGGTGACGGACGGCCGAGTCCGTGTGTCGGAGATGGCCTCCGCCGACGAGGTGGGTCAGGAACACGACCTCGAATTCCGCCATGCGATGATCCTGCCCGCGTTCCGCGGCATCGATGCCGTGCGCGACGTCGAGGGACTGGTCAACCCGCGCGGTTTCGTGGTCATCGACGACTATCAGCGCAACCCGAAGTATCCCAACGTCTACGCCATCGGCGTCTGCGTCGCCATCCCGCCGGTGGGACCCACCACCGTGCCGCTGGGCACGCCGAAGACCGGTTACATGATCGAGTCGATGGCGACGGCCGCCAGTCACAACATCGCCGATGCCATGGCGGGCCGGGAGCCCGGCCACCGGGCCACCTGGAACGCGGTCTGCCTGGCGGACTTCGGCGACCGGGGTGTGGCCTTCGTGGCGCTGCCCCAGATTCCGCCGCGCAACACCAATTGGTCCGGCGAGGGCAAGTGGGTGCATCTCGCCAAGGTGGGTTTCGAGAAATATTTCCTGCGCAAGGTACGCCGCGGCCAGACCGAGCCCGTCTATGAGCGGCTGGTGATGCGTCTGCTCGGCGTCGACAAGCTGAGGCAGTCCTCATGAGACAACCCCTGATGCAGCTGGCTACGGGCAAGCCCCGGATCGTCTACGTCCTCACCGTACTCCTGACGGTACTGCTGGGATCCCAGATCCCGCGTATCCAGATCGACACGGACCCGGAGAACATGCTGCCGGACGACCAGACGGACCGGGTCTTCCACAATCAGGTTGAGGAGACCTTCCGGCTGCACGACGCGCTGGTGGTCGGCCTCGTCAACACGAGCCACCCCGAGGGCGTCTACAACGTGCAGAGCATGACGGCGCTGCACAGGCTCACCGACGAGATACTGCAGCTCGACGGCGTGATCCGGCCCGATCTCATGTCGCTGGCCGTCGCCGACAACATCACCCAGGGCGAGCAGGGCCAGCTGCGCTTCGAGTGGATGATGAAGCAGCCGCCGGAGACGCAGGAGCAGGCCCGGACCCTGCGCGCCCACGTGGACGATCTGCCGATGCTGCGGGACACGCTGGTCTCCGGCGACGGCAAGGCGGCGGCCATCTACGTTCCCATCGAGAGCAAGGACCTGAGCTATACGCTGTCGCAGCAGATCCGCGTGCTGGCCGCCGAGCACGCGCCGGACCAGGAGATCCACATCACCGGTCTGCCGGTGGCGGAGGACACTTTCGGTCACGAGATGTTCGTGCAGATGGCCATCTCGGCGCCGCTGGCCGGCCTGATGATCTTCCTGCTGATGTGGTATTTCTTCCGCAGCGTGCGACTCATCATCGCGCCCATGATCGTGGCCATGGTGACAGTGATCGCCACCATGGGCCTGCTGATCGGCCTCGGCTTCACCGTGCACATCATGAGCTCGATGATCCCGATCTTCCTGATGCCGATCGCGGTGGTGGACTCGGTGCACATCATGTCCGAGTTCGCCGACCGCTACGGCGGGCGCGAATCCGCCGAGAAGGCCATCCGCGAGGTGGTCGGCCACCTGTTCCGGCCGATGCTGTTCACCTCGCTGACCTCGTCGGTGGGCTTCTTCTCCCTGCTGCTGACCCCCATCCCGCCGGTGCGGGTATTCGGCGCGTTCGTCGGTTTCGGCATCCTGCTGGCCTTTCTGGTCACGATCGTGTTCATCCCTGCCTACGTGGTGCGGATGAAGCCGGAGAGCCTGAAGGTGCTGGCGCGGCTCGGCACCGAGGAGCAGGAGAGTGACACATTACTCGCCCGGGTTCTGCGCAGGACGGGCTCTGCGGCGTTCGCCAATGGCAAGCTGATCCTCGCGGTCACGGCTATTGTGGTGGCACTGAGCGTCGCCGGCGTGATGCGCATCCAGATCAACGACAACCCGGTGCGCTGGTTCAAGGCCAGCCACGACATCCGCATCGCCGACCGGGTGCTGAACGATCACTTCGCGGGCACCTACGATGCCTATCTGGTGCTGAGCTACGACAACGAGGCCAACCGGGCCGGGACCCGCCGCGAACTCGAGCAGCTGGCGGGAGAGCTCGGTTCCGGCCCGGCGCTCGACGCTGTGCGCGAGGCTGTGAACGCCGAAGAAGACGAGAGCGGCGCCTGGCTCGACCGGGTGATCGCGGCCGCGGACGATGCGCTGTTCGAGGTGAGCGGCGACGACGACATCGAGACGCTGGAGGAGATCCTCTCCACGGCTGAGCAGGCGTCGTCGCGCTCGAACTACTTCCAGCGCCCGGAGGCGCTCTCCATGATCGACGACCTCCAGCAGGCGCTGGTGGATACCGGCAGGGTGGGCAAGGTCAACGCGCTGCCGGACGTCGTCAAGACCGTCAACCGCGAGCTCAGGAGCGGCGAGCCGGAAGACTACCGCCTGCCGGAGTCCCAGCGCGGCGTCGCGCAGACGCTCCTGCAGTTCCAGTCCTCGCACCGGCCCCAGGACCTATGGCACATGGTGACGCCGGACTATCAGCAGACCACGCTCTGGCTGCAGCTCACCAGCGGCGACAACCAGGACATGGAGCGGGTGATCGAGGCCACCCGGGAGTACCTGGACGACAACCCGCTGCCGGAGGCGGTGAGCGCGCGCTGGGCAGGCAAGACCTACATCAACCGGGTCTGGCAGCAGGAGATGGTGGAGGGCATGCTCTATGCGCTGCTGTCCGCCTTCGTCGTCGTGTTCCTGATGATGGCGTTCCTGTTCCGCTCGATCCGCTTCGGCGTGCTCGCGATGCTGCCGCTGTCCGCGACCATCCTGGGCGTGTACGGGCTCATCGGCTGGGTGGGCAAGGACTACGACATGCCCATCGCCGTGCTCTCGTCGCTGACGCTGGGGCTGTCCATCGACTTTGCCATCCACTTCATCCAGCGCATGCGTTCGCTGCACGCGGAGCTCGGTTCCTTCGCCCGGGCGGCGCAGGCGGTGTTCGAGGAGCCGGCGAGGGCGATCTCGCGTAACGCCATCGTCATCGCGCTCGGTTTCACGCCGCTGTTCCTCGCGCCGCTGGTGCCCTACATCACGGTGGGTGCCTTCATGGCCTCGATCATGGCCATCTCGGGCGTCGCCACGCTGATATTGCTGCCGGGATTGATGGGCGTCGCGCGACGCCTGTTCTTCCCGGGTGAAACCCATAACGCCAAGGCCGAGGGATCGGGCTGAAGCAAGGAGGTACAGAGATGATCCACCCCAGGACCAAACTGATCGGGCTCGCGGCCGTGCTGGCACTGCCGCTCGCAGCGGCCGGCCAGTCCGCACCCGACGTCGACACCATCGTCGAGAAGGCCAATCTCGCCGCCTACTACGCCGGCGACGACGGCCGCTCCGAGGTGCGCATGGTCATTTACGACGAGCAGGGCCGTGAGCAGCGGCGCCAGTTCACCATCCTGCGCCGGGACGTCGAGGATGGCGGCGACCAGGAGTTCCTGGTGGTGTTCAGCCGGCCCTCCGACGTGCGCGGCACCACCTTCCTGGTGAAGAAGCACGTCGGCCGTGACGACGACCGCTGGCTGTACCTGCCGGGCCTGGATCTCGTGAAACGCATCTCCGCCGGGGACAAGCGCACGAGCTTCGTCGGCGCGCACTACTTCTACGAGGACGTCTCCGGCCGCAGCCCGGAGGAGGACGAGCACGAGTTCGTCGAGGAGACCGAGGACTACTACGTGCTGCGCCACATCCCGAAGGACCCGGATGTGGTGGAGTTCAGCGACTACACCACCTGGATCGACAAGGAGACCTGGCTGCCGATGCGCATCGAATACCGCAACGCCGCCGGCGAGACGTACCGTACGATCGAGGCGGGGGCCGTCGAGACCATCGAGGGTTTCCCGACGGTGACCAAGAGCCGGGTCGAGGACAAGTCGCTGGGCGGCTACACGCTCATGCAGTTCCGTTTCATCGACTACGACATCGGCCTGCCCGCCGACATCTTCACCGAGCGCTCGCTGCGCCGCCCGCCCCGTGAGTGGCTGGAGCGCACGGAGGGCGGTAGCTGATGCCCCGAGTCCTCGCCATCACCCTGCTGGCGGCGCTGATGCTCGCCGCCGGCCCCGCCGCGGCCCGGGAGCAAGACCCGTGGGCGGATGAGGGGGCGGACGAGGGGGTGAGCGAGGGCGGCGAGGATCCGTGGGCAGAGGAGAGCGGTGAAGAGTGGGCCGAGGACTGGGGCGACGGCTGGGAAGACGAAGGCGGCGGCATCGTCGTCACCGGATTCGCGGAACTCGCCGCGGGCATGCGGGCCGACAGCGACGGCCCGGTGAACCGGCGCATGACGCTGGGCGATGCCCGCCTGCGTGCCGAGGCCGAGTGGATCGGCGAGGCGCTCGAGGCGAATGCTGTGGGCGACGTCTGGTACGATGCGGTGACGAGCGACTTCGAGGTGGAGATACGCGACCTGACCGTCGCTTTCTCGCCGACGGAGGACATCGACGTCACCGCGGGCCGCCAGGTGCTCACGTGGGGTACCGGCGATCTCCTGTTCCTGAACGACCTGTTTCCGAAGGACTTCGTCTCCTTCTTCGCCGGTCGCGACGACGAGTACCTGAAGGCGCCGTCGGACACGCTGCGGGCGGGCTTCTATAACGATCTCGCCAACGTGGAAGTGGCGTGGACGCCCCGCTACCAGCCCGACGAGTATCTCACCGGCCGGCGTTTCTCGTTTTTCTCGCCGCAGGCCGGCCAGGTGGTGGCGCCGGACCCGCCGATCGGCGCGGTGGAACCGAGCCGGTACGAGCTGGCGCTGCGGCTGTACAAGACGGTGCGCGGCGTGGAATACGCCGCCTACGGCTATTACGGCTACTTCAAGCAGCCGACGGCGGTGGACGCCGACGGGCGGCTCACTTTCGCGCCGCTGACGTCGCTCGGCGCCAGCTTGCGGCTGCCGCTGTGGTCCGGCCTCTTCAATGCGGAATTCGCCTGGTACGACTCACGGGACGACGAGGACGGCGACGATCCGGCCGTCCCCAACAGCCAGGTGCGCTTCCTGGCCGGGTTCGAGCGCGAGCTGGTGGCCAATTTCACCGCCGGCTTCCAGTACTACGTGGAAGTCACCCGGGACCACGACGCGCTGATCGCGAACTCGCCGGCGCCGCAGTTCGAGCCCGAGGAATACCGCCAGGTACTCACGAACAGGCTGACGTACCGCATCGCCCAGGACCGCTGGACGCTGTCCCTGTTCACGTTCCTCTCGCCCTCGGACGAGGACTTCTATCTGCGCCCGTCGGTGACATTCCGCCAGAGCGATGAATGGCAGCTCACCGCCGGCGGCAACTGGTTCGGCGGCCGGGACGATCACACGTTCTTCGGCCAGCTCGAAGACAACAGCAATCTTTACGTGCGTATCCGCTACCACTATTGAGCGAGAATCCAGTGACTACAGGAGGAGACATCATGTCCGTCGAAAGAGGCATCTTCGCATTCGCAGGCTTCATGGTCCTGCTCTCGGTCTTCCTGACCTACTTCGTGCACCCGTGGTTCGTCTGGCTCACGGTCTTCGTGGGCGCGAATCTGCTGCAGAGCGCCTTCACGGGCTTCTGCCCGGCCGCGATGGTCATGCACAAACTCGGCATGCGCACCGAGAAGGAACTGGCAACAACATGACAGGTGCCGGACCGAACTTTTGCAACTTTCCCAACTTGTCTGCGCGGCGCGCCGGCCGTCTGACCGGCGCGCTGGCGGTTGCGGCGCTGATCACCGCCTGCGGGACCGAGCCGCCGGCAGAGCCGAGCGCGCAGAAGGTTTCGCCGCAGAAGGCGGAGCAAGCCAGGGCGGCAACCTCCGAACTCGGCCAGCGCCTCAAGTCCCGCTTGATGGAGACCATCGGCAGCGAGGGCCCCGTCGCGGCCATCCGCGTGTGTTCCGAAGAGGCGCCGGAGATTGCGCGCGAGGTCTCGGCGGATGCCGGCCTCACGGTGTCGCGCACGAGCCTGAAGACGCGCAATCCGGACAACGCCCCGGATGCCCGTGAGCGCGCCGTGCTCGCGCTGTGGCGCAACAAGATCGACGCCGGCACGCCTGCCGCCGCGCTGGAGCCGTTCGCGAGCGACGGCGGCGACTTCCTCTGGATGAAGCCCATCGTGGTCGAGCCGCCGTGCCTCATGTGCCACGGCAGCGACGTGCCGGAGGCCGTGGCCGAAGCGATCGCGAAGCGCTACCCGCAGGACCGCGCGACCGGTTACAGTGCCGGTGACCTTCGCGGCGCCTTCGTCGTGCGATGACGCCGGCGGGGCCGTCCCTACCGACCCGGCAAACACCGGGCTGCAACGACAACAGGAGGATCAGATGCCTGCAGGGAAACTGGTGACTGCCACGATGACGTGGCTGGCCACGGCGACAGTACTGGCTATGGCTATGGCAATGCCCGCCGCGGCCGGCGCGGAGACCACCCGCATCCCCGTGCACGTCCTGTCCCAGGACGCCAAGCTCATCGGCAGCGGCGTCGGCGGGACCTGGGTGACGGTCACGGACACCGCCACCGGCGAGGTGCTCGCCCAGGGCGCCCACCGGGGCGCCACCGGCGATACGCAGAAGATCATGCGGCTGGATCCCCAGGAACGCGATACCGTGCTGTTCGACACCGATGGCGCTGCAGTCTTCGTGGCGGAATTCGATATCGACGAGCCGACCATCGTGCGCATCAGCGCAACCGGCCCGCTCGGCAATCCGGACGCGAGTATGCGGGCCTCGACCGAGATGCTTATCACGCCGGGGGCGGAGATCACCGGCGACGGAGTCGTGCTGACGCTGCACGGCCTGAACATCGAGATCCTGCAGGCAGCCGCCGACGCGGCGGGCGAGCCGATCCGGGTGCTGGTCAACGTCGGCATGATGTGCGGCTGTCCGCTCACCCCCGGCGGACTCTGGGACGCCGATACCGTCGAACTCACGGCGCGGCTGCTTCGCGACGGCGAGGTCGTCGCCACCGGCGCGCTCGACTACGCCGGCGAGCCCAGCCGCTTCAACGGTGCGGTGACGCCGCCCGAGCCCGGTGCCTACACGCTGGAAGTCATCGGCGCACAGCCCTCGAAAGCCAACTTCGGCCGCGCGCGCATGCCGCTCGCAATTGGCGACTGAGGAGCGTCATCAGCATTGTCGTGAGCATCGTCGCGGGAACGGTCAGCGCAGTCGAATCGGCCTGACCGTTCCCGCCACTCAGGCGGCGCGCAGGACGCGGCCGCATTTCTCCTTCCCGAACGCGGGCGTGTAGGCGTCGTCCTGCCAGACCAGCCGCCCGCCGACGATCACCCACGGCACCACACCGTCGGAGCGGTTCACGAGCTGGCTGTGCTCGAAGTCCTCCCGGTAGACGCTGCGGATGTTGGCTTCCGCGTCGTAGCCGGCCAGCGCCTCCGGGTCCACGATGGCGATGTCCGCCGCCGAGCCCGGGTCGATGCGTCCCGCCGGGATGCCGAAGAACGCCGCCGGGTCCCGGGTCAGCCGCCGCACCATGTAGGCTACACCCTCGTCGCCGTCCGCCGAGGCCAGCTGCAGTGCCCGCAGATTGCAGTCGTAGAACGCCATGTTGGTGAGATGAGCGCCCGAGTCGTTGAAGCCTGGAAGCAGCTTCGGGTGCATGATCAGCTGACGGGTCATCTCTGCATCCCGGTTGGCCGTGATCATGTACCAGTACAGGTCCGTGTCGTAGACCTTCAGCAGATGCAGGAAGAAATCGGCGTCGTCCCGTATCGGGTCCGGGAAGCTGGCGAAAGCCTCGCTCTCGGCCTCGGATCGGGCCATCGAACGGTCGCCCGCCTGCCAGCTCCCGAGCCGCTCGTGGATGTCGGACATCGCCTCGCCCGCCCAGTCCGGCACCGGACAGCGGTCCACCACCATGTCCTCCAGGGAGCGACCGAAGGCGAGGTCCTCGCGCTTCAGCCGCCGCTTGATCGCGTCCAGGCCGAAACCGCTCTTGCCCTTGTGCCACATCTCCCGGAAGTCGCGGACGAACAACGGGTCTTCCAGCAGCGCACGGCGGGCTGCCCGGTCCTCCAGGTCCGTCATATTCAGCTGCCGCAGGACGGGGATCTCCTCGAAGATCGGATTGATCGGACCCTCCGACCACACCTTGAACCGGCCGGCCAGCGCCTGCAGCGCGAAGCGGCCGTCGACGGCGCGGGAGTTCAGCAGCCGCGCGAGCACCATGCCCAGCTTTGCGATACCCCGGTTCGTGGCCACGTCCAGCGCGGCCACCACGGTGGTCTTCAGCGGCTTGCCGTGCAGCCGGCCGCTGGTGAGCAGAAGGTTCCTCAGCGTCTGGCCTACGCTGTCCTTGGGCGGTGTGGCCTGCCATACCCGGCCGTGGCGGCGCACCACCCCGGTCAGCCGCTTCAGCTCGCCGTAGCTGCCGTACTGCGTGGGTATCTTGCGATCCCGGTGCGGGTCGTTTGCCAGATAGTGGAAGGGCAGGGCGTCGGTGGAAAAGCCGGCGTAGCCCTGGCGCATGCCCTTGTCCAGCAGCGCCGCCATCTCGTCGAGTTCGGCTTCGGTGGGCTCGCGGCTGATGCTGTCATCGAGGCCCATTACCTCGATGCGCAGCATGGAATGCGGGATCATCGTCACGATGTTCGCGCCGAGCGGCAGCGAATCCAGGTGCTCCAGGTAGGCCCCGCTGTCGTGCCAGTCGGCCTGGTCCGCGACCTTGGAGAGCACGTGCTTCGGCACGTTCTCCACGCGGGCGAAGCAGTCGACCACGGGGTCCGCGCCGTCCCGGCGCTGGTTGCCGAAGGCGAGCCCGAGGCTGCAGTTCGCCACCACCACCGTGGTGGTGCCGTGGCGCACCGCCTCGGGCAGGCCGGGGGCGATCTCCACCTCCAGGTCGAAGTGGGTGTGGATGTCCAGCAGGCCGGGCATCAGCCACTTGCCGTCGGCGTCGATCACCTCGGCCGCGCCGGATTCCGGCAGGCCGATACCCCGGGCCGCGATCCGGCCGTCGCGCACCGCGACGTCCTCCACCCGCGGCGGCTCTCCCGAGCCGTCGAATACTTTGGCTTCCCGGATCAGCAGATCCCAGAACTTATCGGTCACCGGTGATTCCTCCCCCTCTGCAGGCAATGGTGGCAAGTCAGGCATTCTCCCCGGCAGGGAAGTGCGCATCAAGAAACTCCCGGTAGTGGGCGAGCACCTCCTCCGGCGCCTCCACCTGGGGATAGTGGCCGATCCGCGGCAGCTCCACGATGTCGCGCTGGCTCACGAGTTCCCGGTAGCGGGCTACCATGTGGGCGCCGGACACCGGGTCCATCGAGCCATTGATCAGCTGGATCGGGATCGCGGCCGTCCGCAGGGCCTGCACCCAGCGCTCCCGATGGCGGCGGCGGTCGCGGATATAGCGGATGAGCCGGTGGGCGATGTGGTCGCCGCGGCTCTCGGTGATCAGCGTCCAGAAGGCGTCGAGGTCCTCCGCCGACGGCGGCGTCTGCGGCCCGAACACGGCACGCAGGTTGCGCTCCAGCGTGCCCCGGCTCATCAGCCTGCCGATCACCGGGCCCAGCGGCCCGTGCAGCAGCTTCTGCGAGAGACGGGCGTGGTGGGTCTCCGGGAACAGCCCGCCGTTCAGCAGGCACAGCGACCGCCACCGGCGCTCCTCGCGGGGCCTCGCGTTGTCCCGCGCCAGCATCTCCTGGGCCACGGAATCGCCGTAGTCGTGGGCCATCACGTGGAAGCGGTCCAGCCCGACGCCTGCAATGACCTCTTCCAGCAGGTCCGCCTGTTCGTGGATGGTGTAATCGTGGCGTTTCGGCTTGTCCGAGAATCCGAAGCCGAGCATGTCCGGCACGACGAGCCGGTAGCCGGGCTCGAGGCCGGGCAATAGACGGTGGAAGTCCCAGCCCGCCGTCGGGAAACCGTGGATGAAGAAGACAGTATCCGGGCGTTCGCCGGCCGGGTCCGTGTCCATCAGGAACAACTCGTGGTCGCCCGCCTTCACCCGGCGGCCACGGTGTCGCCATTCATCCAGATCCATGCTCTCTCCCCGACGCATCATTGTGCTCGGGCGGAGATGCTACATCATCCGGCCGCGTTATACTGACGGGCTGCACCGACCCGGAAGGGCGCCCAGCGGCGCCAGGAGAACTCCCTGACATGTTGCCACGCATGCCCGCACGCCTCGCTCTCACGCTCGCCGTCGGCCTCGCCGCCCTGGCCGCTCTGGCCCCCGCCCTCGAGGCCCGGGAGCCTGCGGGCGAGCCAATCATCCGCTACGACGCCATCCATCACCCGGTGATCGATGCCGAGGGCATGGTGGCCAGCCAGAACGCGATCGCCACGGAGGTTGGCGCGCGCATACTCGCCGAGGGCGGCAACGCCGTGGACGCGGCCGTGGCGGTGGGTTTCACTCTGGCGGTGACGCTGCCGCGCGCCGGCAATCTCGGCGGCGGCGGCTTCATGCTGGTCCATATCGCGGAGGAGGATCGCACCATCGCCATCGACTACCGGGAGATGGCGCCGGCCGCGGCCGGACGGGACATGTACCTGGATGCCGAGGGCAACGTGGACAAGGAAGCGTCGCGCTTCAGCCATCGTGCGTCCGGCGTGCCGGGCACGGTGGCAGGCATGCACCACGCCCTGACCCGCTACGGCACGATGTCCTGGCCGGAGGTGATCGCGCCCGCGATCGAACTGGCGCGGGACGGCTTCCTGGTGAGCCACGACATGGCCTGGAGCCTGCAGCGCTGGAGCGAGCGGCTGTTGCACCATCCCGCGACGGCGGCGACCTACTTCAAGCCCGACGGCAGTGCCTGGCAGCGCGGCGAGCGCTTCCGCCAGCCGGACCTGGCCGCCACGCTGGCGCTGATCGCCCGGGAGGGCCCGACCGCATTCTACGAGGGCGCGATCGCCGAGAAGATCGCCGCCGAGATGCAGGCGAACGGCGGACTGATCACCCTCGAGGACCTGGCCGCGTACCGCGTGGTCGAGCGCGAACCGGTGGTGGGCGAGTATCGAGGTCACCGGGTGGCGCTGATGCCGCCACCGAGTTCCGGCGGTGTACACATCGTGCAGATGCTCAACGTGCTCGAGCGTTTCCCCGTAGCGGAGCTGGGTTACGGCAGCGCCGACGGGCTGCACCTGCTGGCCGAGGTCATGCGCCGGGCCTATGCCGACCGCAGCAAGCACCTCGGCGATCCGGACTACTACGACGTGCCGGTCGACTGGCTCACGGGCGAGGACTACGCGAAGCAACTGGCCGCCGCCATCGACATGGACGAGGCAACACCCTCCACGGAGATCCGCCCCGGCACGGCGCCACCCGCGGAGAGCCGGGATACCACCCATTATTCGGTGATGGACGCCGACGGCAACGCGGCGGCCAACACCTACACCCTGAACTTCTCCTACGGCTCCGGCATCACCATTCCCGGCACGGGCATCCTGATGAACAACGAGATGGACGACTTCTCGGCGAAACCCGGCGTGCCAAACGCCTTTGGCCTGCTCGGCGGCGAGGCGAACGCCATCGAGCCGGGCAAGCGGCCGCTGTCGTCCATGACGCCGACACTGGTGTTCAGGGACGGCGAGCCCCTGCTCGCCACCGGCACGCCCGGCGGCAGCCGCATTATCACCACGGTGCTGCAGCAGCTGGTGAACGTGATCGACCACGGCATGGGGATCGCCGATGCCACCCACGTCCCGCGCGTGCATCACCAGTGGATGCCGGACGTGCTGGGCATCGAACCCGGCTTCAGCCCGGACACGCTGGCGCTGCTTCGCGGCCGCGGGCACGAGCTGGCGGATGCGCGCTGGTCCATGGGCAGCCTGCAGTCGGTGATGTACCGGGACGGCTACTTCTACGGTGTGTCGGATCCGCGCCGGCCCGACGCGGCCAGCATGGGCCCGGCCCTGGTCCGCTGCCTCGCGGCCGGCCAGGCCTGCGTACACTGACATGAGCCAAGTCAACCGCCTGCGCAACATCGCGATCATCGCCCACGTCGATCATGGCAAGACCACGCTGGTGGACCGGCTGCTGCAGCAGTCCGGCACGCTGGACGCGCGCGCCGATCTCGGCGAGCGCATCATGGACTCGAACGACCTCGAACGGGAGCGGGGCATCACCATCCTGTCGAAGAACACGGCCATCCGCTGGGGCGAGTGGCGGGTGAACATCGTGGACACGCCGGGCCACGCCGATTTCGGCGGCGAGGTGGAGCGCGTGCTCAGCATGGTGGACAGCGTGCTCCTGCTGGTCGATGCGGTGGACGGGCCGATGCCGCAGACCCGCTTCGTCACCCAGAAGGCCTTCGCCCGGGGCTTCACGCCGATCGTCGTGATCAACAAGATCGACCGGGACGGCGCCCGGGCAGGCTGGGTGCTGGACCAGACCTTCGACCTCTTCGATCGTCTCGGCGCCACCGATGCGCAGCTCGACTTCCCCGTCGTCTATGCCTCGGCACTGGGCGGCTATGCCGGGCTGGAGCCGGATGTCAGCGACGGCGACATGACGCCGCTCCTGCAGGCCATCGTCGAGCACGTGCCCGCACCGGCCGTGGATCCGGACGGGCCGCTGCAGCTCCAGGTCTCGAGCCTGGACTACGACCCCTATGTCGGCGTGATCGGCATCGGCCGCATCACCCGCGGCACGCTGCCCGCGGCGAGCGCGGTCACGATCGTCGGCGCCCACGGCTCGCACCGGCCCGGCCGGGTGCTGGAGCTCTACGGCTTCCACGGCCTCGAGCGGCAGAAGATCGAGTCCGCATCGGCCGGCGACATCGTTGCCTTCTCGGGCATCGAGACGCTGCATATCTCGGACACACTGTGCGATCGGGAGTATCCCGAGGGGCTGCCCGCGCTGTCGGTGGACGAACCGACCATCAGCATGACCTTCCAGGTGAACAAGTCGCCGTTCGCGGGGAAGGAGGGCAAGTTCCTCACCAGCCGCCAGATCGGCGAACGGCTGGACCAGGAACTCAAGCACAACGTTGCCCTGCGGGTGGAGCGTACCGAGGATCCCGACAAGTTCCGCGTCTCCGGCCGCGGCGAACTGCACCTCTCCGTGCTGATCGAGAACATGCGCCGGGAAGGTTACGAGCTGGCCGTCTCCCGGCCCGAGGTCATTCGCATAGAGAAAGACGGCAAGTGGCTCGAGCCCTGGGAGATTCTCACGGTGGACTTCGCCGAGGACTATCAGGGCGCGGTGATGAGCCGGCTGGCCGAGCGCAAGGGTGAACTGCTGGGCATGCAGCCGGACGGCAAGGGCCGCATGCGACTCGACTACCGCATCCCGTCCCGGGGCCTGATCGGTTTCCGCACCGAGTATCTGACCGCGACGGCGGGCACCGGACTCATCCACCACGTCTTCGACGAGTACGGCCCGGCGGTGGAGGGCGGCATCGGCCAGCGCATCAACGGCGTGCTGATCTCCAACGTGCAGGGCAAGGCGCTCGCCTATGCGCTGTTCAACCTGCAGGAGCGTGGCAGGCTGCTCATCGGCCACGGCGCCGAGGTGTACGAGGGCATGATCATCGGCATCCACAGCCGGGGCAACGATCTGGTGGTAAACCCCACCAAGGCCAAGCAGCTCACCAACATCCGCGCGGCCGGCTCCGACGAGAACATCCTGCTGACCACCCCCATCCGCTTCTCGCTGGAGCAGGCGCTGGAGTTCATCGACGACGACGAGCTGGTGGAGGTCACGCCGGCGAGCATCCGGCTCAGGAAGAAGCTGCTGACGGAGAGCGATCGCAAGCGGGACTCCCGCCAGAAGCCCGCCGTCTGAGCCCGGTCGGGCCGCCGTACCGGCGCCGCCCCGTCCGGGTACGGGTATCCCCGGATTTCGCTGCCGGGCCCAGTCCTTAGACTCGGTCTAAACGCGCCGCTGCGCGCAGCCGACAGCGCCCGAGGAGGAGCGAGGACCCCATGGAAGCAGAAATGCTGGCGCGCATACAGTTCGCCTTCACCGTCTCTTTCCACATCCTTTTCCCGGCTTTCACCATCGGCCTCGCCAGCTGGCTGGTGATGCTCGAGGCGCTGTGGCTGAAGACGGGCAAGCCCGGCTACATGAGCCTGTACAAGTTCTGGCTGAAGATCTTCGCCGTCTCGTTCGGCATGGGCGTGGTCTCCGGCATCGTCATGAGCTTCCAGTTCGGCTCCAACTGGAGCGGTTTCTCGGAGGCCACGGGCAACGTACTGGGACCGGTGATCGGCTACGAGGTACTGACCGCGTTCTTCCTCGAAGCCACCTTCCTCGGCATCATGCTGTTCGGCGCCAACCGGGTCGGCAAGGGCCTGCATTTCTTCTCCACCTGCATGGTGGCCCTCGGCACGCTGATCTCGGCCTTCTGGATCCTCTCTGCCAACAGCTGGATGCATACCCCGGCCGGCTTCCGCGTGGAGGACGGCATCTTCTACCCCGTGGACTGGTTCCAGATCATCTTCAACCCGTCCTTCCCGTATCGCCTGGTGCACATGACGCTGGCGGCCTATCTCACCACCTGCTTCGTGATCGGCGCGGTCTCGGCGCGCTACCTGCTGGAGGGGCGCTTCCGGCAGCGTGCCCGGCACATGTTCTTCATGTCGGTGATCTTCGGCGCGATCGTGGTCCCGGCACAGGTACTCGTTGGTGATTTCCACGGTCTCAACACCAAGGAGTACCAGCCGCAGAAGGTGGCGGCGATGGAGGCCCACTGGGAGTCCGAGCCGCGGGCGCCGCTCATCCTGTTCGCGATACCGGACGAGGAAAACGAGACCAATCATTTCCAGCTGGGCATCCCCGGGCTCGGCAGCCTGATCCTGGAGCACGACATCAACGCGCCGGTCACCGGCCTGAAGGAATTTCCCCCGGAGGAACGCCCGCCAGTCGCGCCGGTGTTCTGGGCCTTCCGCATCATGGTCGGCCTGGGCGTTCTGATGCTGTTTGCTGCGGGCGCAGGCGTGGTGCAGCTCGTCCGCGGCAGGCTCTACGAGACGCGCTGGCTGCTGAAGCTCTACACCTGGATGTGGCCGACCGGGTTCATCGCCGTGCTGGCCGGCTGGTTCACGACGGAGATCGGACGTCAGCCCTGGGTGGTGTGGGAGCTGCAGACCACCTCTGACGCACTGTCTCCGGTGCCCGGAGCCAGCGTGGCCACCTCGCTGCTTCTGTTCTTCCTGGTTTACGGCGTCGTCTTCGGTGCGGGCATCTACTACCTGCTGCAGCTGATACGCGGCGGACCGGGTGAGATCGAGGGAGAGTCCGAGAAGGGCACGGCCCGCCGACCGCTGTCGGCGGCCGGGAAACCGGCAGAGGAGGGTACGTGATGGAAGGCGGCTGGCTGCCACTGATCTGGATCGTCCTGATCGCCGTGGCCATTTTCATGTACGTGCTGCTGGACGGCTTCGTTCTCGGCACGGGCATCCTGTTCCCGTTCGCCCCGGACGACGAGTCCCGCGACACCATGATGACGTCGGTGGCGCCGATCTGGGACGGCAACGAGACCTGGCTGGTGCTGGGCGGCGGCGGGCTGTTCGCCGTCTTCCCGCTGGCCTATTCCATCGTGCTGCCGGCCCTGTATCTGCCATTCATCTTCATGTTGCTGGCACTGGTGTTCCGCGGCGTGGCCTTCGAGTTCCGCTTCAAGTCGGGCAGGAACCGCCACCTCTGGGACCTGGCCTTCACCGGCGGTTCGATGGTGACCGCGTTTTTCCAGGGCATCATCCTCGGCACCTTCGTGAGCGGGTTCGCCATGGAGGGCACGCGCTATGTGGGCGGCACCTTCGACTGGCTGACGCCCTTCGGGTTGATCGTGGGCCTCGCCATGGTGGCGGGCTACGCCCTGCTCGGCAGCACCTGGCTCATCATGAAGGCGCCGGGCGAACTGGAGCAGTGGGCGCGGCGGGTGACCATCCCGCTGCTCGCCTCGGTGGTGGTGTTCCTGGCGGTGATCAGCATGTGGGTGCCGTTCCTGGAGAACCAGATCGCCGAGCGCTGGTTCACGATGCCGAACCTGCTCTACCTCTCGCCGGTGCCGGTGCTGACGGCCGTGGCAGGTTACCTGCTGTTCCGCAAAACTACGGGGGACGGGCACGCCTCGCCGTTCCTGCTCGCCATCGGCCTGTTCACGCTCGGTTACGCCGGGCTGGCGATCAGCCTGTGGCCGAACATCGTCCCGCACCAGATACCATTCTGGGAGGCGGCCGCAGCGCCGGAAAGCCAGCAGTTCCTGCTCATCGGTTCGCTGATCGCGCTGCCGGCCGTGTTCGGCTACACCGCGTATTCCTATTACGTGTTCCGCGGCAAGGTCACCGAGACTCACAGCTACTGAGGCGCTCGCCGGGCGCAAACGCGCCTCGCCACGATTCTTCCCTGATAGGCTAGAATGACCCGGCCCGCTTCGGCGGGCCTGTCATCAGGGGGAGAGAATCAGTGGAGCAGTCCGCGACGGCCGAGCGCCAGTCCATCAGCCCGGGGGCGAGACACTACGCCCTGTTCGTCCTGGTATTCGTCTACACCTTCAATTTCATCGATCGGCAGATCCTCTCGATCCTCATCGAGCCGATCAAGACGGAACTCGGCGTCTCGGACCAGGCCATGGGGTTTCTGGCGGGGGCCGCGTTCGCGGCGTTCTACGCCACCATGGGCATACCGATCGCACTCTGGGCCGACCGGGGCAATCGGCGCAACCTGATCGCCTGGGCACTCGCCATCTGGAGCGGCATGACGGCCGTCTCGGGGCTGGCCCAGAACTACTGGCACCTGGCGCTGGCGCGTATTGGCGTGGGCATCGGCGAGGCCGGCTGCAGCCCGCCCGCGCACTCGCTGATCTCGGACTACTACCCGCCCCAGCAGCGTGCCACCGCCCTTGGTATCTACTCGCTGGGTATTCCGTTCGGGATCATGTTCGGTCTGCTGGCCGGCGGCTGGGTCAACGAGTTTTTCGGCTGGCGCATGGCGTTCTTCGTCGTAGGCGTCCCGGGCATCGTGCTGGCATTCGTGGTGCGCTTCACGCTGGTGGAGCCGGAGCGGGGCCTGTCGGAGAACCGGGTCGCGGACCAGGACCGGCCCAGCATCAAGCGCACGTTCTTCTTCCTGTCCCGCCGGCGATCATTCATTCACCTCGCCTTCGGCGCGGCGCTGGCCGCCTTCAGCGGCTACGGCGTGGCCACCTGGTTTCCGGCCTTCCTCGTGCGCACCCACGGCATGAGCACGGGCGAGATCGGCACCTGGCTCGGACTCATCCTCGGCATCCCGGGTGGCATCGGCATCTTCCTGGGCGGCTATCTCGCCGACCGGCTGGGCTCGACCAACCCGAGCTGGAGTCTCTGGACCGCGGGCCTTGCCGCCCTCGTGGCCCTGCCGTTCGCCGTCGCCGTGTACTTCTTCGACACCCCCGGCTGGGCACTGCTGGTCTTCTGCGTGCCCGTCGTCCTCGGCAACTTCTACCAGGCGACCACCTTCGCGCAGACCCAGAGCCTCGTCGGCCTGCGCATGCGCGGCGTCGCCGCGGCGATCCTGCTGTTCATCATCAACATCATCGGCCTCGGTGCCGGTCCCTGGGCCCTGGGTGCCGTCAGCGACCTGCTGGTGCCGATGTACGGCGACGACTCGTTGCGCTGGGCGCTGGCGATCTTCGCGCTGCTGAACCTGTGGGTGGCGGTGCACTACTACCTGGCGGGCCGTTCCCTGCCGGGCGACCTGAAGCGCGCCGGCGACCCGGTCTGATGATGGTGCTGTAGGAGGGCCTTCAGGCCCGACGCGCTATCCCCCGGCTTCCCCGACGCCGTCGTCGATGGCGACCGCCCTGCGGTAGGCTTCCCGGTCGGTCGCCCGGGCCACGTAGGCGGCGAAGCTGTCGCGTTTCGGGACTGTGCCGAACTGGAGCCCGAAGGCGATCTGCGCGCCCACGTAGACGTCTGCGGCGGAGAAGGCGTCGCCGGCCACGTACGGCGAGTCGGCGATGGCGGTCTCGATGGCGTCCAGCGCGTGGTCTTTCGTGCCGTAGCCCACTGTCATCCGCTTGTCCTCAGGCACCTCGAAGCCGAGAGCGGCGTTGACGATGGCCGACTCCAGCGGTCCGGCGGCGAAGAAGAGCCAGCGGTAATAGGCGCCGCGCTCGGCGGGCGGCGGCACGAGCCCGGCCTCGGGAAACGCGTCCGCCAGATAGGCGCAAATCGCGGCGCACTCCGTGACCACCGTCTCGCCGTGCCGGATGGCCGGTACCTTGCCCATCGGGTTGATGGCCAGATACTCCGGCGACTTCATGGTGGTGCCGTACTCGAGTATCTCGGTGGCATACGGCGCGCCGACTTCTTCCAGCATCCAGCGCACGATACGTCCGCGCGACTGGGGATTCGTGTAGAAGACGAGTTCGCTCATCGGTTCACCCCTGTCTCTGTTTCCCGCAGATACCAGGCGCTACTGTAGCGCGGCCCCCTTCACTTTGACGAGCAGGGCCTGCGCGGTGGGGGCGGGCCGGGCCGTAAAGCCCTTGCGGAGGGATCGGGCCTGAAGGCCCTCCTACCCGGTTTGCTTGCGGCGGGAGCGGGCGATGCCGATCTCCGCCCGCTGGTGCTCGAACAGGGCCCGCAGCGGGTGCAGGTCCAGGCGTAGCGGCTTGCCATCGGCCATGGCCACGATCTGGCGATAGTACCAGGCGATGGCGGAGAAGGCGTTCAGCGCCTTGAACAGGAAAATGGGGCTGTCCGGGCCGAAGCGGCCCTTGCCGATGCCTATCTTCTCCTCCCACCGAACCGCTTCGTCCGCGCTGCCGTCGATCAACCGGCGGGGCAGGTCCGGTTCGGTACAGAGAGGACGCGCCAGTCCGATGATGTCCACCTCGTCGTTCGCCAGCGCCTCCAGCATGGCCTGGCGCGTGCGGAAGCCGCCGGTGACGGCGAGCGGTGCCTCGAGGCGCTCGCGCATGCGGGCCGCGTACTCCAGGAAGAAGGCTTCGCGCCGCTTCGTGCTCTCGCGCCGCACATCGGCCGCGTCCTCGGGACGGCCCTCGATGCCGAACATGGTCGGCTGCTCGTAATTGCCCCCGGAGATCTCGATGAGGTCGACGCCGGCCTCGTCGAGCCACTCGGCGACCTGCAGACTGTCCTCGAAGCTGAAACCTCCCTTCTGGAAGTCCGCGGAGTTGAGCTTTACGGAGACAGGGAAGGCCGGGCCCACGACCGAGCGTACGCCGCGGACGGCCTCGAGCAGGAACCGGGCCCGGTTCTCCAGAGCGCCGCCCCACTGATCGTCCCTGCGGTTGAGTTTCGGCGAGAGGAACTCGCTGATCAGGTAGCCGTGGGCGCCGTGGATCTGTACGCCGGTGAATCCGGTGTCGCGGGCGACGGCCGCCGCCCGGGTGAAGCCGCCCAGCGCCATCTCGATATCGTGTTCCGTCATGGCGACGGGCCGGCCGAAGTTGCCCATGAGATTGAGCTGCACCTCGGAGGGCGCCATGGGCCGTGAGGAGACGATCCGGCCGCACTGGCGGCCCGGGTGGCTCAGCTGCATCCACAGCTGGTTGCCGGCCGAGGTGCCGGCTTCCGCCCAGGCGCGCAGCGCCGCGAGCGCTTCTCCGTCGTCCGGGTCGTCGATGACCACGTTGCCCGGACGCTCCAGGAAACGCCGGTCGATCATCACGTTACCGGTGATCAGCGTGCCCGCGCCGCCCTTGGCCCAGCGGCGGTAGAGCCGCACGTGTCGCCCGGTGGCGCGATCGCGATCGTCGGCCAGGCCCTCGGTCATGGCCGACTTCAGGATGCGGTTCGGCAGCGTCACCCCGCAGGGCAGTGTCAGTGGCTCGCCCAGCCTGTCGCTCATCGGGTGGCTCCTCTGCGGCTACGTCTGGTTACGTCTGAGATCACGGTGATGATCCGGCTACGGAGTGTAGCGCGTCCCGCGACCCTCTTGCCTGAAGCGGACGGAGTCAGCATAGTGTGCTTTTTCCACTGACAGAAGAAGAGGCACTCGCGGTGCTTGAACAACTGACCGAGAAACTGCGCAACGAGTTCGCGGACAAGACCCCGCTGGGGTTCCCCATCAAATTCGACCTCGGCGACGAGGGCGTCATCCACGTGGACGGCACGACCACCCCCATGGAAGTCAGCAACGACGACAAGCCGGCCGAGACGACCTTCGGCGTCACGCCCGAGGACCTGGCGGCCATGGTGGACGGCGACCTGCCGCCGATGAGCGCGTTCATGAGCGGCAAGCTCAAAGTGGACGGCGACATGACCAAGGCCATGCAGGTGAGCGGCCTCTTCAGCTAGGCCGCTCCGCCAGGGTCGTCCCGTCGTATCACACGCGCCGTCGAGGTGGCGCGGGCGGTCAGCCGGCCCTCTTCGTCGAACAATTCTCCCTCCAGGAAGGCCACCGAACGGCCGAGCCGAAGGATGCGCCCGTGGGCCCGCTGGGGCCCGGCCAGAGTGGGGCGCAGGAAGCTCACGTTGATCTCCAGCGACGGCAGCGCGATGCGCATGCCGAGATCCATGAACACGGCATGCGCCATCGCGGCATCCAGCATGCCGGTCACGAAGCCGCCCTGCACGATGTTGCCGGAATGGCAGAACTCCGGTGGCATGGAGAAGCTCATGACGATGAGCCGGCGCTCGGGGTCGTAGTCCTCGACCCGCCCGCCGAGGCTCCTCACACAGGGCGGTGCGCCGCCATTCAGCTGGCGGATGCGCTCCGCAATGTCCCGGCCTGACGCCGCTTCGCTCATGTCGCCTCCGGCGCGTCCGGTTGGTGATCCGGGTGGGCGGCTGCGAAGGCCGGCAGTGCCGCGCAGTGGGCATCCACGCTCTCGATCACCGGGTAATCGTCCAGCGGCACGCCGAAGCGGCGGGCGTTGTAGACCTGGGGTACCAGATAGGCGTCGGCCAGGGTGACCGCGTTGCCGATGCAGTAGCGCCCCGCCGCCGAGCGGGCGGCCAGCAGCCGCTCCAGCGGCCCGAAGCCGGCGTGTATCCAGTGGGCGTACCATTCGCCGATGCCGTCCCGGTCCTGGCCATAGTGCTCGCCGATGTAGCGCATGACGCGCAGGTTGTTGACCGGGTGGATGTCGCAGGCGATGAGTGCGGCGATCTCGCGCACGCGGGCGCGGCCCACAGCATCCGCCGGCAGCAGAGCGGGTTCCGGATGGCGCTCCTCCAGGTACTCGATGATCGCTGGCGATTGCACGAACAGGCCGTCCTCGGCGGCGAGCGCGGGCACGGCGCCCATCGGGTTCAGCTCCCGGAAGGCGTTGTCGTGTTGCTCGCCCCGGTCCAGCGCTACCGGCACGTATTCGTAATCGATCCCCTTGAGATTCAGTACGATACGGGTTCGATAGCTCGTGCTGCTGCGATAATAGCCGTAGAGTTTCATGGGAGCTTCGTGGCCGGGCCCGTTTCGGCCCGGCGCGTAATCTACCACAATGCGGTGCGCCCGCCGCGGGCCGCGCCGGCGCGCACGCGAACGATTAGAATAGTGGCGCAACGGCAGCGAGAGTAACGTATGAGCCTGACACCCACCGTCGGGGTGCCCGCGGATCGCCGCATCGTGGGTCCCCATCCATTCCACATCGTGGGAGAGAAATACCTGCGCGCCGTCGTGGACGGCGCGGGCAGCCTGCCGCTGATGATCCCGGCCCTCGGCCGCCACATCGACCGGACCCACATGCTGGAGACCATGGACGGCCTGCTGTTCACGGGCAGCCCCTCCAATGTAGAGCCGCACCATTATGGCGGCCCGCCGAGCGAGGAGGGCACGCTGCACGATCCGGAGCGCGACGAGATGACGCTGCCGCTGATCCTGCAGGCGCTGGAGATAGGCGTGCCGGTACTGGCGGTCTGCCGCGGCTTTCAGGAGATGAACGTGGCGCTGGGCGGCACCCTGCACCAGCACGTGGAGCGCGTAGCGGACTACCATGACCACCGGGAGGACCACGAGGCGCCGCTGGAAGCCCAGTACGCGCCGGCACACCCCGTCCATCTCGTCCCGGGCGGCTATCTGGCCGGTCTGGCCAGCGGCAAGGACGAGCAGATGGTGAATTCGCTCCACGGCCAGGGCGTCGACCGTCTGGCGCCGGGCGTGACGGTGGAGGCGCGGGCCGACGACGGGCTGATCGAGGCGTTCACGGTGGACGGTGCGCGCTCGTTCGCCCTGGGCGTGCAATGGCATCCCGAGTGGCAGGTGGTGGATAATCCCTTCTATCTCGCGATTTTTCGCGCGTTCGGCGACGCCTGCCTGCAGCGGGCCTCGCACCGCAGAGGTGATGTGTGAGTGAAAAGGAAAACGCAAAAAAGTGGCTGACTGAGAACCGCATCGAAGATGTCGAGGCCTTCGTGCCCGACATGGCCGGCGCCGCGCGGGGGAAGGTGATTCCGGCCGACAAGTTCACCGAGCAGAACATGAAGATGCCGGAGGCGGTTTTCTCCCAGACCATCTCCGGCGAGTACATCGACGACCCTTCCAATCAGGAAGACCGGGACATGATGCTGAAGCCGGACCTGGACACCCTGCGTCCGGTGCCCTGGGCCGTGGATCCGGCCGCCTCGGTGTTCCTGGACTGTCTGCGCCTGGACGACCAGCCGGTGGCCACCTCGCCGCGGCAGATCCTGCGTCAGGTGCTGGCACTCTACGAGCAGCGGGGCTGGCGCCCGGTGGTGGCGCCGGAAGTGGAGTTCTACCTGATCAAGTCGCACACCGACCCCGGCGAGGAGGTGGAGCCGCCGGAGGGCCGGCTGGGGCGCACGGACCTCTCGCGCCAGCCTTACAGTATCGACACCATGAACGACTTCGAGCCGTTCATCATGGATGTCTACAAGTTCTGCGAAGAGCAGGGCATCCGCATCGACACGCTGTCCCAGGAGATGGGCCCCGCCCAGTTCGAGATCAATTTCCTGCACGGCGACCCGGTGGACCTGGCCGACCAGGTATTCCTGTTCAAGCGCACGGTGCGCGAGGCCGCCATCCGCCACGAGATGCACGCGACGTTCCTGTCGAAGCCGATGGCGGAGGAGCCCGGCAGCGCGCTGCATATCCACCAGAGCGTGGTGAGCACCGCGGACGGCAGCAACGTTTTCTCCACTCCGGAGGGCGAACCCAGCGAACTCTTCTCTGCGTTCCTGGGCGGGCTGCAGAAGTACATCCCGGAATCCATGCTGGTGCTGGCGCCCTACGTGAATTCCTACCGGCGCTTCCAGACCTACTCGGCGGCGCCGGTGAATCTGGCCTGGGCCATCGACAACCGCACCGTCGGGCTGCGCGTGCCGCAGTCCGGGGCCGAGAACCGCCGCATCGAGAACCGGCTCGCCGGCTCGGACGTGAACCCGTACCTGGCAACGGCGGTGACGCTCGCCTGCGGCTATCTCGGCATGGTGGAGGGTCTGCAGGCCTCCGAACCGGTCACCGGCAGCGCCTACGACGGCGAGCGCACGCTGCCCTGGAACATCTGGTTCGCCATCGAGAGCCTGCAGACCAGCGCCGCGATGCGGGGTACGCTGGGCGACCGCTTCGTGGACCTTTACTGCGGCCTGAAGAAGGCCGAGTACGCCGAGTTCGAGCACATCATCACCCCCTGGGAGCGGGAACTCCTGCTCCTGAACGTCTGAGCGGGCGCGGGCCCGGAAAGGAGAGCGCATGGCAGCCATCGAGCAGCGCAGCCGGGAGGACTGGCAGGCGGCGGACGCCGAGCATTACCTGCATCCGTTCACGGATCACAAGGCGCTGGGCAGGCAGAAGGCACGGATCATCACCAGGGCCGAGGGGGTCTACGTCTTCGATGCCGACGGCAACCGCATCCTGGACGGCATGTCGGGGCTGTGGTGCGTGAACGTGGGTTACGGGCGCGAGTCCCTGGTGGAGGCCGCCGCCGAGCAGATGCGGGAACTGCCGTACTACAACAGCTTTTTCCAGTGCGCCCATCCCCCGGCCATCGCGCTGGCGGAGCGCCTGACGGAACTGGCCGGCGAGCGTTTCCCGCGGGTGTTCTTCGCCGGCTCCGGTTCCGAGGCCAACGACACCATCGTGCGCATGGTGCGCCGCTACTGGGACATCCGCGGCGAGCCCGAGCGCCAGGTGATCGTGAGCCGCGTGAACGCCTACCACGGCAGCACCATGGCGGGCGCGAGCCTCGGCGGCATGAAACCGATGCACGCCCAGGGCGGTCTGCCCATCCCGGGCATCGTGCACATCCGCCAGCCCTACTGGTTCGGGGAAGGGCAGGGCGAGGACCCGGCGGAGTTCGGCCGGGCCTGCGCCCGGGCGCTGGAGGAGAAGATCGCGGAGGTGGGCGCCGACAAGGTGGCTGCTTTCATCGGCGAGCCCATCCAGGGCGCGGGCGGCGTGATCATCCCGCCGGCGAGCTACTGGCCGGAGATCCAGGCCATCTGCGAGCGGCACGGCATCCTGCTGATCGCCGACGAGGTCATCACCGGCTTCGGGCGGCTCGGCCGCTGGTTCGGCTCCGAGGACTTCGGCATCGAGGCGGACCTGATGCCCTTCGCCAAGGGCGTCACCTCCGGCTACCTGCCGCTGGGGGGCGTGATGGTGGGCAGCCGGGTGGCCGACGTGCTGGTGGAGGGCGGCGGCGAATTCCATCACGGCTATACCTACTCGGGGCATCCGGCCGCCTGCGCGGTGGCGCTGGAGAATATCCGCATCCTGGACGAGGAGAACCTGCTCGAGCGAGTGAGAAACGACATCGGCCCGTACCTGCAGAAGCGCTGGCTGGAGCTGGCCGATCACGAGCTGGTGGGCGAAGCCCGCATGCGCGGCCTGATGGGCGCCATCGAGCTGGTGCCGCCGGGACGCAAGGACGAGCGCTTCGAAGAGAAAGGCAAGGTCGGCACGATCTGCCGCGACCTGGCGGTGGAGAACGGGCTGGTGATCCGCGCCGTGGGCGACACGATGGTGACCGCCCCGCCGCTGATCCTCTCCCATGCCGAGGCGGACGAGCTGGTGGAAAAGACCCGCGCCACCCTCGACAGGTGCCGGACCGAACTTTCGTAACTTTGCTGCGATAGGTGCGATAGGTGCCGGACCGAACTTTTGGAACTTTTGCGACAGGTCGCTGCCTGAGGCGGCACGGAAAAGCGGCACGGTGTCGAGGTGCGCTGCCGATGGCCCCGATGCCGAGCGTTCGTTCACTTCCGGTGACCGGCACCACAAACGGAACTTTTGCAACTTATTCGCGATGACCTTCATGAGCCAGAAGCACGAGACCGATTTCGCCTTCACCGCGGAGGACAACTACGGCCGCCACATCGAGCCGACCTACGGCGGCGCGCTGTCTTTCCTGCGACGGCGCTACACGCGCGACCTCACCGGCGTCGACGTAGCGGTCACCGGCATCCCGTTCGATACGGCCACGTCGAACCGCCCGGGCGCCCGCTTCGGCCCCCGCGGCATCCGCGCGGCCTCGAGCTTCATGGCCTGGGAGCGCCTCTACCCATGGGAGTTCGATGCCTTCGATCGACTGGCCGTCATCGACTACGGCGACTGCATGTTCGACCCCGGCGTGCCGGAGCAGGTGCCGGCCGAAATCCGCGCCCATGCCAAGCAGATCATCGACCAGGGCCCCGCGCTGCTCTCGCTCGGTGGCGATCACTTCGCCACCTGGCCGCTGCTGCAGGCCCACGTGGAGAAATTCGGGCGACTGTCGCTCCTGCACTTCGACGCCCACACGGATACCTGGGACGACGAGTCGCCCCGGGTCGATCACGGCACCATGTTCTTCCACGCCACGAAGGAAGGCCTGATCGACCCCGCAAAGTCGGTCCAGGTGGGCATCCGCACCACCAACGACGACACCCTGGGCTTCAACATCCTCGACGCCCCCTGGGTACACGACCACACGGCGGACGAGATCGTGGCCGAGATCCGCCGCATCATCGGCGACGACCCGGTCTATCTCACCTTCGACATCGACTGCCTGGACCCGGCCTATGCCCCCGGCACAGGCACGCCCGTCTGCGGTGGGCTGACCACCCACCAGGCGCTGTCGATCATCCGCCGACTGCGCGGCCTGAACATCGTCGGTATGGACCTGATGGAGGTGGCGCCGCCGTACGATTCCGGGGAGATCACCGCACTGGCCGGTGCGCGCATTGCCGGCGAGCTGATCAGCCTGTACGCCACCAGTCCGCGCGGCGAGGCGGCGGCACGGGAAAAGGGCAGGCTCTGAGGCGCGCCCGAACCGCGCCCGGGTCGATCGAATGAACCGTGCGGCGGCCGGCAGGCGCTACAGCTGGCTGGTCTCCCTGGCCGTCGCACTCGGCGGCTTCCTCATGGGTTTCGACGCCTCCGTCATTTCCGGGGTCGTCGGATTCCTCGACACCGAATTCCGGCTGACCGACCTGCAGCTGGGCTGGGGGGTGGCGTCCCTGACGCTGAGCGCCACCGTGTCGATGATGATCTGCGGCCCGCTGGCGGACCGTTACGGGCGCCTCCGCGTGCTCAGGATCGCGGCGTTGCTGTTCGGTGCCTCCGCGGTGGCCTCCGCGCTGGCACCGAATTTCCTGCTGCTCGTGATCGCCCGGATGCTCGGCGGGCTCGGTGTCGGTGCCGCGCTGATCGTAGCGCCCATGTACATCGCGGAGATTGCGCCGGCGGATATCCGCGGGCGCCTCGTCGCGCTGAACCAGCTCAACATCGTGATCGGTATCTCGGCTGCCTTCTTCAGCAATTACCTGATTCTGCAGCTGGGGCAGGCGGATATTGCGTGGGCCGGGACCCTGGGGCTGGGCGTCTGGAACTGGCGCTGGATGCTGGGCGTCGAGGCGCTGCCGGCACTGGTGTATTTCGCGGCCTTGTTGCTGGTGCCGGAGAGTCCGCGCTGGCTCGGCATGCAGGGCCGGACGCGCGAAGCCCGGGCGGTCATGCAGCGGGTGCACGGTGCCGCCGGCGCCGACCGCGTGCTGTCCGCGCTGGCTGCCACGGCCGAGCCGGGCCGGCCCGCGCCCGCGATCCCGTTGCGCGAGTTGTTCGGCACGTCGATGCGCCGCGTGCTGGTCATCGCACTGGTCGTCGCCGTGCTGCAGCAGATCACCGGCATCAACGCCGTGTTCTTCTATGCGCCGATGATATTCGAGCAGTCGGGCATCGGTACGGACGCGGCCTTCATGCAGGCGGTGTTCGTCGGCTTGGTGAATCTGGCGTTCACCGTCGCTGCGTTGCTGCTGATCGATCGTCTCGGCCGGCGGCCGCTGTTGCTCGCCGGTACCGCAGGCGTCGCGGTCTGCATGGTTCTGCTCGCTTGGGCCTTCGGCTCGGCCACGTATACGCTCACCGACGAGGCGCTGGCGGCATTGCCGGCCGCCATCGACGGCGGCGCGCTCGCAGCACTGGCAGGGACCACCTTCGAAAGTGACGTCGCGTTCAAGGCGGCCCTGGCCGCCGCGGTGGGGCCGGAGACCATTGCCGAGTATGAGTCGGAACTCGTGGCGGCCGCGATCCGCGCGGACAGCGGCCTGATTCTCGCCGGCATCCTGGGATTCGTGGCGAGTTTTGCCGTCTCGCTGGGTCCGGTCATGTGGGTGCTGTTCTCGGAGCTGTTTCCGAACCGGATACGCGGCCTCGCCATCTCCTTCGTCGGGCTGGTCAACTCCTCCGTGAGCTTTCTCGTACAGCTCCTGTTCCCGTGGGAGATCGCGAACATCGGGAGTGCGGGCACCTTCCTGATCTATGGCCTGTTCGCCATCGCGGGGTTCCTGATCATCCTGCGTTTGATGCCGGAAACGAAAGGGCGCTCGCTGGAGGAACTGGAGGCGCTGCTCGTCGAGGCGCCGGCCGGGGTTACTTCGGGGCGGGCCCCGTCGACTCGCGGATGACGATCTCGGAGGCTATGTTCGCGTCCTCACCGCCGCTGTCGCCGTCGTATAGTCGTGCCAGCAGCAAGGCGGTCGCCCGTTCGCCCATCGCCTGCATGGGCTGGCGTATGGTCGTGAGCGGAGGCCAGACCTTGTGAGCCAGCGGGATGTCATCGAAGCCGGTGACAGATAATTCGTCGGGTATCCGGATTCCGAACTCGTGGGCGACGCTGATCAGGCCGGCGGCCATGTCGTCGGTACTCGCGATAACGGCCGTAGGGCGTCGCTTTCGCTGCAGCAGGCGACGGGCGCAGTCGACACCGGATTCGAACGAATTGTCGCCCTGGCAGACCAGCGATGTCTGGACTTTGAGCCCGGCTTCGTGGACGGCGCGGCGAAAGCCTGCGTAGCGCTGTTGGACGGCGAGCTGGTCGGGGTGTCCCACGATGAATCCGATATCCCGATGGCCGAGCGAGATGATGTAGCGGACGAGTTCGGCGCAGATCTCCTCGTCGTTGGTGCAGACCGAGCGACCGGCGTCGTCGTGCCCGCCCGGTGCGATGCGCGCGAGTGGTATGCCGCTTGCGTCGAGCTCCGCGATCAGCTCGTCCATGTCGGACAGGGGCGGCGTCAGGATCAGGCCGTCGAGCCGGGTGTTCCTGGCGAGTTCGCTGATCTGCCGCGGCAGGTCGGTATCGGTATAGATGCAGGGATGCAGCAGCAGCTCGAAACCCCCTGCCCGGCAGGCATCCACAGCGCCGGTGAGGATGTTGATGATGTAGCTGGCAGCCGGGTTGACGTAGAGGAGACCTATCAGGAAGCTGCGGTTGCCGGCCAGGCTGCGGGCGGACGTGTTCGGCGTGTAGTGGAGTTCGCGTATCGCCTTTTCCACGCGCCGCCGTGTATCCAGCCGAACGTTGGGTTCGCGATTGACCACGCGCGATACCGTCTTGATTGAAACGCCGGCGAGACTCGCGACGTCTTCGATCGTGACTCTTCCCATACCGCTTTCCCCTCGGCGGGCGGATCCGTTTGTCGGCCGGTGGCTCGCCGCGGGCGATTATAGCGCGTCGCGCCAATGGTGATAGCGCTGTCATTGGTTGGCCAAAAGAGGGTATGGCGACCCCGCGGCGCCGTTCGCGGTCGGTCCTCGATGCTGCCTGACGCCGAATAAGTTCAATAAGTTGCAAAAGTTCGGTCCGGCACCTCAGAAGGTGGGGGGGGTGCAGGCGGAGACGACCACGCAGTCGTCCGGGCCCGGGTTGCGGAAGCGGTGGGGCAGGCGGCTGTCGAAGAGGTAGGCGTCGCCCGGTTCGAGGAGCTCGGTGCGGCCGTCCACCGTGACCTCCAGGCGGCCGGCGATGATGACGCCGCCTTCCTCGGCATCGTGGGCCAGCGGCGAGCCGCCGGTATCGGCGCCCGGCCGGTAGCGCTCGTACAGGATCTGCAGTCGGTGCCGGCTGAGGTCGCCGCCGAGCTGGCGGTAGGAGATGGCGCCGCGGCTGATCTCCGACAGCTCGCCGGCGCGGAAAAAGACCTGCTCGTCGCGGGGCATGTCCAGGGCGAAGAAATCCGCCACCGAGGTCTCCAGCGCATCGAGGATGCGCTTCAGCATGCCGAGCGAAGGATCCGTCCGCCCGCTCTCGATCAGCGAGACGGTCGCGTTGCTCACGCCCGCCGCCCGCGCCAGCGCCCGCTGGGAGAGTCCTTTCGCCTCGCGTACGCGCCGCAGGCGCCGGCCCGTATCCTGCATCGGTTCCTGTCCGTTAAAGTGTTTAACAAATCGAACGATAATTCATCAGATGGCTGAAATACAACACAAAAAATATTCGGCGTTTAAATATTGTTAAACGTCGGTGCCCGGCGTAACCTGATCATGATGTACCAGCCGGCCGAACACGCACCCTCCTACTACGCCGCGACGGCGAAGGGAGGCGCCGACTATCCTGCGCTCGAAGGGACCGAGAGTGTCGACGTCGCGGTGATCGGCGGCGGCTTCACCGGCCTGTCCGCCGCGCTGGAACTCGCCGAGCGCGGCTACAGCGTGGCGTTGCTCGAGGCGAGCCGCATCGGCTGGGGCGCGAGCGGACGCAACGGGGGCCAGCTCATCGACGGCTTCGCCGAGCCGGCGAAGATCAGGAAGCGTTTCGGCGACGGTGCGGCCCGCATTGCCGCGCAGATGGGGCTCGAGTGCCGTGACATCGTGGTGGAGCGCGTGGAGCGCTACGGCATCGACTGCGATCTCAAATTCGGCTATCTCGACGTCGCAATGAAGCGGAGTGAGCTGCGCGAGCTCTGCGAGGACGCCGCCGAGAAACATGCCTCGGGTTATCCGCACAAGGTCGAGGTCATCCCGGAGGAGCGCCTGCCGGAGGTCATCGGCTCGAAGCGCTACATCGGCGGCGTACTCAACGAGGGCAACGGCCATCTGCATCCTCTGAACCTCTGTCTCGGCGAGGCCCGCGCAGCCGCAGAGGCCGGTGTGCGCGTGTTCGAGCGCTCGCCCGTCCTGCGCATCGAGCCGGGCGATCGGCCGATCGTGCACACGGAGCGCGGGCGCGTCTCCGCGGATTTCGTCGTGGCCGCCTGCAACGCCTATCTCGACGGCCTCATCCCGAAGCTCTCCGGCACCGTGATACCGGCAGGCAGCTACGTCATCGCCACCGAGCCGCTGTCCGAGGAGCGGGCCCGCGAGATCCTGCCGCAGGACTCGGCCGTCTGCGACCAGCGGGTGGCGCTGGACTACTATCGCCTGTCGGCCGACCGCAGGCTCCTGTTCGGGGGTATGTGCAACTATTCCGGTCGCCGGCCGAAGAGCATCCGCGCGAGCCTGGAACCGAACATGCTGACGGTGTTCCCCCAGCTCGCCGGGACGGCCATCGACTACGAGTGGGGCGGTGACATCGGCATCAGTATCAACCGCATACCCCAGCTGAACCGGCTGGGGACGAACATCTACTATGCCCAGGGTTACTCCGGCCACGGCGTCGCGCCCACCCATCTGGCGGGCCGCGTGCTGGCGGAGGCCATCGCCGGCCAGGCGGAGCGCTTCGACGTTTTCGCCCGCGTGCGCCACTGGCGCCTGCCGGGCGGGCGCTGGTTCGCCAATCCCGCGCTGGCGCTGGGCATGCTGTATTACCGGCTGCGCGAGATTCTCTGAGCGGCCGGCCTGGTAGAAGGGAGACGCGTCATGACCGAAGCCAATCCGATGCAGGCGGCCGAAGCCGGGCTGCCGAACCTGGAACCGTTCTGGATGCCGTTCACGGCCAACCAGTCCTTCAAGCGCAACCCGCGCATGATCTCCAGGGCCGAGGGTGTCTATTGCTGGACCCACGACGGCAAGCGGCTGCTGGATGGCGTCGCGGGGCTGTGGTGCTGCAACGCCGGCCACTGCCACCCGCGCATCGTGCAGGCGGTGAAGGACCAGATCGACACGCTGGATTACGCGCTTGCCTTCCAGGTCGGTCACCCGAAGGTGTTCGAGCTGGCCGAGAAGCTCACCGACCTGGCGCCGGACGGTCTCGACTATGCCTTCTTCGTCAATTCCGGCTCCGAGGCGGTGGACACCGCGCTGAAGATGGCGCTGGCCTACCATCGGCTGCGGGGCGATGGCGCGCGGACCCGCTTCATCGGTCGCGAGAAGGGCTATCACGGCGTCGGCTTCGGCGGCATCTCCGTGGGCGGCATCTCGCCCAACCGGAAGCTGTTCGGCGCCCTGCTGCCGGGCACCGACCACCTGCCGCATACCCATCATATCGAGCACAACGCCTATTCCCGTGGCCTGCCGGAGTGGGGTGGCCATCTCGCCGACGAGCTGGAGAACATCGTCGCCCTGCACGATCCGTCCACCATCGCGGCGGTCATCGTCGAGCCCATCGCCGGCTCGGCCGGCGTGCTCCTGCCGCCGCAGGGCTATCTGAAGCGCCTGCGCGAGATCTGCGACCGCCACGGTATCCTGCTGATCTTCGACGAGGTGATCTGCGGCTTCGGCCGGGTGGGCGCGGCCTTCGCGGCGCAGCGCATGGGCGTGACGCCGGATCTCATGACGCTGGCGAAGGGCCTCACCAGCGGGCACGTGCCCATGGGCGCGGTGCTCGCCAGCAAGGCCATCTACCAGGCCTTCATGGGCGCACCGGAGGGAGCCATCGAGTTCCCCCACGGCTACACCTACTCCGGTCACCCGCTCGCGGCGGCGGCCGGTTGCGCGGCGCTGGACGTCTACCGGGACGAGGGGCTGTTCGAACACGCCCACGCCATGGAGCCGGTGCTGGAGGACGCGCTGCACGCGCTCCGCGGCGAGCCCCACGTCATCGACATCCGCAACTACGGTCTGCTCGGCGCCGTCGAACTCGAGCCCATCGAGGGCAAGCCCACGGCGCGGGCGATGGACGTATTCCGCCGCTGTTTCGATGCCGGCGTCATCGTGCGTACCACCGGCGACATCGTGGCGCTCACGCCGCCCCTGACGGTGAACGAGGATCACATCGCCACCATCGTGGACACGCTGCGCGACGCGCTGCGGCAGGCCGATGGAGGAGTACGGGCATGACGGCGGAAGCGAGGAATATCGACCGGCTGCCGGCGCTCGGCCACTGGATCGCCGGCGGACGCAGCGACGGCACCGGCGAGCGCAGCGGTGTGGTCCACGACCCCGCCACGGGCGAGACGACGAAACGGGTGTCTTACGCGAGCGCCGCCGACGTGGACACGGCCGTGGCCGCGGCGAGGGACGCCCTGCCGGCCTGGGCGGCAACGCCGGTGCTGAGGCGTGCGCGGGTGATGTTCCGCTTCAAGGAGCTGATCGAGGCCCATCGCGACGAGCTTGCCGCGCTGATTACGGCCGAGCACGGCAAGGTGCTGTCGGATGCGGCCGGCGAGGTGCAGCGCGGCCTGGAGGTGGTGGAATTCGCCTGCGGCATCCCCCAGCTGCTGAAGGGCGACTACAGCGCCCAGGTGGGCACCGGCGTCGACAGTTATTCCATGCGTCAGCCGCTCGGCGTCTGCGCCGGCATCACCCCGTTCAACTTCCCGGCCATGGTGCCGATGTGGATGTTTCCGTTGGCCATTGCGTGCGGCAACGCCTTCGTGCTCAAGCCCTCCGAGCGCAATCCCTCGTGCTCCCTGCGGCTCACCGAACTGCTGGATGAGGCGGGCCTGCCGCCGGGTATCTTCAGCGTGGTCAACGGCGACCGCGAGGCGGTGGATGCGCTGCTCACCCATCAGGACGTCGCCGCCGTGAGCTTCGTCGGCTCGACCCCGGTGGCCGAGCATGTCTATCGGACCGCCGCCCAGGCCGGCAAACGGGTGCAGGCGCTCGGTGGCGCGAAGAATCATCTGGTCGTGATGCCGGACGCGGACATGGAGCAGACCGCGGACGCGCTGATCGGCTCCGCCTACGGCTCGGCCGGCGAGCGCTGCATGGCGATCTCGGTGGCGATCACGGTCGGCGACGCGGCCGAACCGCTGCTCGAGAAGCTGCTGCCGAAAATCGAAGCGCTGCGAGTGGCGCCCGGCACCGAGCCGGACGCGGACATGGGGCCGCTGATCACGGCGGAGCACCGCGACCGGGTGCGCTCCTACGTGGATCTGGGCGTCGAGGAGGGGGCGACCCTCGTGGTCGACGGCCGCCGGCATCCGCTGGCCGGGGAACCGGGCTATTTCCTCGGGCCCTGTCTGTTCGATCACGTGCGCCCCGGCATGCGCATCCACCAGGAGGAGATCTTCGGGCCGGTGCTGGTCATGATCCGGGCGCAGGACTTCGACGAGGCGCTGGCGGTCGTGAACGGCCACGAGTACGGCAACGGCACGGCCATCTTCACCCGCGACGGCGATGCCGCGCGGGAATTCGCCGCCCGCATCCAGGTGGGCATGGTGGGCGTGAACGTGCCCATCCCGGTGCCGCTCGCCTTCCACAGTTTCGGTGGCTGGAAGCGCTCCCTGTTCGGCGACATGGCCGTGCACGGGGAGGAGGGCGTTCGTTTCTACACCCGGCTGAAGACAGTGACCTCGCGCTGGCCCGGCGGCATCCGCGCCGGCGCCCAGTTCTCGATGCCGACGATGGAATAGCGTGGAGCCGTAGCCGCCACGGCAGCGCGGCGGGCGAAGGCCTACGCTCGGCCGATTCCGGCTGCCGCCCCCTCGTCCGCGAGCGCCATTTTCGCGGCGCGCAGGTTCTCCGCTCCCGCTTCGCCGAGCCGCAGAGCGAGGCTGACCTGGACGGCATCCAGGATCGCCAGTTGCGCGAGCCTGGATTCCATGGGGGTGTAGAGGCTCGTGTCCTCGGTGGAATGACTCTCCAGAATGTAGCCGGCTTCCCACCCCAGGGCCGATGCGCTCCGGGTGACTGCGATCACCGTGGCCCCTCGCTTCCGGCAGTGGACCGCCGCGCGGATCAGTTCGCCCTGCGCGCCGGTATGGGAGACGAACACGAAGACGTCCTGCGGGCCGGCGATGGCGGCACTCTGCAGGATCGTAGGACCGTCCGTGGCCACGGCGCAGGGTATGCCGAGGCGGAAGAACTTCTGGCGCGCATCCCGCGCCACATAGCCCGACGCGCCGAGCCCTGCGAAGACGATCTGGCGCGCGTCCGCCATCACCTCCACGATCTCCGCGATGGGCATCAGGCCCACGCTGTCGCGCAGCCCCATGAGTGCCCGCACGGCGCTGTCGATCACCTTGCCGACGGCGTCGGCGGCCGAGTCGTTCGGCAGTACGCCGCGGTGCACGAAGTCGGCGGGGCGGCCGAGAGACTCGGCAAGGCGGATCCGGAGCTCGCGGAACCCGCCCAGCCCGAGGCGCCGGCAGAAACGTACCACCGTCGGTTCGCTGGTGCCGGCGCCGGCGGCGACCTCGGCGAGGGTCGCTTCGAGGCCCTGGCGCGGATGGTCGAGCAGCCAGCGGCCCACCCGTGCCTCGGCGGGGCTCAGCGTAGGCAGCAGATGCTCGATTCGCGCCAGCATGTAGTAAAATTACAATAATTCTGAGACAATATCCAGGAAATCGCGGGCCTAAACGTCCGATAAGTAGCATAACTACAGAATCCGGGAGCAGAATGGCCAGGTTCATACCGGTCGAACCCTTCGACCTGATCATATTCGGCGGCGCGGGCGACCTGTCGCTGCGCAAGCTGCTGCCGGCCCTCTACCACCGCGACAGGGACGGGCAGATCCCTGCCGACAGCCGCGTGATCGCGCTGGGCAGGAGCGCCATGAGCGACGAGGACTACCTCGGCCGGGTGGAGGAGGCGCTGCGCGAGAATCTCGGCGAGGGCGAGTTCGACGACGACCAGTGGCGGTCTTTCTGCGCGCGGCTGACTTACACGGTGGCCGACGCCCTCGAATACGAGAGCTGGGGGTCGCTCTGCGATCTGCTGCAGGGCCGGGACGACCGAACCCGCGTCTTCTACCTGGCGACCGCGCCGTCGCTGTTCGGTGGCATCGCCCAGGGCATCCGGGCGAACGGCCTGATCACCGACGAGAGCCGCATCGTGCTGGAGAAACCCGTGGGCCACGACTACGAGTCGGCCCGCGGCATCAACGACAGCGTAGGCGAATGCTTTCCCGAGGACCGGATCTTCCGCATCGATCATTACCTCGGCAAGGAGACCGTCCAGAATCTGCTGGCGTTGCGTTTCGCCAACTCGCTGTTCGAGCCGCTGTGGCGCCGCGGCGAGGTGGATCACGTGCAGATCACCGTGGCCGAGGAACTGGGCGTGGAGGGCCGCATCGAGTTCTACGACCAGATCGGCGCGTTGCGGGACATGGTGCAGAACCACATCATGCAGCTACTGTGTCTGGTGGCCATGGAAGCGCCCTCGAGCCTGCACCACGATGCGGTGCGCGACGAGAAGCTGAAGGTGCTGCGCGCGCTGAAGCCGATCACGGGCGCCGACGTGAAACGCCACACCGTACGCGGGCAGTACTCTGCGGGGGCCATCGACGGGGTGGCCGTGCCCGGTTATCGGGACGGACTCGATTCCGCGGAGAGTCTCACCGAGACCTTCACCGCGCTGAAGGTCGAGATCGAGAACTGGCGCTGGTCGACCGTGCCGTTTTATATCCGCACCGGGAAACGGCTGAAGGAGAAGCACTCGGAGATCACCATGCAGTTCTCCCACGTGCCGCATTCCATCTTCCCGGAGAATCGATTCGACATCCTGCCGAACCGGTTGACCATCCGGCTGCAGCCCGACGAGGGGGTGAAGCTCTCGCTCATGGCGAAGGAGCCGGGTCCCGGCGGCTTCGACCTGCGCTCCGTCTCCCTGGACCTGAGTTTCGAGGAGACTTTCGGCATCCGTTATCCGGACGCCTACGAGCGGCTGCTGATGGAGGTGCTGCGCGGTAACCCGGCGCTGTTCATGCGCCGCGACGAGGTGGAGGCCGCCTGGCGCTGGATCGACGGGATCATCGCCGGCTGGGAGGAGGCCAGGCAGCCGGTGGAGACCTACGTCGCCGGCACCTGGGGGCCGATCGGCTCGGCCAATCTCCTGGACCGCGACGGCCGCTGCTGGTACCCGAACACATGAAGGCACAGATGAAGGCACAGATGAAGGCAGAGAAAGTCACTACCGCCCGGCGACCCATAGAAGAGATCTACTCCCAGCGCGAGATGGCCTCCGTCATCGCGGCGGAACGCATCGCCAGCGCGCTCCGGCGGCGGCTCGCAGCCGGCGGCGAAGCCGTGCTGGTCTGCAGTGGCGGCACCACCCCGGGACGCTGCTACGACGCGCTGTCCGCGGCGCCCCTCGACTGGTCACGCATCCGGGTCACGCTGAGCGACGAGCGCTGGGTGTGCGCCGAGGACAAGGCGAGCAACGAGCGCCTGGTCCGCCATCGGCTCCTGCGGGGTGAGGCGCGCGAGGCGGACTTCGTGCCCCTCCACCGGGAGGGCATGTCGCCGGAGCAGGGCTGCGAAGCCCTGACCGCGGATGCCGACGCCGGTCGCCTGCCGCGGCCGTTCGCCTGTTCGCTGCTCGGCATGGGCGAGGACGGGCATTTCGCATCCCTTTTCCCGGACAGCGCCGCGCTGGCGTCGGGTCTCGACCCCGCCGGGGACTCGCTCTGCCTGCCGGTCGTGACGGCGGCCAGCGAACTGCCGCGCGTCACGCTCACGCTCGTGCCGCTGGCCGAGAGCGAAGAGATCGTCCTGCTGATCTTCGGCGAGAAGAAGTGGGCGGTCTACGAGCGGGCGCGGGACGGAGACGAAGGGCTCCCGGTCGCCGCGCTGCTGGCGTCAGCCGCGACCCCGGTGCGGGTCGTCTGGGCGCCCTGACTCACCACGGATATCCACCCAGGGACAGTACACATGCATCCGACCGTAGAGACCGTCACCGACCGCATCCGCGAACGCAGCGCCGACTCCCGCGGCCGCTATCTCGAGAAGATCCGGGCGGCCGCCGACCGTGGGCCCACGCGCAGCGCGGTGTCGTGCAGCAATCTCGCCCACGGCATCGCCGCGTGCAGCGCCGAGGACAAGAGCCGGCTGACCAGCGACGAGACGCCCAACATCGCCATTGTCTCCGCCTATAACGACATGCTGAGCGCCCACCAGCCGCTGGAGACCTTCCCGCGGCAGATCAAGGAGGCGGCCACGGAGGCCGGTGCCGTCGCCCAGTTCGCCGGCGGCGTGCCGGCGATGTGCGATGGCGTCACCCAGGGCCAGGACGGCATGGATCTGTCGTTGTTCAGCCGCGACGTGATCGCCCTGTCCACGGCGGTGGCGCTCTCCCATGATCTGTTCGACGGCGCGCTGTGTCTCGGGGTCTGCGACAAAATCATCCCGGGACTCGTGATCGGCGCGCTGTCCTTCGGCCACCTGCCGGTCCTGTTCGTGCCGGCGGGGCCGATGGTGTCCGGACTGTCGAACAAGGAGAAGGCCCGCGTGCGCGAGCAGTATGCGGCCGGGGAGGTCGGGCGCGAGGAGCTGCTGGCCGCAGAATCCGCCGCCTATCACGGGCCCGGCACCTGCACCTTCTACGGCACCGCCAACAGCAACCAGATGCTGATGGAGTTCATGGGCATGCAGCTGCCCGGCGGCTCCTTCGTCAACCCCGGCACGTCGCTGCGGGACGCGCTCACCCGCGAGGCCGTCCGCCGGGTGATCGCACTGACCCGACCGGCCGGCGGCTACACACCGCTCGGCCACATACTCGACGAGAAGAGCCTGGTGAACGGCATCGTGGGTCTGCTGGCTACCGGCGGCTCGACCAACCACACCATGCATCTGGTGGCGATTGCCGCGGCGGCCGGGATCCGCATCGACTGGGACGATTTCGCCGAGCTCTCCCGGGCCGTGCCCCTGCTGGCAAGGGTCTATCCGAACGGCATCGCCGACGTGAATCACTTCCATGCCGCCGGCGGACTCGGTTTCGTCATGGGCGAGCTGCTGGAGGCCGGGCTGCTGCACGAGGACGTCACGACCATCATGGGGCAGGGTATGTCCCGGTTCTGCCGCGAGCCGTTTCTGGAGGACGGCGCCCTCGAGTGGCGTGCGGCTACGCGCCAGTCACACGACACCGAGATCGTGCGGCCCTGCAGCGACGCCTTCGACAGGGAGGGCGGCCTGCGCCTGGTGCACGGCAACCTGGGCCGGGCCATCGTCAAGGTGTCCGCCGTGGAGCCGCAGCACTACCGCATCGAGGCGCCGGCCCGGGTGTTCCACTCCCAGGAGGCTTTCATCGAGGCCTTCAAGGCCGGCCTGCTGGACGGGGATTTCGTCGCCGTCGTCCCCTGGCAGGGCGCCAGCGCCAACGGCATGCCGGAGCTGCACAAGCTGACCCCTTATCTGGGCGTCCTGCAGAACCGGGGACACCATGTGGCGCTCCTCACCGACGGTCGCATGTCCGGCGCCTCCGGCAAAGTGCTGGCCGCCATCCAGCTGACCCCCGAGGCGCTCGGCGGCGGTCCCGTCGGTCTGGTGCGCGACGGCGATACCGTGCTCATCGACGCCGATGCCGGCGTGCTGTCCGTCGAGGTTGCGGAAGGCGAGCTGACCGACCGGCCGGCCGTCGAAACCGATCTCTCCGCGAATCACGTCGGTCTCGGCCGTGAACTGTTCGGCGTCTTCCGCCGCGGCGTGAACGGCGCGGAGAACGGCGCCACCATCTTCACGGACCTGGGCTGATGGCGGGTTCGAACGGGGACATCCGGACACTCCTCGGCGGCACCCGGGTGGTACCGGTGATCGTGCTGGAGGATGCCGGCCAGGCGGTGGAACTGGCGCGGACGCTGTGCGCCGCGGGCCTGCCGGCGCTGGAGATCACCCTGCGGACCGATGCCGCGGCGCAAGCCATACGGCGCATCGCCGGCGAGGTACCCGAGGCCGTCGTGGGCGCCGGCAGCGTGCGCAGTGCTGCGCATCTTCGCGAGTGCGTGGAGGCGGGTGCGCAGTTTGCGGTGAGCCCCGGCGCCAGCCCCGGGCTGCTCGACGCCGCAGACGACACCGCGGTGCCCCTCGTGCCGGGCGCCGCGACGGCCAGCGAAGTGATGCGGCTGCTGGAGCGGGGCTACGTCCTGCAGAAATTCTTCCCCGCCGAAGGCGCGGGCGGCACCGCCATGCTGAACGCACTCGGCGCGCCACTTCCGGAGGCGCGCTTCTTCCCGACCGGCGGCGTCACCGAGACCCTGGCACGGGAATACCTCGCGCTGCCGAACGTCGATTGCGTGGGCGGATCCTGGATCGCGCCGACGGCGCTGCTGGCGGCCGGTGATTTCGCCGCCATCGGCCGCCTGGCATCGGCGGCCGCTGCTCTCTGACGACGACTCGTCCGGACTGCGCCGGGCGTCCGCGGCAGTGCCGGCGTGGATATCGGCGCTGCGCGGCGGTACTCTTCCCGGCGGCCGGATTCTCCCGGCCGCCGGGAGCCACGAAACCCCTATGGTCACGGACACCGTCATGCCAGCATTGCGCGAACGGATCGCGAGCGGCGATTTTGTCGTCACCGCCGAGGTCACGCCGCCCCGCGGGCCGGACACCGACCGCCTGCTGCGTGAGGCGGGCGTGCTGGCGCAGGCCGTCGATGCCATCAACGTCACGGATGGCGCCGGCGCCAACGTGCGGATGTCGAGTATCGCCGCAGCGGCGATACTGAAACGTGCCGGCTGCGAACCCATCGTCCAGGCGACCTGCCGGGACCGCAACCGGATCGCGCTGCAGAGCGACCTGATCGGCGCCGCCGCCCTCGGCATCGACAACGTGCTGGTGCTGACCGGCGATTCCGTGGAAGCCGGCGACCATCCGGACGCCACCCCGGTGTTCGATCTGGACTCCCGGGGGCTGCTGCGTGCGCTCGCTGCGCTACGCGACGAAGGCGTGACGCTCTCCGGCAAAACGGTGTCTCCCCGTCCGGCGTTCCTGCTCGGTGCGGCCGACGTGTGCCTGGATCCCGATTCCCCGACGTGGTCGGCGGAGCCGCTGCTGGCGAAGGTCCGGGCGGGCGCCGGCTTCGTCCAGTCTCAGTACTGCTTCGACGCCGAACGCATGCGCCGCCACGTCGGCAGGCTGCGCGACGCGGGCCTGCCCGCGGACGTGCGCTATCTCGTGGGCCTGGGGCCGCTGCGCTCGGCGCGCGTCGCGCGCTGGATGGCCGATGCGCTGTGGGGCACGGTGATGCCGGAGGGACTCCTGCGGCGGATGGAGCAGGCCGGCGACCCGGAAGAGACGGGGATCGATATCTGCGCCGAACTCCTGGCGGCCGCGGCCGCCACGCCCGGCATCGACGGCGCTCACCTGATGGCGCCGGGCCACCAGGCGGGCATCGTCGAGGCGGTGCGGCGCTCGGGTGTGGCTCAGGCGGCGGCGGTGTCGAGCACGCGCGCGTAGTCGCCCTTGGGGCGCACGCCGATCATCGTCTCCTGAACCTGGCCGTCCTTGAACAGCATCACCGTGGGGATGGAGCGGATGCCGTAGCGCATGGCCACCTGCTGGGCGGCGTCCACGTCCAGCTTGGCCACCGTCACCTTGTCTTCGTACTCGTCGGCGAGCTGCTCGATGATGGGTCCGAGCATGCGGCAGGGGCCGCACCACTCCGCCCAGAAATCCACGAGCACGGGCTTGTCGGAATCCAGCACCTTCTGCTGGAAATCACTGTCGCCGACTTCGATCATTTTGTCGCTGGCCATGGAGAACTCCTGTCGTTGGCTGTCCTGTGTGAAGGTCCCGGTCGCCGGTTGCGCCTCCTGTGCAACGAGATGGGGCGGGCGCCGGGGGATTCAAGTTCTCAGTAATTGTACTTGCTGATGCGGTCCGCCCGCATGGTGTAGTGGCTGTCGGCCACTTCGCTCGAGTATTCCTCCACTTGCAGCGTACCCTCGATCCAGTAGGGCTGCTGCAGCGAGACCAGGTTGAACGGCTCCTCGAGCGTGACGTAGACCAGCTGGTTCGGCGGCGGCGGTGGCACGTGGATGCATGCACCGAAATAGGGCACCAGCAGGAATTCGCTGATGAGGCCGCCCTCGTCGGACTCCAGCGGCACGATGAAGCCCGGCAGCTGCACCGTGCGCCCGTCCAGGGCCAGCACCGGCGCGCTGGAGGTCACGGCCAGCGGGTCGCCCGACGTCTTCGCCGGCACCATCTCCTCCCAGGTGAGCTTGGGAGCGTCCCGGGCCGGTGCAACCGTGGCGGCGAGCAGCAGCGCCAGGGTGGCGGCGAGTCGTACGGCGGTCATAGGCGGATGGTCATCCCATCGGCGAGCGAGTTGCGATAGGCGCGCCAGGCAGGCAGGGCGCCGAGGCCGAGGCCCGCCACGGTCACGACAGCGACGACCGCCGCCTCCGCCATGCCGGGCCAGACCCTCTCCAGCAGGATACCGGTGCGGGCCTGGATGGGCGAGGCGAGCGCGCCCAGCACGGCCGTCTTCAGCACGACCCCGAGCAGGGCCCCGGCGGCGGCCAGCAGCCCGGCCTCGGCGACCAGCAGCAGGAAAATCTGGCGCGGGCGGGCGCCCACCGAGCGCAGGATCGCCATCTCCCGCCGGCGTTCGTTCAGCGTGCCGAGGATGGCCACCAGCATGCCGACCAGGCCCGTGAGCACCGCCAGGGCGCCCACCGCGAGCAGCGCGTTCTCCGCCACGCCGATCACCGACCAGAGCTCGAACAGGGCGACGGCCGGGATGACCGCGGTGAGCGGCTCGCCGTCGTATTCGTTGACGGTCCGCTGCAGCCGCAGCACCTGCACCCGGGACTCGAGGCCGAGCAGGAATGCCGTAATGTCGGCCGGCTCACCCGGCTCCGCGTGTGCACCGTGGCCGTGGCCGTCGTCCTCCGCCGGCGCGGGCGCGAAGGACGGCCTGGTGCTGGCGTGGACGCGGTCCAGCGTCGCGAGGCTCACATAGACCGCCCGGTCGGCCACGGTCCCGGTCGGCGCCAGTATCCCGGTGATCGTGACCGGATGGCGGTCATGCTTCAGGAAGCTGGTGGCGCCGAGACCATGGGCAATGACGATCGCATCGCCGACCTCGTGCTCGAGTTTCCGTGCCGCCGTCGCGCCGAGCACCGCCTCGGGCCCCGCGCCGAATGCGCGGCCGGCCTTGAACTCGAGGCGCCGATCCCGGCCGTAGCGGAAATGGCGGAAGTAGGCGTCCGTGGTGCCGACCACCGCATGGCCCCGGTAGGAATCACCGAGGCTGAGCGGGATGCTCCAGTCCACGCCCGGCGCCGCGGCGAAGCGCTCGTAGCTCTGCCACGAGACGTTATTGGTGGGCTGGCCGATGCGGAACACGGCGTACAGCAGCAGGTTGACGCCGCTGGTGCGCGGCCCCACGAGCAGGTCCGTGCCCGAGATGGTGCTGGCGAAACTCTGCCGCGCGCTCTCGCGCATCTCCTGGACGCCCAGGACCAGCAGCACGCTGAGCGCCACGGCACAGCAGGTCAGAGCGGCGCTGGTACGCCTTGACGCGATGCTGCGTAGCGCGAGCCGCGCGATGGGGAAGCGGCCGCTCACGGCGCGCCTCCGGTCAGTTCGCCCATCGGGATGACCCGGTCGAACAACGGTTCCAGCGTGCGTTCGTGGCTGACCATGATCAGGGTGGCATCGACGCGTTCGCATTCCTCCTGCAGCAGCGCAAGGAAGGCCGCGCGGCTGTCCTCGTCGAGTGCGGAGGTCGGCTCGTCGGCGATCACGATCTCGGGGTTGCCGATGAGCGCGCGGGCCGCCGCCACCCGCTGCTGCTGCCCGATGCTGAGCCGCGCCGCGGAGGCGGAAGCCGCGTCGGGCAGTCCGAGTTCGGCAAGCAGGCGCTGGGCCGCGGCCTCTTCGCTGCCGTCGCTCGCCCGGGCGCGGGCGAGGCGCCGGGGGGAGAAGCGGCAGGGCAGCAGCACGTTGTCGAGGACCGGGAGATAAGGCAGCAGGTTGAACAGCTGGAAGATGATGCCAAGGTGCTCGGCACGGAAGCGGTCCCGCTCGCTCCCCCGCAGCGCCGAGAGGTCCGTGCCCAGCAGCGAGACCGTGCCCGACAGGGGCGTGAGGATGCCGGCGAAGAGATTCAGCAGGGTGGACTTGCCGGAGCCGCTGGCGCCACGGATGAGCACTTTCTCACCGGGCGCGATCGCCAGCGCGGGGATGTCCAGCAGCGGCGCCGACGGCTGCCAGCCGAAGCGGAGGCCGGTGGCCGCAAGCACTGGCAGCGGACCGTTTTGCGTCGCGTCGTGCATCATTCCGGGGGTAACGGGTAGTCGCCGGCGCGGGGCGCCTGCGCGAGGTGTCGTCTGCGCCGATAGTATACTAAGCTCTGCGGCGGCAACGACCGCAGCAGTCGCGGCAGCAACGTGAGCACGGCGTGGATATAAAGGGAGAATACAGGATCGCCAATACCCGTGAGCGGGTATGGCTGGCGCTGAACGACCCGGAGGTCCTCAGGCGCTGCATCCCGGGCTGCGAGTCCCTGGAGCGGGTCTCCGCCGAGGAGATGCAGGCGAAGGTGATGGCCGCCATCGGGCCGGTGAAGTCGCGCTTCAATACCACGCTGACGCTGGAGGATCTGAACCCGCCGGCGAGTTACCGCCTCGTGGGTGTGAGCAAGGGCGGCTCGGCCGGTTTCGGCAAGGGCGCGGCCGACGTCGAGCTGGTGGAGGACGGTGAGATCACCGTGCTGCGCTACGATGCGCAGTTCAAGGTCGGCGGCAAACTGGCGCAGGTGGGCTCGCGCCTGGTGCTTGGCGCCACGAAGAAGACCGCCGACGATTTCTTCGCCAACTTCTCCCGCGAACTCGACCCGGGCGCGACGAAGATCGAGGTGGAGGAAGCCGAGCCCTCGGGCGGCGCCGGCCTCGGGCGCAAGACCGCCTGGGCGGTGGCGGGTGCTGCCGTGGTGCTGGTGCTGCTTTGGCTGCTGTTCGGCCGATAGGACCCATGCTGAAAGTCGAATTCGAACTGAACGGAGAGCCGGCGAGCGTGGAGGTGGAGGCCCGCACGCTGCTGGTCGACGCCCTGCGCGGCGGCCTGGGCAAGACGGGCACTCACGTCGGCTGCGACACCAGCCAGTGCGGCGCCTGTGTGGTGCACCTGGACGGCCGTTCCGTGAAGAGCTGCTCGTTGCTGGCGGTGCAGGCCGCCGGGCGGCGTGTCACCACCATCGAAGGCGTCGGCGGGCAGGACGGGCTGCATCCGCTGCAAGCCGCATTCCGCGAGCACCACGGGCTGCAATGCGGTTACTGCACGCCGGGCATGATCATGAGCGCGCTGGATCTCCTGCAGACCAACCCGGACCCGGACGACAAGGAGATCCGCGAGTGGCTCGAGGGCAATCTCTGTCGCTGCACCGGCTATCACGGCATCGTGCGCGCGGTGCGTGCGGCCGCTGCCGAGATGCGGGGACAGCGCTGAGATGTACGACTTCGAGTATCAGCGGGCGGGCAGCGTCGACGAGGCGGCGGAGCGCCTCGGCGCTAACAGCGAGGCGAAAGTGCTGGCCGGCGGCATGACGCTGTTGCCCACGATGAAGCTGCGACTCGCCCAGCCCGAGGTGCTGGTGGATCTCGGCGGCGTGGAGGAGCTGCGCGGCGTCAGCGGCAGCGACCCGGTGGTGATCGGCGCCATGACCACTCATGGCGAGGTGGCGGCATCGGCGGAGGTCGGCGGCCACATCCCCGCGCTGGCGGCCTTGGCAGCCGGCATCGGCGACGCCCAGGTGCGCAACCGGGGTACCATCGGCGGCTCTCTGGCCAACAGCGATCCGGCGGCGGACTACCCGGCGGCGGTACTGGGTCTGGGTGCGACCATCCGCACGAACCGGCGCCGCATCCCTGCCGGGGAGTATTTCCGCGGCATGTTCGAGACCGCCCTGGAACCGGACGAGATCATCGTTTCGGTGAGCTTCCCGAAGCCGGCCCGCGCCGGTTACGCGAAGTTCGCGAACCCGGCCTCCCGCTACGCCGTTGTCGGTGTGTTCGTGGCGGATACGGCCGAGGGCCTGCGGGTGGCTGTCACCGGCGCCGGTCCCTGTGTGTTCCGTGTCGCCGAGATGGAGGCGGCGCTCAGCCGGGATTTCTCTCCGGAGGCCCTCAACGGCATCGAGGTGTCTGCCGACGAACTGAACGAGGACCTGCATGCCAGCGCCGATTACCGCGCCCATCTGATCGGTGTGATGGCGTGGAGAGCGGTCGCCGCCGCCCGTGGCTGAGGGCTCCGGTCAGCCTGCGCGGAGCCTGCCGGCATCGGTCGACGAAACCGTGGCCCTGCTCGCCGAGGGCAGCTACGTTGCCGGCCGCGATCTCGCCACCGCCGTGTACCTCGCGCTGAGCCTGCCGCGGCCGCTGCTGCTGGAGGGCGAGGCCGGTACCGGCAAGACGGAGGTGGCCAAGGTCCTTGCCGACCGGCTCGGCCGCCGGCTGCTGCGGCTGCAGTGCTATGACGGCCTGGATCTGGCCTCCGCGGCCTACGAGTGGGACTACCCGCGGCAGATGCTCGCCATCCGGCTGGCCGAGGCCCGCGGCGAGGGCGGCGTGGTCGCCGACGACATCTACTCCTCCGAATACCTGGTCAAGCGGCCCCTGCTCGAGGCGCTGGAACCGGCCCCCGGCGGTGCGCCGGTGCTGCTGATCGACGAGCTGGACCGGGCCGACGAGCCCTTCGAGGCATTCCTGCTCGAGATCCTCTCCGACAATCAGATCACCATCCCCGAATTCGGCCGGGTAGAGGCGCCCGAGCCACCCGTCGTGGTGATCACCTCGAACCGCACCCGGGAGATTCACGACGCACTGCGCCGGCGCTGCCTGTATCACTGGGTGGACTACCCGAGCGCCGAGGTCGAGCGGGAGATCCTGGCGCGCAAGTGTCCGGCGGTGACCGCGGAGCTCGGCACCCAGATCATCGATTTCGTGCAGGGGCTGCGGGAGGTCGATCTGTACAAGCGGCCCGGCGTGGCCGAGACGCTGGACTGGGCGGCGGCGCTGACGCAGCTGGGCGCCGACCGGCTCGGCGCCGGCGTCGTTGACTCTACGCTGGGCGCTTTGCTGAAGTATCAGGATGACATCGCGCGGGTTCGAGGCGATGAGCTCCGGGAGCTGCTGGGCAGCGGCGCAGAGCAGGCGGCCGGGTGAGCGCCGAGGAGGCCACAGGAGAGGCCTTTCGCGAACATCTGATCGTGTTCGTGCGCACCCTGCGCCATGCCGGTCTCGGTCTGGGGCCGGGCGACACCCGGGGCGCGCTCGAGGCGGGCGCGGCGACCGGTCTCCGCGACCGCGACGATCTGCGCCGGGCACTGGCGGCGTCGCTGGTGCGCAGCCCCCGCGACATGCCTCTGTTCCGGCAGGCTTTCGGTCTGTTCTTCGAGCGGCCCCAGGCGCTGCGCCGGCTGGCAGAAGCCGCCGCGGACCCTGCTGCGGGCGGGACCGGCGACGCGGCGGAAGACGGGCTCGGACGCCTCGCCCGGGCGCTGGCCGCCGCGGGGCACGGGCGGGAACGCTCACGCGAGACCGGCCGACGGCAGCGGGACCGGCACGGCGGCGCCTCCGCGCTGGAGGTGCTGCGGCGGAAGGACTTCGAGCAGATGAGCGCGGAGGAGCGGAGCATGGCCCGGGCCATGCTCCGCGAGGCGGCACTGCCGCTCGCGTCGCTGCGCACCCGCCGCTACAGCACTCACGCCCGCGGGCCGCGGCCCGACCTGCGCGCGACGCTGCGCCGCGGCGTGCGGCACGGCGGCGAGTTCATGGAGCTCGAGCGGCGCCGGCAGCGCCGGCGACCGCCGCCCCTGGTGCTGCTGGCGGATATCTCCGGGTCCATGAGCCGCTACACGCGAATGTTCCTGCATTTCGCGCATGCCCTGACAGCGCGCGGGGAGCGGGTGCATACGTTTCTGTTCGGCACCCGCCTCAGCGCGGTCACGCGCCGGTTGCGCGACCGCGACCCGGATCGGGCGCTGGCGCTCGTCGCCGACGACATCCGCGACTGGGACGGCGGCACGCGCATCGCGGACTCGCTGCATGAATTCAATCGTGACTGGGGCCGGCGGGTGCTGGGGCAGGGCGCGGTCGTTCTGCTGCTCACCGACGGGCTCGAGCGCGACCCGGACGCGCGGCTGGGTCGGGAGATGGAGCGTCTCGGCAAATCCTGCCGGCGCCTCGTGTGGCTGAATCCGCTGCTGCGCTATGATGAATTCCGGCCGCGGGCGCGCGGCATGCGGCTCATGCTGCCCCATGCCGACGACATGGTCCCGGCCCACAACGTCGACAGCCTGGAAGGCCTCGCGGCCCGGCTCGGCGGTTCCCTGCAGGCGAGGAGGCAGAGACGTAGACGATGAACACCAACGAGATGCTGCGCCGATTCTCCGAGTGGCGCGAGGCCGGCCGGCGCCTCGTGCTCGCAAGCGTGTACGAAACGGCCGGCTCCACCTACAGCAAGGCCGGCATGCAGATGCTGATCACCGGCGACGGCGATTTTCAGGGCCTGCTGAGCGGTGGCTGCCTGGAGGGCGACCTCGCCGAGCGCGCAGCCCGGGTGAGCGCGTCCGGAGAACCGGACACGATCAGCTACGATCTCGGCGGCGCGGACGACGAACTGTTCGGCCTCGGTGTCGGCTGCGACGGCACCATGCGCATCTTCCTGCAGCCGCTGCCACGGCCCGACTACCAGCCGTTCGCCGCCGTGGCCGAATGCCTCCAGGGTGACGAGCCCGGCGTGCTCGCGACGGTGATCGAGAGTGGAGCCACCGTGGCCGAGCCCGGGCAATTCGTATTGCTGGACCGTCGCGGCGTCCGGCACAGCACCCTCAGCGGGTCGGTCTCCGGTGCGGTGGAGGAAGCGGCGCTGCCGCACCTGGAGAGCGGCAGCTCGGCGATGGGCACCGTCTCCCTGCGGGACGGCGACGTGAGCGTGTTGTTCGCCGCCATCCTGCCGCCGCCCCGGCTACTGGTGCTGGGCGCCGGCCTGGACGCCGTCCCCCTGGTGGATCTGGCGGCCCGGCTGGGTTGGCGCGTCGCGGTGCGCGATCACCGGCCGGCCTATTTCGACAAGGGCGACTTCGGCCGGGCCGAGCAGTGCATCACGGGTCCGGCGGAGGAACTGGACGGAGACGAGCTGCCGCGCTACGCGGCGGTCATGGTCATGAGCCATCACCTTGCCACCGACCGTACCTACCTGCGGGCACTGGCGCAGAGCGACGTGCCGTACGTGGGACTGCTGGGGCCGCGGCGGCGGCGCGAACAGCTGTTGGCCGACCTGGGCGAGGCGGGCGAGCGCCTCGCCTCGCGGCTGTACGGTCCGGCCGGCCTCGATATCGGGGCACGCGGCGCCGAGAGTATCGCCCTGTCCATCGTCGCGGAGATCCATGCGGTGCTGGCGGGTACGGACGCGCCGGGCCGGCCGCTGGGAGCCCCCTGAACGGCGGATTCCGACGGCTTCAGTCGGTGGCCGTACCCAGGAACAGTCCGATCACGTAATCGGCGTAACCGCCGGCGCCGCCGTCGAGGGCGCTGCGCCCGGTCAGCTGTTCGTACTGGGCGCCGAAAGAGACGGCGCAGCCGGTCGCCCCCATCAGCGCTACGCAGACCTGGGCCGCTTCACCGCGGGCGATCAGGCCCTGCGACTGGAGCGACTCGAGCAGCGGGATCAGCATCCCGAACAGCCGGCCCATGTGGTTCTCCGTGAGCCAGCGCGCCCGGTCGCCGCCCTCCGCGGATGCGTCGCGGACGAAGTGATACCACTCGGGGTGCTCGGCCGAGTACAGCGTCAGCGTGCGGATGGCGCCGGTCAGCCGCTGGCGGTCGTCACCGGCGTCGGCGCCCGATACGACACGCTCCAGCCGCTCGTTGAGCTCGCCCAGCAGGTGGTCGGCGGCAGCCTGCCACAGGCGCGCCTTGTTGCGGAAATGGTAGGTGATCAGCGGATGATGAACCCCGGCGCGCTCGGCAATATCCCGTGTGGCCGCGCCGGCGTAGCCGGCTTCGGCGAATGCGGCGACCGCCGCGTCCACGAGCCGCCGCCGGGTGTCCAGGCTGCGGCGCTGCATGCGCCGGCCGGTGCTGGCAGCACTTTGTGTGGTCATTCGGAAATCCCATGCGAAGAGTGTGTCGTTCTTCGATGGGGAGAATGCCAGTTGGTTCCCTGTCCGTCGATGCCGGACGGGTGCCGGCGTGGCTCGGTCAGGGATCGATGCCGAAATTGATGCGGATGCGGATCCGCTCTCCTGCCGGCCAATCCGCGGCGGCGAGCGGCTCGTAGCGCCACTGGTCGACAGCCCCGATTGCGGCCTCGTCGAAAGTGCCGGCCGGGCTGGCGTCCGTTACGCGGATGTCCGTCGGCCGGCCTGCGGGCGTGAGCGAGAACTCGACGTCCACCCAGCCTTCCAGACTGCGCATCTGGGCTACCCGGGGATACTCCGGCGGCACGTAGGTGATGCGCTCCGGGCGGGTCGCTGGCGGCGTCTCCTCCGGGACGGTTTCCTCCCGACTCACCGCCGGCTCCCGAGGCCCGGCTGCGCCGGGGTCTGTCGTCGTGTCAGGGTCGTCCGCCGCTACGGCCGAATCGGCGGATGGCGTCGCGGCGGCAGTGTCGCTAGCTTCCGTGGTCTCCGCGACTTCTGACGTATCTGCCGGCGGACCCGTATCCTCAGGCATCGCCTCAGACGCCGTCTCGGACATCGCTTCAGACATCGGCTCCGGCGCGCGCTCCTCCGATGCCAAGGCGCCTTGTTCCTGCGCCGCCGGCGCCACAGCGGGCACGGCCGATTCCTCCACCACCGGCGCAGAGTCATCGACAGCAAGCGGCTCCGCCGATGCTGCCGGTTCGCCCCTGGTCTCGGGTTCCGGCGCGGGATCGGACTCGGGATCGGACTCGGGATCGGGAGCGGGCTGCGGCGCCCGCGTCTGCGCTGCCGGTGCCGGTGCCGAGGGCAGGCGCGCGGCGGCTTCCCGGAATGGCGCCAGGCGTGGCTCCTCGACGCCGCTGAGGCTGGCCTCCTCCAGCCAAAGCTCGGCGGCGGCGCGGTCGCCGGCCTCCACCGATTCGCGTATGCGCGTGATGAGGGCCGTGCGCAGGAAGGCCATGCCCTGGCGACCGGCGATGCTGTCGCTGTCCTGGGAGAGCACGGCGCGGTAGTAGTAACGGGCATTGTCGACGGCGGGCTCGACGAGCTGGTCCTGCAGCAGACGCTGATTGCCGAGTTCGAGCAGCAGCGTGCGGCCGCGATCGTCCGCGGCCGCCAGGATCGACTCGCGTCTCGCCGCCACTGCGGGGCTGCGGCCCGGCAGCAGTGCGGCGGCCTCGTCGAGCACCTCCATGGCCCTCGCGGTGTCGCCGGCGCCGGCCAGCTCGTCTGCGCGCGCCACGAGCCGGTCCTGTTCCGCTACGGCAAGGCGGGTGTCTATGATCTCGAGGCCGGGCGCGGCCGGGAAGCTGGCCCGGATCACGCTGCGCGCGGCGCGGGCTTCACCGGGGCGTCCCGCATCCAGTGCTGCCGCCACGGTGGCGACGGCTTCGGCGACGACCTGCTCGACTTCCGCCGCCAGGGCCGCGTCGTTCGGTGCCTGCGCCAGTGCGGTGGCGTAGAGTGCGAGCGCGCCGTCCTCGCCGGGTGCGAGCAGGCGGCCGGCCGCCACGGCCTGCCGGGCGCGCCGCAGGTCGCGGCTGACGGGCGGCGGGGCAGGCGGTTCCGCACGGGCCTCTCCGGCCGGGTCCGCGGCGGGCGCCGACGCGCCGGCCGACGTCCCGGCCGGCGATGTTGCCGCGCCTTCATCCGGACCGCCGCTCAGCGACCAGATGCCGCCGACCGTGATGAGCGCAAGCAACGCGCCCGCACCCGCGAGCAGTGCCGGACGCGAGAGACCCCCGCCGCCGGCATTCTCCGCCGGCACCTCGGCCTTCGTTTGGTCTTCCGGCGCCTTCGCTTTCGGTTCCTTGCGGCGGACCTTCGGCTTCGTGACGGCGGGCGGGGGCGTCTCCGGACGAAGCGGGGGAGTGCGCGTGGCCGGTGCCTCCTCGCTCAGCACCACTTCCTCGGCCCCCTCGAAGTCCGCGATGGTCGGCTCGACGCGCGCGCCCGGTGTCGGCGGCGCGAGAGGGGACGGTGCGGGTGCGGCCGGTGCGGCAGCCTTGGCCTTCTCCTGCGCCCGGCGGATGGCTGCCTCGATGGCGAGACGCGCCCGTCCCGGGGAAATGGGCTTCAGCAGGAAGCGGTAGACCATGCCGGCATTGATCAGATCCATCAGCTGATCGCCGTCGTCGCGGCGGCCGGCGACGATGGTCACCAGCCCGGGCTGACGGCTGCGCAGCCGGGTGGTGATGGCCTCCACGTCCCGGGGAGCGACGGCGGCGTCGGTGATCAGCACCGCGCTCCTGGCGTCGCCGACCAGTTTTGCGGCAGCCCGCAGATCGTCCACGGCGTGGACCGGCTGGCGTGGCGACAGCGCCTGGCGGATGGTATCCAGGAATACCTCGTCCTTGCTGAGCACGACCAGTTCCGTCGCCGCAACGGTCCCTGCCGCCGCCGGAAACGTCCCGCTGGCTTCCACGCCTGGCGCAGCCCGGCGGGCGGCCGGGCCGGCCTCGCGGGACGGCGCCGTGGGCGAGACGCGCGGGCGCGGGCCTGCCGATCGGTCGTTGGCTGAATCCTGCAGCGTGTTCAGCCGCAGCTGGTCGACGGCCTCGTCGATGACGCGGCGCATATCCTCCGGCGTGCCGATGCCGCGGATGACCTGGAACAGCGCCTCGCTGCCCACCAGTGCCTCGGCCTCGGCGCCGCTCATGTCCTCCGGCGCGATGAGGATGCCGAGGGTCTCCGGCGAGCGCTTCCTCGCCTCGCGCAGCGCCTCGATGCCGCTCATGCCGGGCAGCCGCTGGGCCGAGACCATGACGTGGATGGGGGTCAGCCCGAGGGTATTCAGTGCCTCGGTACCGCTGGTCGCCAGGTGCACGGAATAGGCGTCGCCGAGCGACGCGCTGAAACGGTCCAGCGTGCTCTGCTCGGAGTGCAGCAGCAGTACCTGAGTCTTGAACCTTTGCACGGCGTCCGATGCCTCTAGCGGTCTGATTCCCGGGCGGTTATCGAACGCCGAGTATATGCGCGCCCATGCCGCCGGCGGCCGGCTGGCCAGCGCGAATATGTCAAAGTGTGACCTGGGACACACTCCCGGCGGTACTGGTGCGCATTGCGGGCCCGGGCTGGCCCGGCGGGCGGCCGGGAGGTCAGCCGGCGGGCGGGGCGCGGCGCTGGCGATTCTCCGTGGCCAGCGTCTCGACAGCCTCGGCGAGCGGCAGCATCTGCTGGCGCTTGCTGCCCAGACGGCGGAGGGCCACGGTGCGTTCCTCCACCTCGCGCTTGCCGACGGCGATAATCACGGGGATTTTGGCCACACTGTGCTCGCGCACCTTGTAGCCGATTTTTTCGTTGCGCAGATCGGTCTCGGCCGCGAGTCCTGCCGCCCGGAGCGCCTCGGCCACCTCGCAGGCGTACTCGTCACCGTCCGAGGTGATGGTGGCCACCACCGCCTGCACCGGCGCGAGCCACAGCGGCAGCGCGCCCGCATAGTGCTCGATCAGGATGCCGATGAAGCGTTCCAGCGAGCCGAACATGGCCCGGTGGAGCATGACCGGCGTGTGCTTGTTGCCGTCCTCGCCGACGAAGCTCGCGCCGAGCCGCTCGGGCAGGTTCAGGTCCACCTGCAGCGTGCCGCACTGCCAGTCCCGGCCGATGGCGTCGCGGAGCACGAACTCCAGCTTCGGCCCGTAGAAGGCGCCCTCGCCCGGGTTGTAGGTGTACTCGAGTCCGGTCGTCTCGATGGCAGTCTTCAGCGCGGCCTCTGCCTGGTCCCATACCTCGTCGGCCCCCACGCGCACCTCAGGCCGGTCGGCGAACTTGATGCGCACGTCCTCGAAACCGAAGTCCCGGTAAATGCCCAGGATCAGGTCGCAGACGGCGATGGACTCGGCGGTGATCTGGTCGCGGGTGCAGAAGATGTGCGCGTCGTCCTGGGTGAAGGCACGCACGCGGAGCATCCCGTGCAGGGCGCCGGAGGGTTCGTAGCGGTGCACGGTGCCGAATTCCGACAGCCTGAGCGGCAGCTCCCGGTAACTGGTGATGCCCTGGTTGAAGACCTGCACGTGACCCGGGCAGTTCATGGGCTTCAGCGCATAGATACGGCCCTCTTCGGGTTCCGTGGTGAACATGTTCTCGCCGAAGGTCTCCCAGTGGCCCGAGGACTCCCACAGCGACCGGTCCATGACGATGGGTGTGGCGATCTCCCGGTAGCCGGCCGCATCCTGTCTCTCGCGCATGTAGTCGACCAGGCGCTGGTAAAGGGTCCAGCCGCGCGGATGCCAGAACACGGCGCCCGGCGCCTCTTCCTGGAAGTGGAACAGACCCATCTGGCGGCCGAGGCGGCGGTGGTCGCGCTTCTCCGCCTCCTCCAGCTGGTGCAGGTAGGTGCGCAGCTGCTTGTCGCTGGCCCAGGCCGTGCCGTAGATCCGCTGCAGCATCTCGTTGCGGGAGTCGCCGCGCCAGTAGGCGCCGGAAACCCGCGTCAGCTTGAACGCGCTGCCGAGCCGGCTGGTGGAAGGCAGGTGCGGGCCGCGGCACAGATCGAGGAACTCGCCCTGGCGGTAAACGGTGATGACCTCTTCTTCCGGCAGATCCTCGATGAGGCGGGCCTTGTACTCCTCGCCGTCGTCGCGGAAATAACGCACCGCCTCGCTCCGGCCCCAGACCTCGCGGACGATGGTCTCGTCCCGTGCGACGATGTCTCGCATGCGGGATTCGATCTTCTCCAGATCCTCGGGCGTGAAGGGCGTCTCGCGCGCGAAGTCGTAATAGAAGCCGTTCTCGATGGCGGGCCCGATGGTCACCTGGGTCTCGGGATAGAGCTCCTTCACCGCCTCGGCCATGATGTGCGCGGCGTCGTGGCGCAGCAGCTCCAGCCCGTCCTCGCTGTCGCGGGTGACAATCTCGACGGCGGCGTCGCCGGGTATCTCCCGCGTGAGATCGCGCAGTTCACCGTCGACCCGGATGGCCACGGCGTCCTTCGCCAGCTTGCGGCCGATGCTCTCGGCCACGTCGAGGCCGGTGACCGGCTTGTCGAATTCCCGTTTCGAACCGTCGGGCAGGGTGATGGATGGCATATTGCTCTCTGGGCTGCTTCTGGTCAGCGATTGGTCGGCGATCGGTCGGCGATTGGTGTGCGATGGGCAGGCGATAGATCGCGAAAAGGCCGCTATTCTACGCGACGCAGCGGCGCAATCGTAGCCTCGCGGGCAGCGCCGGCGACGCTGCGTTATCATGCAGCGCCAGTCCGGACACCCCGCTCGAAGAGGCTCATGAGCAGCGCAGACGCCGACCAGGACAGCCCGGTATTCCCGCCGGAGAATCATGACCACCGCCATTGCGTGGCGGACGCGATGGCCAATGCCGAGCGTCTGTGCCGGGAGCGGGGACTGCGCCTGACCGCGAGGCGCCGGCGCGTGCTGGAACTCGTCTGGACCAGCCACCAGCCGGTGGGCGCCTACGACATCCTGGAGGCCATGAGCGACGAGGGCCGCCGTCCGGCGCCGCCCACGGTCTATCGGGCCCTGGACTTCCTGATGGACGCGGGCCTGGTGCACCGCCTCGATTCCCTGAACGCGTTCGTCGGCTGCCGCGACCCCGAGCATCCCCACGCCGGACAGTTCCTGATCTGCCGCCGCTGCCGTTCCGTGGCCGAGCTGGACGATGGTGAGCTGCAGCGCGTGGTCAACGCGAAAGTGGCGGAGGCCGGTTTCCGCGCGGAGACCCAGATGCTGGAGATACAGGGCGTCTGCAGTCGCTGCCGTTCCTGAGATCCGTTCGGCGATAAAAAGAAAAGCCGGCGCGAGGCCGGCTTTTCCGTGCTGGCGAGCGGGCGCCCGCGCCGTGAGCATCAGAACTCGTAGCTGAATTCCAGTCCCCAGCGACGCTCCGCTCCCGGGTGAACAAAGGAGCCACCGAACTCGGCCGCCAGAATGACTTCCTCGACGATATCCTCGTCCAGGATGTTGGTGCCGAAGGCGGTCACCCGCCAGTTGTCCCGGCCGAAGCCGACGCGCAGGTCCCAGGTCTGGTAGGGGTCACGCTCGGTGACCGTGTAGTCGGCCGTGCCGAGTCCCGGGAAGCTGAGATCGAACAGCGTCAGGCGCTCCTCGTCCTGGGCCGTGTGGAACCAGGTCTGGCCGACGAAGGAGCCGTACAGCCCGCCGTAGAGATCCCAGCCGTTGCCGAGCGGATAGTTCACCTCGACTTCGACATTGCCGGTGTACTTGGGCGTGGACGGCGACTCGTTACCGACCGTGTTCGGACGCACCGAGTTGGCCTGGATACGGCTGGCGGTGTAGGCCCAGCCGCCGCCCACGGTGATGTAGTCGTTGAGCAGGTAGTTCGCACCGATCTCGGCGCCCGTCAGCTTCACCTCGTCGATGTTGGAGACGACGCGCAGGAGGCCGAAGGGGCCCACCTGGAACTCGAAGAACTGCATGTCGTCGACGTCCATCTGGTAGACCGCGCCCTCCAGGGAGAGCCGGCCGTCGGCGAGCTGCGACTTGAAGCCGAGCTCGAAGGCGCTGGAGGTCTCCTTGTCGAATTCGTCGCGGATACCCAGGTCCTTGCCGAGCGGCTGGTTGATGAATACGTCGATGGTGGCCGCCGAACCCTGGTTGTTGAAGCCGCCGCTCTTGAAGCCGATGCCCCAGGAGGCGAACAGCGTCACAGCATCGTTCACGTCGTGGCTGATGGAGAGCTTCGGCTGTACCTGGGTGAAGGTGCGGCTCTGGGGCTGCACGCCGCCCGGGTTCAGGGTCGGGTCGAGCGCCGGGTTCAGGGGAGCGCCGCCGCTGTACACGCCGTCGTTGGTGAAGTCCACGAACTCGGTGCGCGGCTCGGTGGGCACCAGGCTGCGGGCCTCGCGCTCCTCGCGGTCGTAGCGCAGCGCGAGGGCGAGCTCCGTGCGGTCGCTGAGGTCGTAGGCGAGCTGGCCGAACACGGCCCAGACGTCGGTGTCGAACTCGTCCCACAGCAGCTGCTCGGTGGGGTTGTTCGGGTTGTCCGTGTACAGCGTCGGGATGACGCCGAAGCCCCGGTCGATGGCCAGGTTCACGCCGACCTCGCGCTCCAGGGTGAGGTAGTACAGGCCGGCGATCCAGCGCAGGGCCTGGTCGCCCGGCGAGGCCAGGCGCAGCTCGAAGCTCACGTCCTCCTGGTTGCGCTCCTGGTACTGAGTGCCGTCACAGGTGGTCGGCGTGTAGGGGCCGAAGATGGGATCGTTCAACGGATCGCCGTCGAACACGTTCGCTGCCGGCAGGAGGATTTGCGGCGGCGGCAGTGTCACGCCCGAGAGGAAGAGATCCAGCGAGTTGGGCTGGCAGGCGTTCGGCGTCGCGTCGTCGGCGTTGAAGAAGCTGAAGGCCGCACTGGTGCCGTCCGAGGACAGCGAGTTCTCGATGTTGCTGTAGAGCAGCCAGCTGGTGAGGCTGGCCCAGCCGAGTTCGTAGTCCGCCTTGATGGAGAACTCGGTCGCTTCCTGATCGTTCGTCGGATCGATGTTCGGCTGGAAGACGAACTCGTGATCGTCGATATCTTCATTGAAGAACGAGGCGAAACCCTCACCGAAGATCGGATCGAGGGCGGGGGCGAATGCGGACGCGAAATCCGGCAGGTGGAAAGCGGCATTGAAGCTGATGGAGGCGGCGTCCACCTGCCCGTAGCGTGCCTTCACGTCCACCGTGAGGAGATCGGTCGGCTGGAAAACCAGCCTGCCGTTCACGTTGTAGTTCTCGAAGTCGTCGACCACGTCGGCGTCCAGGAAACTGTTCGTGTAATAGCCGTCGGTGTCGCGCCAGTCGCCGCCGAGGCTGAACGACACGGTGTCGGTGAGCGGGCCGCTCACGTAACCCGTGGCGTAGTAGGTGCTGTCGCCCGCGGCGCTCACCTTGACGTTGCCGCCCAGCTCATCGCCGGGCATCTTCGTGCTGACGATGATGGCGCCGGCGGCGGCATTGCGGCCATACACTGCGCCCTGGGGCCCCTTCAGAATCTCGATCTGCTGCAGGTTCGAGAACTCCCGGTTGAAGGCGGCCGGATTCGTCATCAGGATGCCGTCGATGATGAAGGCCACGCTGTTCTCGGCATCGCGGGCGCCGTTCAGGCCGCGGATGTTGATCTGCGTGTCGCCGACCTCGGCCGCGTCGACCAGGCTCACGCCGGGGGTCAGCTTGATGAAGTCCTCCGCGCGCTCTACGCCGGCACGCTCGAGGCGATCCTCGGTCAGTACCGTTACGGTGGCCGGCACGTCCTGCAGCGTTTCCTCGCGTTGCCGGGCCGTGACGATGATTTCCTCGATGCCCTGGGCCTCCTGCGCCACGGCGGGTACGGTATAACCGGCGGTCAAAGCGAGTACGCTCGCGACGCCGCAAAGCAGGGTCTTCGCACGCATAGGTCTCTCTCCTGGTCTGGTTCGGTCTTCGTGTTCCGCAACGATGTCGGTTATGGCATACATCGTTGTAGTCGGCTCTTGTTGGCCCCCACGGTATCGTATACAAAAGCGGGGGAGTGCGTCCAGAAAAAGCGCGGAAAAGCCAATGACTTGTGATTATTTGTATACAATCTGGTCTGTGTCGTCGGGTGGACAGGGAAGCCGGCTCGATGTCGCGCCTGCGCAACACGCGCCGGCCGCTTCGCGCCGGGAACGTTAGACGTGGATACCGTGACACAGGCCGTGCTCGGTGCCTCCATCGGCGCCGCGGTGGCCGGCCACGGCGAGCGCCGGCGCGGGGCCGCGTGGGGAGCCGCCTGCGGCACGCTGCCGGACCTCGACGTTCTCGTGCCCCTGGGCGACCCGGTAGCCGATTTCACCTGGCATCGGGGCTACAGTCATTCGCTGTTCGTGCTGAGTGTCGCGGCGCCGGCAATCTGGTGGCTGATAGCGCGGGTGGACGCGCGTGCGAGGCAGCGGCCGCGGCGCTGGCTTGCTCTCGTCTGGCTTGCCCTGTTCACGCATCCGCTGCTCGACGCCTTTACGGTCTACGGCACCCAGCTGTTCCTGCCGTTCAGCAATCACCCGGTGAGCGGCTCGACGTTGTTCATCATCGACCCGGCGTTCACCCTGTCGCTGGCGGTCGGCCTCGCTGTCGCACTGATCGTCCGTGACGAGCACCGTGCGCGGGCCGCCGTGGTCAGCGGCCTCACCCTCGCCGTGGCCTACCTTGGCCTGTCCGTCGCGGCCAAGCTGCACGTGGAGCGCTTCGCGCGCGACGCGCTGGCGGAGACGGGGATCGCGCACGGCGGTGTGCTCACGACGCCGGCGCCGTTCAACATCGTGCTGTGGCGCATCGTCGCGATGGAAGAGGGCGGCTATCGGGAGGGCTTCTACTCCCTGCTGGACCCGCCGGGCACGCTGTATTTCGAGCGTCACGAGTCGCGACCGGAGCTGCTGGACGGCATCCGGGATGCGTGGGCGGTGCAGCGACTGGCCTGGTTCACCCACGGCTTCTACCGGGTATCCCGCGAGGACGACCGGGTGGTGATGACGGACCTGCGCATGGGCGTGGAACCGGTCTACGTGTTCAGCTTCGCCGTCGGCCGGCTGGAGGCGGGCGGCGCGCGGGCCGTCGAGCCCGAGCAGCTGACGCCGCTGCGCCCCGGGCCGGGACAGGTGGCGCGGCTGCTCCGTCGCGTCGCGGGGCCGGTCACCTCCGCAGAGGATTCCCGTACAATACCGGGCTCCTGATTCGCGCTCATCAGCAGGCCTCCGACCGTCATGTCCGACACAACCACCGCCGGCAAGGACTTCATCCGCCAGATCATCGCCGACGACATCGCCGCCGGTAAGCATGGCGGCAAGGTCGTCACCCGCTTCCCGCCGGAGCCGAACGGCTTCCTGCACGTGGGCCACGCCACCTCCATCTGCCTGAATTTCGGGGTGGCCGAGGAGAACGGCGGCGTCACGTTCCTGCGTTTCGACGACACCAATCCGGGCAAGGAGAGCATCGAGTTCGTGCGCGCCATCGAGGCGGATATCCGCTGGCTCGGCTTCGACTGGGGCGACCGCCTTACCCATGCCTCGGATTACTTCGATCAGCTGTACGACTGCGCGGTCGACCTGATCCGTCAGGGCAAGGCCTACGTGGACGACCTCGGCGCCGACGAGATCCGCGAGTACCGCGGCACGCTGAAGGAGCCGGGCCGGGAGAGCCCCTGGCGCGGCCGCGGCGTGGAGGAGAATCTGGATCTGTTCGAGCGCATGCGCGCCGGCGAGTTCGCCGACGGCGAGAAGGTGCTGCGCGCCAAGATCGACATGGCGGCGCCGAACATGCACATGCGTGACCCGACGCTCTACCGCATACGCCACATCCCTCATCAGCGCACCGGCGACAAGTGGTGCATCTATCCGATGTACGACTTCGCGCACGGCCTGTCGGATGCCTTCGAGGGCATCACCCATTCGCTGTGCACGCTCGAGTTCGAGGATCACCGGCCGCTCTACGACTGGCTGCTCGATCAGCTCGATCTCCCGCACCGCCCGCGCCAGTACGAGTTCTCGCGCACCAACCTGGCCTACACGGTGACCAGCAAGCGTCGGCTGGCCGAACTGGTCGAGCGTGGTACCGTCGCGGGCTGGGACGACCCGCGCATGCCGACGCTCGCCGGGATGCGCCGCCGTGGTTATCCGCCCGGCGCGCTGCGGGAGTTCGCCCGCCGGGTGGGCATCACGAAGAAGAACAAGCTGATCGAGATGGGCTTTCTGGAAGCGACCGTGCGCGAGGTGCTGGACCCTTCCGCGCCGCGGGTGATGGGCGTCATCGATCCGCTGAAGGTGACCATCACCAACTACCCGGAAGACCGGGTGGAGCCGGTGACCGCGCAGAATCATCCGAACGACCCGTCCATGGGCGGGCGGGAGCTCGCCTTCTCGCGCACGCTCTGGATCGAGCGCGACGACTTCATGGAGGATCCGCCGAAGAAGTTCTTCCGACTGCGGCCGGGCGGCGAGGTGCGGCTGCGCTATGCCTATATCATTCGCTGCGACGAGGTGGTGAAGGACGAGGACGGGAAGGTGGTCGAGCTGCTGTGCAGCTACGACCCGGACACCCGGAGTGGTGCGACGGGCGCCCAGCGCAAGGTGAAGGGCACCATCCACTGGCTGTCCGCGGAGCATGCGGTGCCCGCCGAGGTGCGGCTCTACGATCGGTTGTTCACCGAGCCGGCGCCGGGGGTGAAGGGAGACTGGCACGAGGCGATCAACCGGGATTCGCTGAAGGTGGCCTCAGCGCAGGTGGAGCCGGGTGTTGCGGTACTTGCTCCCGGAGATGCGGTGCAGTTCGAACGGCTGGGCTACTTCACCGCCGATCCGGACTCGAGCGTGGAGTCGCCGGTGTTCAACCGGATCGTCACCCTGCGGGATTCCTGGGCGAAGGTCGAGAAGCAGGCGATGCAGCAGGCGGGCGGTGCATGACGATGGCGGGAAAGAACCGCGAGAAGTTTGCACGCGCCTGAACATGCACCTGATCAATTGTAGCGTCCGTTGCTGCCAGCCTCGGCTACCGAACCATCCGGCCGGTCGCAGCCTCTGAGTTCAGTGGGGACTCGTTGATGACTACAGAAAGGGCTGCGGAAAACTCAGTGTTCGGAATGACGGCAGTTGTTCTTGGCTTCCTTGCCTTCGCGGCGGTCATCGACAAGTTGGACTTCGAGTTCTAGTTCGGTGCGCGGCGTCACGATCTGAAACGCTCCTTCTGAATTGTCGCCATAGCCTCTACCCTGTGGTCATGACGACCTGGGTTCCACTTTGAATATCCTGATCCAGACCGCCGGTTCCCGGGGCGACGTCGAGCCCTATGTCGCGCTGGGCCAGGGCCTGCTGCGTGCGGGTCACCGCGTCGCGCTCAATACCTGTGACTGTTTCCGTGGCTTCGTCGCGCAGCGCGGCCTCGAATACGTCTATCTCAACAGCGGTCTGGTCGACCTGCTGGATACCGAGGTGGGCCGCGGCGCGATCGAAGACATGGGCAGCTTCTTCCGCGCCATCCGCATGGTCCCGCGGCTCATGCGCGAGAGCAGCGACATCCAGCGCTCGATGCTGGCAGAAGGATGGGACGCGGCGAGATCAGTCGACCCGGACCTGATCCTGTTCAATTCCAAGATGGCGGGAGCTCATTACGCCGAGAAGCTCGGCGTTCCCTCCGTCCTGGCCATGCCGCTGCCGCAGTTCGTGCCGACGAGTGCATTTCCCGCGCTCGGCTTCCCGCGACTCCCGCTTGGCCGCTCATACAACCGTCTCACCTACAGGGTGGTGCATGCCGCCGCCGACCGGATCGGCGGGAAGTTCGTCAGCGAATGGAGGCGCGCGCAGGGTCTGCCGCCGGCCGCGGGTCTCGGTCTGCTGCGACGCGGCGATGGTGATGCGGTCCCGGTACTGCATTGCTACAGCGAGAACGTCCTCCCGCGCCCGGACGACTGGCCCGACCATGTCTACGTCACCGGCTACTGGTTCCTCGACCGGGCCGCGGCGTGGTCGCCGCCGGCCGGACTGAGGGACTTCCTGGATGCCGGACCGCCGCCGGTCCACGTCGGCTTCGGCAGCATGGCCGGGCGGGACCCGGCGCGGACCGCGGGCATCGTGCTCGAGGCGATCGCACGGACGGGCCGGCGCTGCATCCTGGTGACGGGGTGGGGCGGACTGGCGCCCGAGGCCGTGCCGGACGACGTGTACGTGATCGATGCCGTGCCTTACGACTGGCTGCTGCCCCGGGTCGCCGCCACTGTCCACCACGGCGGCGCCGGCACCACGGCGGCCGGCCTGAGAGCCGGACGGCCGACCGTGATCTGCCCCTTTTTCGGTGACCAACCCTTCTGGGGCCGGCGTGTCCGGGAGCTCGGAGCGGGTCCCGACCCGATTCCGCAGAAGAGGTTGAGCGCTGCCGGGCTGGCCAGCGCCATCGAGCATGCCTGTACCGATGCCGCAATCGGTCGGCGCGCTGCAGAGCTGGGTGCGCAGATTCGCGGAGAGGACGGCGTCGGCCGTGCAGTGCGTCTGCTCGAGCGCCTGGCGGAGCGGAGCCCGGGATAACGCTGTTTCACGCCGGCGAGCTCCGGCGGCCGCTCAGCTCCAGAGGCGGTCGGTCGCGATCGCCGCGCCTTCGGCGAGGGAGGCGAGCTTGCCCCAGGCTACGTCCGGGTCGATGCCCTGCATGCCCACGTGCACGCTGAAGCCGCAGTCGACGCCGGCCATCACGCGGTCGCGGCCGACCAGCCGCGCGTAGCGCTCGATGCGCTGGGCCACCAGCTCCGGGTGCTCGATGTAGTTGGACTGCGGTTCGATGCAGCCGGGACAGAGGATCTTGTCGTCCGGCACCTGGACCGTCTCGAACAGGGTCCACTCGTGAGCGTGGCGGGGGTTCGCGGCCTCGAACAGGATCGTGCGCGGCTTGGCCTTCCAGACCAGATCGATGATCTCGCCCATCGCCACGTCGCAGTGATGCGGGCCGGGATAGTTGCCCCAGCACAGGTGCATGCGCAGCTTCTCTTCGGGAATGTTGCGCACGGCATGGTTCAGCGCCTCGATGTTCATGGCGACGCGCCTGCGGTACTGCGCGAGGTCCATGTCCGCGTAAGCCGAGTGCCGGCCCATGGCGAGGTCCGGGCAGTCCAGCTGCACGTACGCGCCGGCCGCGGCGATCGCCTCGTACTCGTGGCGCATGGCCTCGGCGACGGCGAAGACGTACTCCTCGTCGCTCTCGTAGTACTCGTTGCCGAAGAAGATGGTGACCACGCCGGGGGAGGCCGCGCTGGAGAAGATGCCCGCCACGTCGGCGTCCTTCGCCGAATTCGTGAGATTCACCATGTCGAGTGCCGCCGCCTCGGTGTCCTTCACCGAGATCGGGGCGTTGCAGGCGGGCGCCGAGCGCTTGCGGCGGCCGGGATTGGCGGCCACGATCTCCGCGCTCCTCGGGTAGTCGACCAGGTCGCCGAAAAAGTAGTCCTGCACGGACTCGCCGCCGAAACCGTGCAGCCGGTCCTTCACATAGGTGGCGTAGCTCGGCTTGGACATCTCGCCGTCGTTGACGATGCCGATGCCCGCGGCGGCCTGGCGGTCCACCATCTCCTGCACGGCACTCGCCACGCGCTCGGCGAGCGCCTCCTCGTCCACCGGGATGCCGTCGCCCTTCGCCCACATGATGCGGATGAGATCGTCCGGGCGGGGCAGGCTGCCGGTGTGGGTCGTCAGTATGCGGTCGGCGCCGGTGCTCATCGTCTCTTCTCCTTCAGGCCTCGGCGCGCAATTCGGCCGCGGCTTTCGACATGGCCGCGAGCTTGCCGAATGCCGCCTCGCGGCTCAGGTACTTCATGCCGCAATCCGGGGCCAGAACGATGCGTTCGGCGTCGACGTGCTGCAGCGCCCGGCGGACCCGCTCCTTTATAGTCTCGACCGACTCCACCTCGTTGCTCGAGAGGTCCAGCACGCCGAGCAGGATGTCCTTGCCCGGCAGGGACTCGAGCACGGAACAGTCCAGGTTGGACTGGCCGGTCTCGATGGAGACCTGGCTGCAGCAGGCGCCGGAGAACTCGGGCAGGAAGGAGTAACCCTCGGGCCGCTCGTGGATCAGGGCCGCATAGCCGAAGCAGATGTGCACGCAGGTCTGTCCGTCGACGCCGTCCAGCGCGCGGTTCAGGGCCTCGATGCCATACTCCCGGGCCTGATCGGGTCGGGCCTGCATGTAGGGCTCGTCGATCTGCACGACGTCGGCCCCGGCCGCGAACAGGTCGCGGATCTCGGCGTTCACGGCGTCGGCGTAGGCGAGCGCGGCTTCCCGGTCCGTCGCGTAGTGCTCGTTCTGCGCCTGCTGTGCCATGGTGAACGGATCCGGCACGGTGAACTTCACCGCCCGGTCGGTATTCGCCCGCAGGAAGCGAAGGTTGTCGACTCCCACCGGATGCCGGCGGCGGATCGGTCCGACGATCCGGGGCACGAACACCGGCTCGCCGCTGCGGTCCAGAGCCTCGCCCGGGTTGTCGAGGTCGATGCCGTCCAGCGCGGTGGCGAAGTGGTTGGAGTAGCTCTCCCGGCGGATCTCGCCGTCGGAGACGATGTCGAGCCCGGCTCGCTCCTGATCCTGGATAGCGATGCGGGTGGCGTCGTCCTGGGCCTGCTGCAGGAACTGTTCGTCGATACGCCAGAGCTCTTGCGCACGGGTGCGGGGAGGAAAGCGTCCCGAGAGCTTTTGCCGGTCGATGAGCCAGTCCGGCTGCGGATAGCTGCCGACGATGGTGCAGGGGAACAGCGGTAGTCTGGATGCCATGGATGAAAACCCGGGTTTTTCAGCCCGAGGCGGCCTCCTTCTTGTCGGCGTCAGAGTAGTCTATCAGTTTGGACTTGTACGTCTCCCGGGGCAGGGTGCCGTAGGGCACCAGCTCGACCTCGGTGGTCACCAGCAGGCGCGAGCGGATCTCCTGCCGGATGCGGTCGGCCAGTCCTTCCGGCGCGCTCGACATGCCCTCGCCGAGTTCGACGACCACCGGCAGTGGCGGCGACTGCAGCACCCCACGCTCCCTCGGTCGCACCTGCAGCAGGCCGCCGACGTCCGGTGCGAAGTCCTGCAGCAGGCTGCGAATGGCGGAGGGGAAGAGGTTCACGCCGCGCACGATCAGCATGTCGTCGGTGCGCCCGACACAGCGGATGCGCGGCCCGGTGCGGCCGGTGGGGTTGTCCTGCATGTTGACCACCACGTGGTCACGGCTGCGGAAGCGCAGCAGGGGCATGGCCTCGCGCTGCAGGGCGGTGTAGACGAGTTCTCCTTCCGCGCCGTCTTCCCAGGGGATGGGCTCGCCGCTGGCGGGATCGATCAGTTCCACGTGGACGTAGCCGCGCGCCATGAAATGCATGCCGTTGCCGTCGTCGTCCTCCGCCCAGGCAGAGAGCGAGATGTCGCCGATACCCATGGACTCGCGCACCTTGCAGCCGAACGCCTCCTCGATGCGCCCGCGCACCAGCGGGTCGCCGCCGCCGGGCTCGCCGGCGGTGATCATGTTGGTGAGGCCCAGGGAGCGGGTGTCGATGCCGTTCTCCTGACACCAGTCGATGAGATACAGGCCGTAGGAGGGCGTGCAGCTCACGCCGGTGGCCTTCAGGTTGCGGATGGCCGTGACCAGGCGCTCCGTGTTGCCGGTGCCGACCGGGATGACGGTGCAGCCGATCTTGTCGAAGCCGTAGTAGACGGCGCCGGCGACGAACGGTCCTGCGTTGAAGCCGACGGCGATGCGCTGGCCCGCCGAGAAACCGGCCGCGGTGTAGCCTCGGGCGACGTTGGTGGCGTAGACGTCCACGTCGTTACGGGTCAGCCCGAGATAGCAGGGCACGCCGGTCGTCCCGCTGGTGCTGAATACCCGCATCAGCTTTTCCGGCAGTGCCGCCAGGTGCTCGCCGAAGGGCGGGGCATCGGCCTGGGTCGCACGCAGCTCGTCCTTCTCGGTGAAGGGCAGTTGCGCGATCTCATCCAGCTCGCCCACGGCGCCCGCGTCGTCGAAGCCGGCCTCGCGCAACTTCTGCTGATAGAAGGTGGAATGCTCGAACAGGTAGGCGACCTGGCGCCGATAGGTCTTCCGGTCGAGGGCGAACTGCTCCTCTACCGGGCGCGTCTCTGTTCCCTTGTCATAAATCATCGGGGACCACCTTTGTTGTGTCGGGTCCTGTTGTGTCGGGATGCGCTCAGCCGCGGTTCCAGCGCAGCGAGCACTCGGCGACGCGTTGACCCAGGCGGCGCGCTGTCTCCAGATCGGCCTCGGGCGGGCAGACGTCGGGACCTTCGTCCACGTTCGACTGGGCCATGGCGCCCAGCGAGCCGCCCAGCCGGTTCACGTCGTCCACGCTGCCCTTCGAGCTGTTGTTGCCCGGCAGCAGATTGAGATTCACCCAGACCATGCCGTGCTGGGCGGCGAGGGTGAGGAAGGAGACCAGCGTGTTCTGCTTGTCGCCGTTCTGGGAGCCGGAGTTGGTGAAGCCGGCGGCGAGCTTGTCCGCCCACTTCTGCTCCATCCAGCGCCCGGACGTCGCCTCCATGAAACGCTTCATGTCGGCCGACGCGCTGCCCATGTAGGTGGGGCTGCCGAAGACGATGGCGGCGGCCTCGTCCAGTTCGGACCAGCCCGGGGCCTCGGTGTCCTCCAGCTCCGTGACGGTGAGCTCGATGCACTCGACGCCGTCGACGCGGCGGATGCCTTCGGCGACGGCGGCCGCCTGCTTCGCGGTGTGGCCGTAACCGCTGTGATGGACGATGCAGATCTTCGTGGACATGATTCCTCTCTCGGTGTCTCGCTGGTGTTCGGAACTCTTCCCCGGTGCCGGGCCGAGCGGGTCCGCGGGCCGGAGTCCGTGTCCTCCGGCCTCATGGCGGGGAGCCCGCGGTGCCGGCCGCCGTTCAGGCGGCCGCGGTTCGACTAGCGGTGGTACTGCTCGTTGTTCGGCGTGTGATCGCCGGCCAGCCAGCGCTTCAGTTCACTATGCGCCTTCGGCAGCTGGTCGGCGTTGATCTGGTCCACGTCCGGGTGGTCGACGGTGAATTCCACCAGCAGTTTGGCCGGATCGAACACGTACAGCGAATAGCAGTAGCCGTGATTGAGGATGTACATGTCGGGCTCCTTGTAGCCGGCGGCCTCGAGGCGTTCCCGGATGCCGTCCTGGCTCTCCTGGTCCACCTTCAGCGCGAGGTGGCGGAAGCCGGACAGCGGCAGCTCGGGGCCGAACTCCTCGGCATCGTCATCGTCGGCGAACTGGAAGAAGGCCAGTGCCTCGCCGTCGCCGATGTCGAAGAAGCAGTGCGCGTAGACCCGCTCCTTGCCGAACAGATCGGTCTTCTCGCACCAGGTGGCGGTCAGCGGGAAGCCGATGATGTCCTCGTAGAAGTGGCGCACGGCTTCCAGGTCGCGGGTGACGTGGGCGTTGTGGTGGAGTCGGGAATTTACTCTCGGTGCTTGCATGGTCTGAAACTCCTCGTCTGTTCCGTCTGCTTCGGGTCCGCTCAGAAGCGCTTGGAGAACTCGACGCCCCAGCGCCTGGGCATGCCCGGCCAGAGGAAGTTCGCCCCCGGCACGGGACCCGGCGAGAACTCGGTATTGTATTCCTCATCGAAGGCGTTCTTCGCCCACAGCATCACCGACCAGTCGTCCGGCATCTCCACGCCGACACGCACGTCGACCAGATCATAAGGGCTGCGCACGGAGATATTGCCCGGGTCCCACCAGGTGTCGCCGGTGCGCTGGTAGTCGACCCGCACGACGGCGTTCACGCCGCCGAAGAGCTCGGTGGGCCGCTGATAGAGCACGCCCAGATTGAGCGTGTACTCGGAGACGAGCGGCGCCTGATTGCCGTTGTCGGCGGGATCCGCGGCGCGCTCGATCTCGCTGTCGGTGTAGCCAAGACCGAAATTCACGCTGAGGTTGTCCGTCACGAGCGCGCTGCCTTCGATCTCCAGACCCTGGTAGGTGACCTCGGGGATGCTGCCCAGGTTCTGCGTGCTGGTGCCCGGATCGAAGAAGAAGAAGTAGGCGTTCTCGAAGTCGGTGTAGTAGACGCTCGCGGAGCCGCTGGCGCGGCCGCCCCAGAACGAGCCCTTGATGCCGGCCTCCCAGGTGTCCGCGATCTGCTCCTCGAAGATGTCTTCCACGCCGGGCTCGGGCACCGCGCCGCCCACGCCGGACTGGTTGAAGCCGCCACTCCGGAAGCCGCGGCTGTAGCCGCCATAGACCGTCATGGTGTCGCTCGGCTGCCAGGTCAGCGTGACCTTGGGCTGCCAGGCGTCCCAGGTCTCCTTGCGCACCTCGCCGAAAGTCGTCAGACCGCCCGTCGGGTCGTACAGCGGCTCGGTCAGCGTGGTGTTCTCGCGCTCGTCCTCGTCGTAGCGCAGGGATACCGACGCCTCGAAGGTGTCCGTGAGGTCGTAGGCGACCTCGCCGAAGACCGCCCAGGCGAAGTTGTCCTGCTCGTCCACCAGCAGGCCGAACTGGGGGCTCGGGTCCGTGGGGTCGACGAACACCGAGACGCGCGGCTCGGTGGTGACGTCGGGCACGCCGTTGCCGCGGTCGATCATGTTGCCGGTGGAGATGAACCGGTCCGTCTGGATGAAGTAGGTGCCGGCGATCCAGCGCAGGCGGTTCTCGGCCGGCGAGGTGAAGCGGAACTCCTGGCTGATGGCGTCGGATTCGAGGTACTGGGTCTGGCTGAGGTCCACGAACTCGTCGCCGGTCAGATCGCGGATGAGCGGGGCGAAGTCGAAGAAGTTGACCACGGACTCCTCCCGGGGCACGAAGTTGAACTGGTCGCCGGTCAGCAGTTCCTCGAGATCGTCATAGGCAGTGATGGAAGTGAACGTGCCGAAGTCGGCCTCGTAGTCGAGCTTCAGCGTGGCGTTGTAGAGGTCGCGCTCGTTCTTGCCCGGGTTGTTGACGCGTACCGGGATGTCGGTGTCGTCCGCCTCCGGGCCGATCACGAAGTACAGCGCCTGGGTGTCGAGCTGCGACGCGGACAGCCGCAGGTCTGCGGAGAAGCGGTCCGTCGGTTCCCACAGCAGCTTGAAGCGGCCGGAGATGTCCCGGTAGGGATCGGCTTCCTCGTCCAGGAATTCGTTCTCGATCCAGCCGTCCGTGTCCACGTAGGAAGCGGAGGCACGGAACTTGAGCGTCTCGCTGCCGCCGATCGGGCCGCTGACCGCACCGCGGGCGGTGAAGCCCGGGCCGTCGTCGGCGCCGAGTTCCATGCGGCCTTCCAGCTCGTCGGTCGGCTGCTTGGTCACGATGGTGATGGCGCCGCCGATGGCGTTACGCCCGTACAGCGCGCCCTGGGGCCCGCGCAGTACCTCGATCTGCTGGATGTCAAACAGTTGCTGGTTGAACTGGGCCGGGTTGGCCATCAGGACGCCGTCCACGAGGACTGCCGCCGACATCTCACTGTTGCGCGCCTGGGAGACGCCGCGGATGTTGATGAAGGAGTTGCCCGCGTTCTGAGTCTGGACCAGCGTCACGTTCGGCGTCAGCTGGATGAAGTCCTGCGGCGTGTTGATGCCGGCGGACTCGATCTCGTCGGCGGTGAACGCCCGCGCGGAGACCGGAATGTCCTCCAGCGACTCCGCGCGTTTACGGGCAGTGACCACCACTTCCTCGATGACCTGCCCCTGGGCGCGGACCTCGACGAAGGGCACGGCGAGCGTGGGTGCCAGCAGGCACACAGCGATCCTGGTCGATAGCTTCATTCTTGACTCTCCCCCGAGCTGTTTTTGGACAGGATGACGTGGATGCTATAATTTTCGCATAACGAATTCAACTTCGATATGCGAAAAAGTATCGACGGAGGGGAGACCATGGCAGACGAGACCACGACGGGCCACACGGGCATCTGCGGCTACGACGCGGACAACATCCTGATCCGCGGCCGGAATCTCGTGACCGACATCATGGGCAGCTACAGCTTCACTCAGCTGATGCTGCTGCAGGCGCTCGGCAAGGAACCCACGGAGACCCAGGTGCGCATCGTCGATGCGGTCATGGTCACGATCATGGAGCACGGCATGGTGCCCTCGGCGGTGGTGAGCCGGCTCACGCACTACGGGGCGCCGGAGTCCTTCCAGGGCGCGGTGGTGGCCGGCCTGCTGGGGGTTGGCGACCGCTATGCCGGCACGGCGGGCGAGTGCGGCGCCGTGCTGGAGCGTATCCTCGCGGCGGACGAGTCAGAGCGCAAGGCGAAGGCCATCGAGGAGGTGCGGAGCTATCGCAGCATCCGTCGGCCGATACCCGGCTTCGGTCATCCCATCCACCAGACGAAAGACCCGCGCGTCGAGCGGCTGCTGGAGATCGTCGGCGCGGCCGGTGCCGGCGGCGAGGCCATCGATGCGATGTATCTGCTGCAGGATGCGCTGCGCGAAGAACTGGGCAAGCCGCTGGTGACCAACATCAGCGCGGCGATGGCGGGGGCCATGGCGGAGGCCGGCATCCCCTCCCGGCTCATGCGCGGGGTGGTGCTGACCGCCCGCTGCGCCGGGCTGGTGGGGCACGTATTCGAGGAGATGTCCGAGCCGGCGGCCCCGGCGATCTGGGAGGCGGCCCAGGAGGCCGTCGACTACGAGCCGTGATGGCGGCGGAGGCGCCGGTGGGCAGCCGCTCCCACGAGGTGGTCGCGGACGGCGCGCGACTCCACGTCGAGGCGGTCGGCGTCGGAGCACCGTTACTGCTGGTGCACGGCTGGGCGATGGATCACCGCGTGTTCCGCCCCCAGATAGAGGCCCTGTCGCGGGATTACCGCGTGATCGCCTTTGACCGCCGAGGCTTCGGCCTGTCCGAGGGCGAGCCCGACCTCTTACGGGAAACGGGGGACATCGACGCCATCGCCCGGCAGCTGATCGGCGGTCCTTTTCACCTGCTCGGCATGTCCCAGGGCGGACGCATCGCCCTGCGTTACGCGGCACGGCATCCCGGTCGGCTGCGTTCCCTGATCCTGCAGGGCGCCGCGGTGGACGGCGAGGACCCGGGCGGCCCGGATGCCGAGCGTATCCCGGTCGCCGAGTACGCCGCACTGGCGGCCGAGGGCCGTATGGACGAGGTCCGGCGCCGCTGGCTGTGTCATCCCATGATGCGGGTCGGCGAGGGTCACCCGGAAGCGGAGACGCTGCTGCGACAGATGCTGGCGGATTACCGTGGCGAGGATCTCGTGCGCTTCCGTCCGGAAGCCTATGCCCGGTCCAACGATGTGCTCGGCGCCGTGGCCGGCGCCGGACTGCCTCTGCTGGTCCTGACCGGAGCCCGCGAGACGGAGGCGCGGCGCCGCCTCGCCCGGCTGCTCGTCGAGAAGGTGCCCGGTGCCCGCGAGGTAGTGCTGAGTGCCAGTGGACATCTCGGCAATCTCAGCGAGCCGGATGCCTACAACCGGGCGGTGCGGGAATTCTGCCGCGACGTCGATTGCGGCGATTGAGTCAATTGCGGCGATTGCGGCAATGACGGCCGCGGCGGCTCAGTCCGCGGCGCCGCGGATCGAGTGGACCAGGACGGGGTAGCGGCGCAGCTCAGTCTCGATCCTGTCGGCGGCACGACGCAGGTGCGGCAGCCGGGTCTCCACCATCTCCGCCTCGTTCACCCGCGTGGTGGCGGTCGAGCAGTTGATGGCCGCGATCACGGTGCCATCGTCCATGCGCACCGGCACCGCCACCGAGACGATGCCGTAGTCGAGTTCATCCTGGATGGAGGCGTAGCTGCATCGGCGTACCTCGCCCAGTATCTTTCGCAGCGCCGGCACCGAGGTCTCGGTCTTGTCGGTGAACTTCTCCGGTCGCATCTCCGCCAGCAGCGACTCGAGCACGTCGTCAGGCTGATGGGCGAGCAGCACGCGGCCGAGTGAGGTGCAGTACGCGGGGAAGCGGGTGCCCACGCCGGCGGCAAGCCGAACCATGCGGTTGGTGGAGACGTGCACCAGGTAGAGGATGTTCTGCCGGGACAGGACGGCCAGCGACGAGCTGTCGCCGGTGCGGTCGCGTACCTCCTGCAGGTACGGCCGGATGACTTCTTCCACATTCATGGACTCGAGGAACGCGGACGCGAAGCCGATCACCTCCGGCGTCAGCAGGAAGCGCTTGCCTTTCTTGCCCACATAACCCAGGTGCACCAGCGTATTCAGGCAGCGCCGGGCGACGGCCGGGCTGAGCGAGGTGGCGGCTGCGACCTCGCTGAGACTCATCTCGGGACGCTCCTTGGTGAACGAGCGCAGCACCGTCAGCCCCCGTGCCAGGGTGCTCAGGTATTCGCCGTCGCTGCGGGGATTTTCATTCGGCATGAATGGGTGGCGTCGACCTCGGGACGAGCCGGGATGGTAGTACGGTTTCGGCGCGGAGTGTTAGCCGCGTGCGCTCAGCCGGCCTCCATGATGCGAACTGGCGCGCCCCGGTCCAGGCCCAGCCCGGCGGCGGCGTTCGACTCCGCCCGCGCGATCTCCAGCACGCCGAAGGAGTTCACCAGCGCGAGATACTCGCCGGGTTTCGAGCGCCCGTAGGTCTCCTGCAATTCGAACTCGTGGCCGCCGGCGAGAATCAGCGGCCGTTCGAAACTCTCCAGGTATTCCTCGCCGATGTTCGTGATCAGGTTGCCGAAGTTGTCCACCGTCACGACCACGCCGACGACGCGGCCGTTGGCGCTCTCCGGCTCGTCCAGCCAGCCGGGGGTCCAGTCGTCCGCACGGGGACCCAGATCCGAGGGCGCCAGACGGTCCGACGCGAGCTCCGCGGCCAGCGGCGCGAAGATGTCCCGGCCGTGGAAGGTGGCGCTGGCCGGCGGCAGCGACAGCGACTCCAGGCCGGCGGTGTCCACCCGGTGCACCGCGGCGTCGGCGACCGTGTCGAGCAGTGGCGCCAGCAGGCCGTTGTCCGGGGCCAGGAAGACGTGGCGATCGGCCTCGGCGACGATGATGTCACGCTCGGTGCCCACGCCGGGGTCCACCACCGCTACGTGCACCGTGCCCGGCGAGAAATAATAATAGGAGCGCTGCAGCCAGAAACCGGCTTCCGCGGGCCAGTGCACCGGGATCTCGTGGGTGAGGTCGACGATCTTCGCATCCCGGAAGCGCGCCAGGATCACCCCCTTCATGACGCCGACGAAGGGCCCCTTGTGGCCGAAATCCGTGGTGATGGTGACGACGCCGGAAGCCATCGCTGCGCGCTCTCCCTCGATACGAAGCGACTAGCTTAACCCAGCGGCGGCCAGGCGGGCAGTCAGGCGGCGGCCGGGTCCGCCGTGCGCCGGGACCGGTGCCACCAGCGCGCCCAGTAGATGAACGGCGTGTCGATGACGGCGATGGCGAGCTTGAATACGTACTTGGCGGCGCCCAGCTGCAGGGCGGTGGCGAGATCGACCACACCCCACCACACCACCAGCGAATACAGCGTGGTATCGAGCGCCTGGGAGGCCATGGTGGAACCGTTGTTGCGCAGCCAGAGCCAGCGCCCGCCGGTGGCCTGGCGGATGCGGTGGAAGGCCCAGACGTCGAAGCTCTGGCTGATGAGGTAGGCGAGCAGCGAGCCGGCCACGAAGCGGGGCGTGAAATCCAGGATGGTGACGAAGGCCTCGTGGACTTCGCGGGAGAACGCGGCGGTCTTCGGGTCGTTGGACGGCAGATACTGCAGGCCCAGGCTCAGCATGATGACGATGATCACGCTCACGAAGAACCCCAGCCGCACCGCCTGGTTGGCCGCCTTCCGGCCGTAGTTCTCGCTCAGGACGTCCGTGGCGAAGAAGATGCTGGAGTAGAAGATAACGCCGAGACTGGTCTGCAGGCCGAATATCTCGGTGAGCTTCGGCCCCTGCAGGTTGGCGAGGATGATCGCGGTGACGATCGCCGCCTGCAGTCCGGCGCGGCCGAACAGGCGGAACAGGATGACGGTGAAGGCGAGGTCGGCCGCCAGTGTGGTCAGCCAGAGTGCCTCCTGGTTCGCGGCGAAGAAGGCGGACAGTGCTTCGGGGAACATGGACTATCCGCAGAACGGGAAGCGGCAGAACGGGGAGCGGCAGATCTGGAGAGGGTGCCCGCAGCCGCAGGCCGCGGGCACCCGCGCTCCCTGTCGCTCACATCAGGCCGGCGTAGCGCTCGACGTGGAAGTCGGCGTTGCCGAACAGCGTGTTGATCACCGTCAGCCGCTTGAAGTAGTGGGCGACGTCCAGCTCCCAGGTGACGCCCATGCCGCCGTGCAGCTGGACGGCTTCCTCGCCGATCTGGCGGCCGGCCGTGCCCACCTGGTACTTGATGGCACTGATCGCCCGGCGGGCCTCATCGGCGTCCTCGCTGTCCTGCGCCATCACCGCCCACAGCAGCAGCGACTTGGTCTGCTCGTAGAGCATGAACATCTCCACCATGCGGTGCTGCAGCGCCTGGAACGCGGCAATGGGCACGCCGAACTGGACCCGGCTCTTGGTGTACTCGAGGGTCTTGTGGTTCAGCTTCTCCATGATGCCCACGGCCTCGGCGCAGACGGCCAGCGTGGCCTCCTGGAGCACCGACTGCAGGACCGGGTATGCCTTGCCTTCCTCGCCGAGCCGCTGCGCGGCGGGCACGCGGACGTCCTTGAAGGTGATCTCCGCACCTTTCTGGCCGTCGACGGTGGCATAGCCGCGCCGCTTCACGCCGTCGCTGTCCGCGGCAAGTACGAACAGGCTGATGCCGTCCTCGTCCTTCTGCCCGCCCGTCGTGCGCGCGCTCACCACCAGCACGTCGGCCGTGGCACCGTTCAGCACCACGCCCTTCTCGCCGTTCAGCACGTAGTCATCGCCGTCCTTCTTCGCGCTCAGCGCGACGTCGGCGAGGCGGTAGCGGCTCTGGGGCTCCAGGTAGGCGAGGGCGCCGGTCTTCGATCCTTCGATCAGCGGCATCAGCCAGTCGGCCTTCTGCGCCTCGTCGGCCGTGCGCCGCAACGCGCCGCCGGCCAGCACGATGCTGGCGAGATACGGCTCGACGACCAGGCCGCGGCCGAACTGCTCCATGATCAGCATCAGTTCCACCGGACCGCCGTCCAGACCGCCGTCCTCCTCGGGGAAGGGCACGGCGGTCCAGCCCAGGTTGGCGAATTCCTGCCAATCCTCGGCGCTGTAGCCCAGCTCGCTCTCCGAGTGCTTCATGCGCTTCTCGAAGTCGTAGTCGTTGTCGATGAATTTCGCCACGCTGTCCTGCAGCAGTGACTGTTCTTCGGTGATTGCAAAGTCCATGCTCGATATCTCCGCTTAAGGGGCGACCGGCTCTACAGGCCGAGCACGTGCTTGGCCACGATGTTGCGCTGGATCTCGTTGGATCCGCCGTAGATCGATGCCTTGCGGTTGTTGAAGTAGACCAGCGAGGTGCGGGTCTCGGCGCCTTCGCCCACGTAGTCTTCCTCGCCGAAGTCCACCTGGTACTGATCCGGCACGAAGGGGATGGCGTAGTAGCCGGCCGCCTCCATGAACAGCGTGTCGATCAGCTGCTGCAGCTCGGTGCCGCGGATCTTCAGGATGGAGCTCTCCGGGCCCGGCGCCTTGCCGACGGCGACGGCGGCGAGCGTACGCAGATCGGTGTACTCGAGCGCCTTCAGCGAGATCTCGGCCTCGGCGAGCTTGCGGCGGAAGCTCCAGTCCTCGATGAGCGGCTCACCGCCGCGCACCGACGAGCGCGCCAGCTCCTTCAGCCGGTTCAGCCGGTACTGGGAGCGGGCCACGTCGGCGATGCTCGTACGCTCGTGCTGGAGCAGCACCTTGCCGTACGTCCAGCCCTTGCCTTCCTCGCCCACCAGGTTCTGCACGGGCACGCGCACGTCCTCGAAGTGCACCTCGTTCACCTCGTGGCCGCCCTCGATGGTGATGATCGGCTTCACGCTGACGCCCGGCGTCTTCATGTCGCAGAGCATGAAGCTGATGCCCTCCTGGCGGCGCTCGACGTCCTGGCTGGTGCGCGCCAGCAGGAAGATCCAGTCGGCGTGCTGGCCCAGCGTGGTCCAGGTCTTGGTGCCGTTGATGACGTACTCGTCACCTTCACGGTCCGCGCGGGTCTTCAGCGAGGCGAGGTCGGAGCCGGCGCCCGGTTCCGAGTAACCCTGCGCCCACCAGACATTGCTCTCCAGGATGTCGGGCAGGAACCGCTCCTTCTGCGCGTCGTTGCCGAAGGTGTAGATGACGGGGCCCACCATGCTGAGGCCGAAGGGAACCAGCCGCGGCGTGTTGTAGCGGGCCATCTCCATGGAAAAGATGTATTTCTGCACCGGGCTCCAGCCCGTGCCGCCGCACTCCACCGGCCAGTTCGGCGCGATCCAGCCCTGCTTGTAGAGAATCTTCTGCCAGCGGATGAAGTCTTCGGGATCGGGCTCGATCCCGTTGTTCATCTTGTAGGCGATGTCCTCCGGGTACTTCTCGTCGAGGAAGTTCCTGACTTCCTCGCGGAACGCTTTCTCCTCGGCGGTGAAATTTACATCCATGGTGCTGTCCTGATACTGACAAAATGGGGGCGATACCCCGTGTCCGCGGTCGCGCCCGGTCGGGCACGCAACGACCGCTGCGGCCGCAGCGGAGGCGGCCGCCGAAACAGTCCCGGCCATACGCCCGGGACCCCCTCAACGCCCGCAGAATAGCATTATATTGCACTGCACAACAATGCGGTGAAGCCTGCGAAAATCCGGACAGAACCTGTGTTGCGGTGCCCGGTCGGCCGCTCGACGGGGGGCGCCGCCGGCATGCTATGGTTACACGACTGCGGTGCCGGGAGCGGCGCCGGTCCGTTGCACGGCAGAGGGGATAAAGGGAATATCATGACCCGCGGCACACCCGAGACACCGGTCATCACCGATGCGCTGGCGCGCCCGCTGCGCGACCTGCGCATCTCGGTACTGGACCGCTGTAATTTCCGCTGCCCCTACTGCATGCCCGAGTCCACTTTCCACGCGGACTATCAGTTCCTGAAGCAGCGCCAGCGTCTCACCTTCGACGAGATCCACCGGGTCGCGCGCGCAGCGGCCGGCCTGGGGGCCACCAAACTGCGGCTGACCGGCGGCGAGCCCCTGCTGGAGAAGCGGTTGCCGGACCTGGTGTCGCTGCTCGCGGGCATTCCGGGGGTCAAGGACCTCGCGTTGACCACCAATGGCATGCTGCTGGCGCCGGTGGCACGCCGTCTGGCCGAGGCGGGGCTGTCACGGGTTACGATCAGCCTGGACAGTCTGGACCCGGACGTCTTCCGGCGCATGAGCGGCGGGCGCGGACGGCTCGAGGACGTGCTGGCGGGTATCCGCGCCGCAGATGAGGCTGGTCTGTCGCCGCTGAAGATCAACGCGGTCATCCAGAAGGGCGTCAACGATCACACCGTACCGGAGTTGCTGGAGCACTTCCGCGGCACCGGCCACATCGTGCGGCTGATCGAGTACATGGACGTCGGCAACCGCAACGGCTGGCGCATGGACGAGGTGGTGCCGTCGCGGGAACTGCTCGCCCGCATCGCGGAGCGCTGGCCGCTCACGCCCGTCGGCCGCAATTATCCCGGTGAAGTGGCCCGGCGCTACGTGTACGAGGACGGCGCCGGGGAGATCGGCTTCATCTCGAGCGTGACCGAGCCGTTCTGCGGCACCTGCAACCGGGCACGGCTGTCGGCCGACGGCACGCTGTACACGTGTCTGTTCGCCAGCCACGGCACGGATCTGCGCGAAGTGCTGCGCGACGGGGCGGACGTGGACGAACTTGCCGATATAATGCGCAGGATCTGGCTGCAGCGCGCCGACCGCTACAGCGAGCTCAGGACGCCGGGCGCGGCCCAGGCCCATGTGCTGCGCAAGGTCGAGATGTACCGGATCGGCGGCTGACCGCAGCAGGGCTGGAACCATGACATCATCCGATCTCAGTCACGTCGACGAGCAGGGCAGGCCGCGCATGGTCGACGTCGGCGGCAAGGCGGTGACCCGGCGCCAGGCGGTCGCGCGCACGCTGATCCGGCTGCCCGAAGCGGTTGCATCGCGGCTCGCCGACGGCGAGCTGAGCACCGCCAAGGGCCCGGTGTTCGCCACTGCGGTCGTGGCCGGCGTGATGGCCGCCAAGCGCACCCACGAGCTGATCCCGTTCTGCCATCCCCTCGGGCTGGACGACTGCGCCATCGACGTCGAGGTGCGCGACCCGGCGACGCTGGCCATCACCTGTCGCTGCCGCATCACCGCGAAGACGGGGGTGGAGATGGAGGCGCTGACCGGCGCGAGCGTCGCCGCGCTGACCGTCTACGACATGTGCAAGGCGCTGTCTCACGACATCGTCATCGGCGAGACCCGGCTGATCTCCAAGACCGGAGGCAAGAATGACTTTCACCACGCGGAGTGACGACTGCACCGCAGTGTACGGGGTGGAGCCCGCCTGCAACCTGCAACGGGTGGCGGGCTCGTGAGCAAGCGGCTGATCGTGCGTTACTTCGCGGCATTCCGGGAGCGGGCGGGCCGCGCGGAAGAGACCGTGGATACCGACGCCGATACCGCCGCGGAACTGTTCGAGGCCCTGCGCGACCGGCACGGCTCGGCGGAGCCCCTGGGCCACTGCAAGGTGGCCATCAACGACGAGATGGCGGACTGGTCCACGCCGCTGAAGGATGGCGATACCGTGCTCCTGTTCCCGCCGGTGGCCGGCGGATGAGCGGCATGGTCATCAGCCCGCACCCGATCACGGCCGGCGAGTCTGGCGCCGCGCTGGCGGACCCGGGCGCCGGTGCCTACGTGGGCTTCGAGGGCCGGGTGCGCAACCGCAACGAGGGCCGCGAGGTGGAGCGCCTGGAGTACGAGGCCTACGCCCCGCTGGCCGAGAAGGAGGGTGAGCGCATCATCGCCGAAGCGCGCGAGCGATGGCCCATTATCGCAGCCCGCTGCGTGCACCGCACCGGCGTGCTCGAGATCGGCGAGTGTGCCGTCTGGGTCGGCGTGGTCTCGCCCCACCGCGACGAGGCCTTTGCCGCCTGCCGCTACATCATCGACGAGGTGAAGGTGCGGCTGCCGATCTGGAAGAAAGAGCACTACACCGACGGCGATTCCGGCTGGGTGAACTGCGAGCGCTGCGCAGCCGGTCACAGCGAACCGGCGGGCGCCGAGGGGGTCGGCGGGAGCTAGTCCTCCCGGTCGGTCGACCGGGCCAGCGCCGCCGCATCGGCCGGCGTGTCGATGTCCATGGCGGCATGTTGGCAATCCACCGCCACCACGTCCTGCGGGTGCTGGCGCCGATGCCGCTCGATTACCGGCCGGGCACCACGGTCGCCGGTAAGCGCACGCAACTCCGGGAAGAGGCGACGCGGGAAGATGGCCGGCACGCCCAGTACCGCGCCGGAGTCTCCGCGGCCACCCTCGCCTTCGTCCCGGCATTCGCTATCCCTGCCGCCGTAACGGCTCGCCGCGATGGCGTCCGGGCGCTTGCACCAGGCCGCCGTCAGCTGCTCGAGGTCCGCCTCGTCGACGAGCGGCTGGTCGGCGAGCAGCACGAGTACGCCGCCGCAGGCGTCCGGCAGGCACTCGAGGCCGAGGGTCAGCGAGCTCGCCAGACCCTGCTGCCAGCCCTCGTTTATTATGAAGTACCGCAGCGCTGCGCCGGCACCCTCCAGCACCCGTGAATACTCCGCGCCCAGCACGAGCAGGGTACGGCTGCCACAGGCAGCGGCCGCCAGGCGCAGCGTGCGCTGCACCAGGGTCTCACCGCCATGGGTCAGCAGCTGTTTCGGGGCGCCCAGCCGCTGCGAGCCGCCGGCGGCCAGGATCAGGGCGAACAGCACGGGGTCGCGCGCGCCCACGTCAGCCCCGCCGCTGCCGCGCGATGCGATGCGAGACCCGCGGCCGCTCTTCGCCGAGGTGGTAGCGGAAGGCGGCGGCGAGCACCTCCATGTCGCCGCGGGTCAGCCGGCGATGCTGGCGCAGGTGTTCCAGCCAGGATTCGTCCACGAACACCTCCACGAACAGCCGCTCGTCCTCGGTGTCCTGGAACAGGCCCCAGGTGATGGCGCCGTTGCGCAGCCTGAGCTTGCGTACCGGCTGCATGGCGGCCGCGAAATCGTCAGCATCCGCCGGGTCGATCTCGTAGCGGATCTCCACCAGCACGGGGCCCTGGTCCTGCTGGATGGTGAAGGGCACGCTGGGATCGGGGATGGGGGTCACCAGGGTCGGGTCGGCGCTGGCGTAGCGGCGCATGTTCAGCGGCACGCCGAGCGCGACACCGATCACGCCGACGACTGCCGCGTACACCAGCGTCTCGGACAGCGACGTCAGCGAGGCGATCTTGCCCCAGAAAGCCGCCGCGCCGGCCACGGTCCCCATGAAGCTCGCCAGGAAGACGGCCAGCCCGCGGGCGCGCACCCACTCGGGCAGAGAGAGCTGGGCGACCACCTGCAGCGTGGACAGCACCGAGACCCAGGAGGCCCCCAGCAACAGCATGGCCGGCGCCAGCCACCAGGCGTCCCGGACGAAGGCCAGCGCGAGCGTCGCGGCGATGGTGCCCGCCGACCCCAGCGCCACCAGGGCGTCGTCGGACAGATAGCGGCGCAGTCGGGCCAGGTTCAGGCCGACCAGGACGGCGCCGACGCCGACCGCGCCGAGCAGCCGCCCGTACACCTCCGGCCCGGCGCCCATCTCCTCGCGCACCACCAGCGGCAGGAACGCGACCGGTGCGCTTACCAGCACGAAATACAGGATGCCGCGGGCGATGACCACCTGCAGGCCGCTGGAGCGCCGGGCGTAGCGCAGCCCCATGCGCAGGGCGCCGAAGAAGCGTTCGCTGGGCAGCGTGCTCTGGCGCCGCGGCGTGCGCGAGAAGAACAGCACGGCGAGCACGCCCAGGTAGCTCGCGCTGTTGATCAGGAAGACGAAGCCCGGCCCGGCCGCGGACAGCAGCAGCCCGGCCAGCACGGGGCCGATGGCGCGGGAGACGTTGAACGCGATGCCGTTCAGCGTGACCGCGGCGGGCAGCTCGGAGCGGGGCACCAGGTCCGGGATCAGCGCGGAGAAGGCGGGCATCATCATCGCCGCGCCCGTGCCCATGGCGAAGGTCATGGCGAGCAGACCCCAGGCCGTGATGGCGCCGGTGACGGTGAGCACGCCCAGCACGCCGGCGGAGAGCATCAGCCAGCTCAGGGAGAACAGCAGGAAGCGGCGGCGGTCGACGATGTCGGCGAGCGCGCCGGCAGGCACCGCCAGCAGGAACGAAGGTAACAGGGCGGCTGCCTGCACCAGCGCCACCATCACCGGATCCGGCGCGAGCGAGGTCATCAGCCACCCGGCGCCGGTATCGTGCATCCAGCTGCCGACGGTCGAGACCAGCAGTGCGATCCAGAGCCAGCGGAAGACGGGACGGCGGAATGGTGCCAGGCCGCCCGGGTCCGGCGCCGCCGACGGTTCTCCGGACGACAGCGGTGACGGTTTCGCGGCTGCTTCGGCTGTCGACGACACGGGGACTCCTCGCCCTGACACCGGCGCCGGGCGGCGCCTCGCGGGCATTATGGCACGGCGGTCCGCTTGGGCATTCCGAGGGGCGGCACCTATAATGATCGCTCTTTCGACAGCCGGCGGAGACCTCCGCCGGGCGGGGAACGACAGCTATGACGAAACTGGCAGGCAGGAGCGCGATCGTCTCCGGCTCGGGCCGCGGCATCGGCCGCGCCATCGCGATGAAACTCGCCGCCGAAGGGGCGCACGTCGTGGTGAACGACCTGGATGCCGGACCGGCCGAAGAGACGGTGCACGAGATCGAGTCGGCCGGCGGCGTGGCGGTGGCCGTGCCCGGCGACGTCTGCAACGCGGAGTTCGCGCAGCAGTTCGTCGATGCGGCCGTCGAGCGATTCGGCGGTATCGACATCATCGTCAACAACGCCGGCTACACCTGGGACAACGTGCTCCAGAAGATGAGCGACGAGCAGTTCCAGGCGATGCTGGAGATCCATCTCGTGGCGCCGTTCCGCATACTGCGCGCTGCGTTGCCGCACATCCGCAAGGCGGTGACGGCGGAAGGAGAGGTGGGCCGCATCGTGCAGCGCAAGGTGGTCAACATCTCCTCCACCTCCGGCGTGTACGGCAACCCGGGGCAGATCAACTATGCGGCCGGCAAGGCCGGCATCGTCGGCATGACGAAGACGTTGGCGAAGGAGTGGGGGCGTTATCATGTGAACGTGAACGCGGTCGCCTTCGGACTCATCCACACCCGACTCACCCAGCCCCTCAGGGGCGAGCAGGCCAGCATCGACGTGGGCGGGCGTGACATCAGCGTTGGCGTGCGCCAGGAACGGCTCGACGCTGCGGCGAAGACCGTGCCGCTCGGCCGCGGCGGTACGCCGGAGGAGGCGGCCGGTGCCGTCTATCTGCTGTGCACTCCGGAGGCCGACTACATCAACGGCCAGTGCATCGTTTGCGACGGGGGACGGGTCTGATGCCGGTCGTGCGCAGCGTGGCGGATGCGAAGGCGCTGGAAGGCGAGGAGGTCGGCGTCTCCGAGTGGGTCACGGTGGACCAGCACAGCATCGATCTGTTCGCGGAGGCGACGGGCGATCGCCAGTGGATCCACGTCGACCCCGAGCGTGCGGCCGCGGAGATGCCCGAGGGCAGGACCATCGCACACGGCTACATGACGCTGGCCCTCATACCGGCGCTCACCGCCGACTTCGTGGAGATGCCGACGCTCACCCGGACCATCAACTTCGGCTGCAACAAGGTCCGCTTCCAGAACATGGTGCCGTCCGGCAGCCGGGTGCGGGCGCGGGCCACGGTGAAGCAGGCGCGTCAGCGCGCCGGCGCGCTGCATCTGGTAAGCGAGGTCCGCATCGAGGTGGAGGGGCAGAAGAAGCCGGCATGCATCGCCGAGACCATCGGCATGTATTTCCTCGGCTGATATTTCCTGGACTGATATTTCCTGGACTGAGCGGCCGGCCTCAGCGCGTCGCCGGCAGTCGCTCCGCGAGCAGCTCCACCCAGTGGCGCACGGGCCGGTCGGTGCCGGCGGCCAGGTGGTGCAGGCAGCCGATATTCCCGGTCACGATCTCCGCCGGCTCGCCCGCCTCCAGGTCCGCCAGCTTGCGCTCGAGGATGCGTTCGGACAATGCCGGCTGCAGCAGCGAGTAGGCGCCGGCCGAGCCGCAGCAGGCAATGGACTCGCGCACCGGCGCCAGGTCCACCCCCTGGTCCGCCAGCAGCGCCCGCACCGTGTCGGCCTCGCCCAGCGCGTTCTTCAGCGTGCAGGGGCAATGCAGGGCCACCTTGCCGCCCCCGGCAGGCGACGGCTCCGACTGTTGCGGCTCTTGCGATGCTGGCGATTGCGGGGCCTGCAGCGGCGGAAGCTCCTCGGCGGCGAGCACGCGGCCGATGTCCTTCGCGGCAGTGGCAACACGGCCGGCCGGTTCGGCCAGCTCGGGATCGTCGGCGAACAGCCGCCCGTAGTCCTGCACGAATGCGCCGCAGCCGGTGGCGGTGATGACCACCGCTTCCGCGCCCTCGTCCAGCGCGTGCGTCCATTCCCGGATTCGCTGCCGGGCGAGCGCGAGGCCACCGGCCTGGTCGCCGAGGTGATAGTCCATGGCGCCGCAGCAGCCGGGCGGTGCGGGCGTGAGGGAGACGCCGGCGGCGTCCAGCAGGCGCGCCGCCGCCCGGTCGATGCCCGGCGAGACCACCGGTTGCACGCAGCCGTTCAGAGCGATCATGCGCCGCGGATGACGGGGTGCGGGCCAGGCCTCGGCCCGGCCGGGCTGCAGCAGACGGCCCTTGAGGCCCGGCGGCAGCAGGAAGCGGAACGCGTTACCCAGTTGCAGCATCGCTCGCAGCAGCCGGCGCGAGCCGAACAGGAAGCGCAGGGCCCGGCGCTGCAGGCGCTCTGCGAGCGGCCGGGGCACGCGGGCATCCACCCGGGCACGGCCGATATCCAGTAATTCGTGATAGCGCACGCCCGAGGGACAGGTGGTCTCGCAGGCCTGGCAGGTGAGGCAGCGGTCGAGGTGAATCTGGGTTTCCCGCGTCACCTCGCCGCCCTCCAGGGCGCGCTTGATCAGATAGATGCGTCCGCGGGGACCGTCGAGTTCGTTGCCGAGCACCTGGAAAGTGGGGCAGGTGGCGTTGCAGAAGCCGCAGTGGACGCAGGTGCGGATGACCTCGGCGGCGCGCCGGCCCTCGGGCCGGTCTTTCAGGTCCGCGGTCAGGTGCGTCTCCATGTCAGAGCGTCCCGTACATCCGACCCGGGTTGAACACGCCCGCCGGGTCCAGCGCGGCCTTCAGGCGCCGGTGCAGCGCGAGCAGCGCGTCGGGCAGCGGGTGGAAGGCGGGCACGGCGTCATCGCCGCCCCGGTAACGGGTGGCGTGGCCGCCCGCAGCCGCCGCGGCGGCGCGGACGGCGTGCGCATCGGCATCGGTGGCGATCCAGCGCTGGGCACCCGCCCAGTCGATCAGCTGACGCCCGGGCAGCTCGAGCGGCGGCGTGGCGGCCGGGACCGACAGTCGCCACAGGGGCAGCGGCGTCGCGAAGATGCCGGCGCGCTGATCCCGCAGCGCTTCCCAGTGCGCCGGATCGCTCTCCTCGCCGCCCGGGGATTGCTCGATGTCATCCCTGGCCGCGGCGACCGCACCCGCGGCACCGGACAGGCGCAGCCGCAGGACGCCGTCGCCGTAGCTCGCGGCGCTCAGCGGCAGCGGTTGCGCGGCGAGTCGGCACATCTCGCGGATGGCCTCCGCCTCGTCGCACTCCCGCGCCAGCGTGACCGTCACCGGTGGTGCGGGCAGCACCTTCAGGGAGACCTCCGTCAGCAGGGCGAGGCAGCCCATGCTGCCGGCCAGCAGGCGCGAGACGTCGTAGCCGGCCACGTTCTTCATGACCCGGCCGCCGAAGGTGAGTGGCTGCCCGCGGCCGTCGAGGACCCGGCAGCCCAGGACATAGTCCCGCAGCGCGCCGCGGAACGGCCGCGCCGGCCCGGACAGACCGGCCGCGACGGCGCCGCCCAGGGTGCTCTCCGGTGCCAGTCGGGGTGGCTCGAAGGGCAGCATCTGGCCTTCGGCGGCCAGCGCGGCCTCCACCTCGGCCAGCGGCGTGCCCGCCCGGGCGGTGATGACCAGTTCGCTCGGCTCGTGGGCCACTATGCCCGTGCAATCGCCGGTGCCCAGTTCGGTGCCGTGCACGGCGTGACCCAGGAAGTCCTTGCTGCCGCCGCCCCGGATCGCGAGCACCTCGCCGGCGACGGCGGCTTCACGGATGCGCCCGGCCAGGATCGTCATCGCGTCATCGCCCGTCGGCTTCGGCTCCGCCACAATCAGAAGCGTTCCAGCTCGGGATGGGGCAGCTCGCCGCGGTGCACGTGCATGCCGCCGATCTCGGCGCAGCGGGCCAGCGTCGGCACGGCCTTGCCCGGGTTCATGAGGCCGCGGGGGTCGAAGGCGGCCTTGATGCCGTGGAAAGCGGCCAGTTCGGCGTCGGAGAATTGCACGCACATCTGGTCGATCTTCTCCCGGCCCACGCCGTGCTCGCCGGTGATGGTGCCGCCGACGCTGACGCAGAGCTCCAGGATGTCGCCGCCGAGGCGCTCCGCCTTCTCGAGTTCGCCGGGGTTCATGACGTCGTAGAGAATCAGCGGGTGCAGATTACCGTCACCGGCGTGGAATACGTTCGCGACACCCAGCCCGTGGCGTTCGGCGAGGTCGCTGATGCCCTGCAACACCCGGGCGATCTCCCGCCGGGGGATGGTGCCGTCCATGCAATAGTAGTCCGGCGAGATACGGCCGACGGCGGGGAAGGCGCTCTTGCGCCCCTGCCACAGCCGCGCCTGTTCGGCCGCGTCCGTCGCCTCGCGGACGCCGCCGGCGCCGGCGGCATCCAGGATGGCGCGCACCCGGGTCGCCTCGTCGTCCACGTCTCCCTCCACGCCGTCCAGCTCGCAGATGAGGATGGCGGCCGCGTCGGTCGGGTAGCCGGCCCCGCAGAATGCCTCGGCGGCACGGATGGCCGGGGCGTCCATCATCTCCAGCCCGGCGGGCACGATGCCCGCGGCGATGATGGCGGCCACGGCGTCGCCGGCGGCGCCGACCGCGTCGAAACCGGCCAGCAGCACGCGCCGGCATTCGGGTACCGGCAGGAGGTTCACGGTGACTTCCGTGATGACGCCGAGCATGCCTTCGGAGCCGGTGAGCAGTGCCGTGAGGTCGAAGCCGGGGCCGTCCAGCGCAGCGGAGCCCAGGCGCAGGCGTTCGCCGTCGATGGTGACCAGCTCCAGCGAACGGACGTTGTTCACGGTCAGTCCGTACTTCAGGCAATGCACGCCGCCCGCGTTCTCCGCCACGTTGCCACCGATGGAGCAGGCGATCTGGGAAGAGGGGTCCGGCGCGTAGTAGAGGCCGAGCTCCCGCACCGCCTCGGAGATGGCGGCGTTGGTGACACCGGGCTGCACTCGTGCGCAGCGGTTGTCCCTGTCCACCTCGAGGATGCGGTCGAAGCGGGTCATCACCAGCAGCACGGCTTCGGCCAGCGGCAGCGCGCCGCCGGACAGTCCGGTACCGGCGCCCCGGGTCACCACCGGCACGCCCATGTCGTCCATCCGGCGCATGAGCGACTGCACCTGTTCCACCGTCTCCGGCAGCACCACGGCGGCGGGGCGCTGACGGTAGGCGGAGAGCCCGTCGCACTCGAAGGGCGCGATCGCCTCGTCGCTGTCGAGCACCGCTCCGGCGGGTAGCAGCGCGCGCAGGGCGGTGAGCAGCCGGTCGCGGTCCACCCGCGGCAGCGCGCCGTCCAGTCGCGGGTCGTGCATGGCGCTCACCCCGAACTCTCCGCGAGTATCGCAACGGCTGATTCATCGAGCAGTCCGTCCAACCGCTGACGGTCGCGGCCGCCGAGCGCCGCGTAGCGCTCCCGCAGCCGGGCCAGACACTTGGCCTGATAACGGAACGCGCCCTGTCGCCAGACATGGCCGCGGACCGTCAGTTCGAACTCGTCTTCGCCGCCATCGACGGCCGCCGCGTTCGCCGCCAGGAAGGGCAGATAGACCTCCCTGCAGAGAGTGAGCAGGCCGTCCAGCAGGGTGCCGCCCGCCGTCTCGAAATCGGCCCATTCGCCTTCGATGCCACTGGCATCGTCCAGGTGTGCGACCCAGCGGAAGGCGTAGGGCGTCTCGGCGCGCATCAGGCCGGCCGGCGTGGGGTCGCTCGCGAGCTGGGAGAGCTGTCCGTACAGGCCGAAATCGGCCACCGACGGCCGGCTGCCGAACAGGAAATGACGCTCGGTGACGTGATCATCGAGCAGCCCGACGAGTTCGCGGAAGGTCTCCTCGATGAGCGGCCGGTTGCCCTCCGTGCAGCCCACCAGCGGCATGCGGGCGATCTGCCGTTCCGCGAAGGCCGCGGCCGTGCGTTCGATGGCGGCGCGCCCGTGCCCCGCCAGCCGGTCGAAGGCGCCCCAGTGACTGAAGGCCCGCTGGTCGGGCTCCCGGTACCAGCGGTAGTGGAACATCATCTTCGTGCCCCATTCGTCGGCGAAGTCCTCGATCAGCCAGGCGAGAAACGCGAGCGCAGCGTCGTCCGGGAGCAGGGAGCGCATGGGGGGGAGGTCGCGCTCCAGCGTCTCGATGATCGGTGTCGAGTCCACGTGCCAGCTGCCGTCGGGGAACAACAGCACCGGTATCACCGGTGGGCGCACGTGAGCGATAGGCTCGTCGCCGGGCGTGGCACTCACAAAGATATGGGGCAGCCGCCGGTAGCGGAGTACGGCGCGCATCTTCATGGAGTAGGGCGAACCCAGCGCCCCGTAGATGGTGTATGGCCCTTCCATTCGGTACCCGGCGGCAGTCGGACTTCCTGCGGCCAGCTTACCGGCGGGGCCGGCTCAGACCAAGCCGGGAAGCCGGATGGCGAGCGGGCTTTGCCCGGATGCGGGATTCCCGTTTGGCCATTCAGGGCGCGGCGGCCCACTCCGTTGCGGCGTCCAGCTCGCCTGCCGGGAAGTGCCGGGTTTCCGCGGCCACGAAATGGCCGACGATGTGCGGGACCAGCTTCATGACCCTGTCGTCGCCCACCAGCGCCACCTTGGCGACCTGGCGATGGTGCTGGCGGATGAAGGTCAGGTGCTCGACGAGAGCGCCGAAGTCTTCCCAGCCCGGGAAATCCTCGGCGTGGATCACCACGCCGTTCAGGTCGCCGTGCATGCGTATGAAGCCGTCCACTGCCTTGGCCAGCTTGCGGAAGTCGTCCTCGCTCAGTTCGGCTTCGGGCTCAACGAAGAGGAGTCGGCGGCGGACGTCGAATCGGTGCTGCAGCATGTCTGGGCCTCGTCTGGATTGGCGGCTGTCCCGCAAACAGGAAGCGCGCGTCGATTATGTTACATCGTCGCCCCGGTTGAAACCGCGGCGGTCCGCAAAAAAAGGCGGCGAGCCGAAGCCCGCCGCCTTTTCGATCGACCCGTACCCATCGACCAGAACCGATCGACCGTCTCCGATCGACGGATGTCCCGTCAGTCGAAGTTGATGCCGAATGCCAGTCCGTAGCGCCGCGGCTCGAGGGTGAAAACGTTCGTGTACAGGCCGACAGACGGATCGGCGACATACAGTCCGGTGACCGCATCGCTGTCGTCCAGGTTCTGTACGAAGGCCTTGAGGTACCAGCCGCCGTCCTCGGGCATCAGCGTCACCTGCGCATTTATGATGTCCCAGCTGTCGATGCGGTCGATGGGCGAGCCAAAGATGCGGCCCTCGCTGTCGTCCTGCCAGTAGTAGTCGATGCGCGGCGTCAGCTCATGGCCGCCGGGCAGCGTGAACGAGTACTGCGCTCCCACGTTGAACGAGAACTCTGGGGTATTGGGCAGCGAATTCCCGTCCACGTCCTTCTCTACGCCGTCCGTGTACTCGTAGGGCAGGCCGAGGGCGCCGTAGGGGATCGCGGCCAGCGCCGCGCAATCGGAGAACGGAAGGAGGGCGAGACCAGGGTCGACGGCGGGCAGCGTCGTTGCGGGGTCTGGCCCGCCGTTCCACAGCAGCACGCAGTTCTGCGCATTGGTCAGGTCCTTGATGACCGTCGCCTCCTCGGTGCCGCCTGCGGGGTCCCGGGTGTCGATCAGGCTGACGTCCTTGACCTCGGTGCTGATCAGCGAGAGGTTCGCGTTCAGCAGCAGCCGGTCGGTGGCGGCCCAGGTCATCTCGGCTTCCAGGCCGGAGATCTCCGCGTCGACGTTGTCGTTGAATGCCGTGCGGTTGATGATACGCGATATCTGCAGTCCCTCGTAGTCGTACCAGAAGCCCGTGAGATTCAGCTGCATCGCGCCGTTGAGCAGCGTGTTCTTCGCGCCGATCTCGAAGGCATTGATGAACTCCGGCTCGAAGGTGACCGCCGTGTTCGGGAACAGGTTCGGGTCGAACGGCGGGTTGAAGCCGCCCGGCTTGTAGCCGCGCGAATACGAGCCGTACACGAGGGTGTCTTCGGTGACCGCCCAGTCGATGACGAAGCGGCCCGTCATCTCGTCGAACGTATCCGATGCATTGCGGAACGGTGGCAGCGTAGCCGGCCCCTCGGAGCCGAGCGGTAACGGCACGCCATCGAAGAGACCCGCGCCATCCCTTAACGTCTTGTCGTCCCGCGTGTAGCGCAGGCCGGCCGTGATCTTGATCGTGTCGCTGAGGTCGTAGTACAGCTCGCCGAAGATGCCGGTGGACTCCAGTTGATAGAGCGGTGTCTCGTTGCGGAAGTACGGCGAGGGCACGCCGACCCCGTCGATGCCGGTCTGATTGAAGACGGAGACGAACGAGAAATAGTCGGTCGTATTGCTGGCAACGAAATAGTCAACATCATGGCTCTCATACTCGAAGTAGATGAAGCCGGCGAGGAAGTTCAGCGGCCCGTCGAAATCCGAGGACAGCCGGCTCTCGACCATCCACTGCTCGCCGTTGGAGGTCGACCGGTCGTAGGCGAACAGCCGGTCATGGAATCCGCGAACGTTACCACCGATGACGCCGAGATCCGTGTCGTCCACTTCAGACAGGGGCAGGAGCCCGCCCTGATAAAGAGCGCCGGAGACATTCGGCATCAGCGTGGCAAAGCCGTCCGGTAGTGTCAGGTCGCGGCCGATTGTGGCGTCGTAGTCGGTCTCGGAGAAGACCATCGTCTCCTGATAGCCGCCGGAGACGTTCAGTGTGAGACCGTTCTCGAACACGTGCTCCAGAGAAAGGTTGACGAGCAATTCGTCCGATTCGTACTTTGGAAGAAAGTCGTTGTAGACCTCACGCATGTCGGCGGGATTCTCCGTCGCGTTCAGCAGATCCGTTCCGAAGGGAACGAGCCCAAGCGGACCGGCTGCGACATCGGTTGCGACGATACCGAACAACGATGCCATCGAATTCGGGTTCTCGAATTCCAGAGTGTCGGGCAGACAGCCGAGGTTGCCGACCGGATCCCGGTTGCACATCTGCTTCTGGGAGCGCAGGCGGTCCGAGCTCTCGTCGAACCAGGAGACCATCAGATCGACGGTGGTCGCGGCGGACGCCTGCCAGCGCAGCGATCCGCGCAGGCCGTACATGTCACGCCCGTCGATGCTGCCGCCGTCGAACAGGTTGTCCGTATAGCCGTCCCGCTGGGTCAGGATGCCGGCGAAGCGTGCGCCGAGGGTGTCTGATATCGGTATGTTCAGCATGCCCTTGACCTTGCGATTGGAATAATCGCCGACCTCGACCTCGGCGGAACCGAAGAAGTCGTCGAGCTGTGGCTTCGCCGTGATCATGTTCACGAGGCCGCCGGTCGCGTTGCGACCGAACAGCGTCCCCTGGGGACCGCGCAGGATCTCCAGGCGTTCGATGTCGAAGTACTCCAGTTCGTACAGTCGGGCCTGGGTCAGCGGCAGGTCGTTCACGTGCACGCTGACGCCGGCGTCGGCAGCCGCGCCGACGGTGGCATTGCCGATGCCGCGGATCTGGAAGCTGCTGGTCGTGAAGTTGGTCTTGCTGAAACTGAGATTCGGCGTATTCAGCTGCACGTCGGTGAAACTCTCGATCTGATTGCGATCGAGCGCCGCTGCATCGAAAGCCGATACCGAAATCGGCACTTCCTGCAGTGACTGGGCCCGGCGCTGCGCGGTGACCACCACTTCCTCGACGAAAACGCCTTCCGACGATTCCTCCTGTGCCTGGATTGCGGTGCCGGTTGTGAACAGCCCCGAGACGAACAGTATGGTTGCGCCTGCCGGCAGGTACCGGCGGCGTGATGAGACACGCTTCATAATCCTCCCCCTTACAGATTTGAAGCGGCCGGTCACATTGCGTAACCGACCGACGGCACGCCAATTGCCGAGGTCGAGTCTAGCAGGTCGAAAAGGACTTCACATGCTGCGGCTGCGATGACGCAGCGGGCGGCGGGGTGGTCAAAGATGCCCACTTCACATAGTGTATCGGCGTGTTCGAACAGGGACCGCACCGATGCTGAACAGCCCCATGCCGAGAAGACTGAGAACATTCCTCGCCGTCGCACTCCTCACCGCTGGGGGCGTGCAGGCGCAGTCCGTGCAGTTCACGGAGTACCCGACCTACTTCACCCATGCCAACGGCATCTCCATTGCGTACCAGGCGTTCGGGGAGGCGGACGATCCGGCGGTGCTGCTGGTCATGGGGCTCGGCGCCCAGCTCATACACTGGCCGGATCAGCTCGTGCTGGATCTCGCTGACGCCGGCTATCGGGTGATCCGTTTCGACAACCGGGATGCCGGCCTCTCCGAGAAGCTGTGGGAGGCGGACAGGCTCGGCTGGTGGCCGATGGTCAAGTTCCGGCTCGGCTGGGACCTGGATCCGCCCTACGACCTGAACGACATGGCGGCGGATACCGTCGCACTGATGGACACCCTCGGCATCGAGGAGGCTCACGTCGTCGGCGCGTCGATGGGCGGGATGATCGCCCAGATCTTGGCCGCCCGGTACCCGGACCGGGTCCTAACGCTGACCTCCATCATGTCGACCAGCGGCGATGCGGATCTACCGCCCGGCGATGCCGAGGTCACCGAGAAGCTGCTGACCCGGTCGTCTGAGTCGGCCGGCCGGGAGGAGGCGATCGCCCGCACCGTCGACCTGGTGGGAGCCATCGGCAGTCCCACCCACGGCTACAGCGAGGAATACCTCTACGCCTACCTCAGCCGCAGCTACGACCGCAGTCACTACACGCCGGGCGTCGGCCGCCAGCTCTGGGCGGTGCTCGGCTCCGGCGACCGGAACGAACTGCTGCCGCAGATCGGCGCGCCGACGCTGGTGATCCACGGCGAGGCGGATCCCCTTGTGCCTGTCGAGCATGGCCGTCACACCGCCGAGCTCGTGCCCGGGGCCGAGCTGCTCGTCGTCGGGGAGATGGGGCACGCCATGGAGCCGTATTTCCTGCCGGAGATCACGGACGCCCTGCTGGATCACTTCGCCGCCGAGACGGCGCCCGTCGCCGCTCGCTGATGCCGCCGTAACCTGCCCGTCACGGAGTCGGCGGGGAAGTGAGAGCTGTTCCCTGGTTCGCGGCGCGGCGCGGGTGTATTTTGTGATGTCCACATACTCGACAGGGAAGCGACGCACATGTCCACGGCAGCCGACGAGTTCGGTAACGGGTTCGCTAACAAGGGACACGGCGAACCGGGGGAGACCCCGTTCGACCCGGAGGACCCGGCGCTCTATCTGAACCGCGAGCTCACCTGGCTGGCATTCAACCGGCGGGTGCTCACGGAGGCGGAGCGCGAGCGGAATCCGCTGCTGGAGCAGCTGAAGTTCCTGGCGATCGTCAGCTCCAATCTGGACGAGTTCTTCATGAAGCGCATCGGCGGCCTGAAGCAGCAGGAGGGCGCCGGCGTCAGCACGCTGACCGTGGACGGGCGCAGCCCCTCCGAGCAGATCGCCGAGTGTTACGCGGAGATCAGTGACCTGCTGGCCGACCAGTCGGTCATCCTCGGCGAGTTGATGAAGGCGCTCGCGGCCGAAGGCATACGGGTGCTGGATTTCGAGGAGCTGGACGCGGAGCAGCGCGAGCAGACCCGCAGCTTCTTCGAGCAGAACGTCTTCCCGCTGCTGACGCCGCTGGTGATCGACTCGGCCCATCCCTTCCCGTTCATCTCGAACCTGTCCGTCAACCTGCTGGTGCACGTGTGCCAGCGCGGCGACGACAAGCCTTCGATCGTGCGCATCAAGGTGCCGCTGGGCGCGCGCACGCCCCGTTTCGTGCAACTCGGCCCGGGCCACACGTTCGTGCCGCTGGAACAGATCATCGAGCATCATCTCGATCTGGTGCTGCCCGGCGTCGATATCGTCTCCTGCGACTTCTTCCGCGTGACCCGCAACGCCGTGGTCGAGCGTGACGAGGAGCAGGCCAACGACCTGCTGGAGCTGATCGAGTCCGAGCTGCGCGAGCGGCGCTTCGCCCCGGTGGTGCGGCTGGAGGTCAGCCACGCCATGAGCGAGGAGGCGAGGGACTACCTGCGGCGCCAGCTGGAACTGACCAGCGCGGACGACATCTTCGAGACCGACGGGCTGCTCGGCAGGGCGGACTACATGCAGCTGGCCACGCTGCCGGTCGCGCATCTCCTGTACCCGCCTCACACGCCGGCGGCCCACGAGAGGCTGGTGCGCGCCAGCTCGGTCTTCGACGAGATTCGCGCCAACGGCCCATTGCTGCTGCAGCACCCGTACCAGTCCTTCACCAAGACGGTGATCCGGCTGCTGCGCGAGGCGGTGGCGGATCCGGCGGTGCTCGCCATCAAGACCACCCTCTACCGCACGTCGGAAGATTCGCAGATCGTGCCGCTGCTGATCGATGCCGTCACCAACGGCAAGCAGGTGGCGGTGGTGGTGGAGCTCAAGGCGCGTTTCGACGAGGCGGCCAACATCCGCTGGGCCAACCGGCTGGAGGAGGCAGGCATCCACGTCTCCTACGGCGTGGTCGGCTACAAGGCCCACGCCAAGATGATGCTGATCGTGCGGGATGAGGGCGGCCGCCTGCAGCGCTACGTGCATGTGGGCACCGGCAACTATCACTCGGGCACCGCCCGCCAGTACTGCGACCTGGGTGTGATCAGTGCCGACGAGGACCTGGGCGCGGACGCCTCCGAGTTCTTCAATTCCCTGACCACCGGTTCGCCGCGGCGGCGCAACTACCGCAAGCTGGTGACGGCGCCGGACCACATGAAGCCGGCGTTGCTCGCGCGCATCCGCCGTGAGGCGGAGCACCATGCGGCCGGCCGCGGGGCGCTGATCCAGCTGAAGACCAATGCGCTGGAGGACGCGGACGTCACCTGCGCGCTGTACGAGGCCTCCCGCGCGGGCGTGCCGGTGCAGCTCATCGTGAGGGATACCTGCCGCCTGCGCCCGGGCCTGCCGGGCATCTCCGACACCGTGAGCGTGCGCAGCCTGGTGGGCCGTTTCCTCGAGCATACCCGTATCTACTATTTCAGAAACGGCGGCGACGAGGAGTACTTCATCGGCTCCGCCGACTGCATGAGCCGCAATCTGACCAGCCGGGTGGAGACCATCGTGCCGATTCGCGAGGAGCGGCTGCGCGAGACGCTGCGCCACATCCTGGATCTGCAGCTGGCCGACACCGAGAATGCCTGGCAGATGCTGCCCGACGGGGACTACGTGCATTGCGAGCCGGGCGAGCACGCCATCGACTCGCAGCAGCTGCTGGCCGAGTGGGCTCAGGAGAAGGCGCAGTCGCCGGCGCTCTGATCCGCACTCCGACCCGCCCCGACCCGTGGCCCGTGATCGTGTGATCGGGGTCACGCCCGCGGGCGCCCCAAGCGGCTACCCTGCTCCGGATCGAAGACCGGCAGGCACGACCCATGTCGACCCCCAGGCAGCAGAGCATGATCGAAGAGCTCGCCCGCATCATGGAGGAGCGGGCGATAGAGACGCTGTTCCATGAGGTGATCGACCGCCGCGAGCGCCGCGTCTTCGGCTACGAGGCACTCGTGCGCGGCCCCGCGGGGAGCCCGCTGCACCTGCCGCTGAACCTGTTCGCCGCGGCCAGCGCGTTCGGACGTGCGCGCGAGCTGGAGCTGCTGTGCATCGAGGCGGCGCTGGAGGCCTTCGTGAGCCGGGGGCTGCAGGGCCACCTGTTCCTGAACGCCTCTCCGGCCACGTTCCTGCATTTCCGCGAGGAGGTGGACTATCTGCGGGAGGCCATGCACCGCTGGTGCGTGAAGCCGGCGGAGGTGATCCTCGAGCTGACCGAGCAGTCCATGATGCGGGACTACGAGTCCATGCGCGAGGCGGTGATCGGCATCCGCGATCTCGGCTGCCGCATCGCCATGGACGACATGGGCGCCGGCTATTCCAGCATGCGTACCTGGTCGGAGCTGCGCCCCGACTTCGTGAAGCTGAGCCGCGACTTCGTAAGTCACATCGATGTCGACCCCCTGAGGTCGGAGTTCCTGCGCTCGATCATCGACATCGCCCGCGCCGGCCAGAGTGCGGTGATCGCCGAGGGCGTGGAGGGCGCGGGGGAATGCCGCGAGCTGGCCGACCTGGGGGTCGAATACCTGCAGGGGTTCTACTTCAGCGAGCCTGCGCTGGAGCCCCCGGCGCCGGACAGGACGCGCATCGAGGACTGTCTGGCCGAACCGGAGCAGAACGAATTCGAGACGCCCGACGGCGTGCTGGCCGGGCGCCTCCTCAACCCGGCGCCGCCGATCGCGGCTTCAGAGTCCGTGCGGGAACTACTGCGCATCTTCAGCGAGAACGAGGACCGCACGTCCGTCGCGGTGGTGGAGTCGGGTCACCCCGTCGGCATCGTGCGCCGCGCCCGGCTGTTCCTGATCCTGTCCAAGCCGCTGCACATGGAGGTCTACGGGCGCAAGCCGGTCAGCGCGGTGATGGAGACCGACCCGCTGTGCGTCGACGTCGGGCTGCGCCTGGAGCAGGTGAGTCATTTGCTGACGGCCCACTCCAAGCTGCGGCTGGAGCACGATTTCATTCTGACCCGGGAAGGGCGCTATGAGGGCATGGGCCGGACGCTCGACCTGCTGAAGCGCCTGACCGAACAGCAGGTGAGGCGGGCCCGCTCGGCCAATCCGCTGACCTCGCTGCCGGGCAACGAGTCCATCGACCAGCACATCAACGCGCTGCTGCGCTCGGGCACGGCGTTCACGGCCTGCTACGTGGATCTGGACAACTTCAAGCCGTTCAACGACTTCTATGGCTATGCCCGGGGCGACGAGGTACTGATGCACATGGCGCAGCTGCTGACCCGCTACACGAGCCCGGTGTCGGATTTCGTCGGCCACATCGGCGGCGACGACTTCGTGGCCGTCTTCCGCAGCGACGACTGGCAGGACCGTCTGCGCAGCCTGGTGCGCGACTTCGACAAGGAGATCCCGTCGTATTACTCGGAAGAACACCGGGTGGCCCGCGGCATCACGGCCAGGGATCGCTACGGCGTGGAACGCCACTTCCCGCTACTGACGATGACCGTGGCCGGCGTCGCCTCCGATGCCCGCCCCTATACGGATGCCGACGAGGTGGCCGCCGAGCTCAGCCGGGTGAAGCAGAGCGCCAAGACGGCCGAAGGCAGCGGCATGCTGCTGCTGTCGGCTGCGGGGCTCGAGGACATCGGCGGGCCGCGCCTGGCGGTTGTCACCGCCTAGCCGTGCGACCTAGCCGTGGGCGATGGGCTCCTCGGTGAAGAGGTAGTCTTTCAGTTCGTCGTTGAACTTCGGATCCCGGCGCCGGATCCACTCGAGCACCATCGCCGCGTGTTCCTTCTCCTCGTCCCGGTTGTGCTCCAGGATCCGCCTGAGCTCGTCATCCTTGCAGACGTCGATGCGCTGCTGATACCAGTCCACGGCCTCCAGTTCCTCCATCAGTGAGATGATCGCCCGGTGCATGTCCCGGGTCTCGTCGCTCAGTTCGCTGACGGGTTCGTGGTATCCCTCGTTCGCCATTGCCGATCTCCTCCTGGCAGTCGAAAATTACATCCAGCGCCGTACCCGGCGCCGGTAATCCAGATAGTGCTCGCCGAACAGCCGCTCGAGCATCTTCTCCTCGGGGCGGACGAACCAGTGCTGCAGCACGAAAAAGAACAGCGGCACCGGCAGGAAAGCACCGAGCGTGCCCAGCAGTATAGCCACTCCGAGCAGCGTGGAGATCATGCCAAGGTACATGGGATTGCGCGACACCCGGAAGATGCCGTCGGTCACCAGCGCGCTCGCCTCGCGGAACGGACGGACGCTGGTGCCGGCCCTGCCGAAGGCCCGCGCGCCGGCTATGGCGGTGGCGAGGCCCAGCACCAGCGGCACCAGCCCCAGCCAGGTCAGTGGCGGCTCCACGATGTGCGCGACCGGTGCATACCGGTGCAGCGCCAGCATGGCGAGCAGGCTCGCCAGGAAGTAGATCGGCGGCACGATTCTCTGTGCGGGACTCATCGGGATCAGTGTAGGCGGGCGGGATCGCCGGTCCCAGTCGGGATTTACCACGGCGCCGTCAGCCGTCGCGTGCCTCGTCGGCCGGCCGGCCGGGATCCGAGCGGGCGACCAGGGCGAGGAAGCAGGCTGCGGAGAGGCCGGCCGAGCCATAGACCATGCACATCACCAGAATCTGGTAGCGCACGGCCACCAGCGGGTCCACGCCGGAGAGGATCTGGCCGGTCATCATGCCCGGCAGGGACACGAGTCCGACGGCCAGCAGGGAATTGGTCACCGGGATCAGCGAAGCCCGGAATGCGCGCCGGCGCGCATCCGCTGCCGCCACGCCGGCTGCCACTTCCGCCTGCAGGCGCTCGGCTGCGAGACTGACCGTGTTCATGGCGTTCGCATAGACCATGCCGGCCAGCGGTACGAAATAGTCCGGCCGGTACCAGGGGGCGAGGTCCAGCACGATTTCCGTCATCAGCAACAGCGTGACGGTACCGCCCGCTGCGATGGCGATCAGCGACGGGCCGAGCAGCGCGCGGCGGCGCGAGCGGACCGGCTGCAACGCGATCCAGGAAGAAGCCACGATCATGACCGCCACCACGCCGACCACGATCCAGAACGTGTCGGCCCGGAATATCCAGACGAGCAGATAGCCGATCAGGAGCAGCTGCACGACCATGCGCAGTACCGCATAGGCGGCGCCACGCCAGTCCTCGGACCAGCGGACCAGCAGGCCGATGACCACGGCGACCGGTATGAAGGCCAGGGCCAGGTTGGCCAGCGGGATCATGCGGATCGATTCGCTCACGGGCTGCGGTGCTCCTCGCCATCCAGCAGCACGAAGGCGCCGGCAAAACGGGCGGCGGCCGCGCCGGCGTGCTCCAGGTGGCTGTGCAGCTCCAGCCGGGCCCGGCGCCGGCGGTCGAGCCGTTCGATCGTCTTGCGCCAGAGATCTTCGTCCCCGAACTCGCAGACGGCCCTGAGCTCGCCGTCGATGGCGGCGCAGTATTCCATGCTGCTGCGCTGGATTACGACATTGGCCGCCCGGCCCGCCTGGTCGAGGCGCACGCGGACGAGCGACCACGCGGCCAGTGTGGCGAGCGCGGCGACGCTGCCGCCGAAGGCCGTCCCCTGGTGATTGACGTTCGGCGCCAGCGGCGCCGTGAGGACGACACGATCCGGGCGCTCGACATGCACCTCCACACCCATCGCCGCCGTCAGGGGGATGTGTGTGAGGAGATAGTCGCGCAGCCCGGCCATCGCTGCACTGTAGCGGGAGCGCCGGCGCCGGGGAAGCGGCTGCCGGTTACCGGCGCCGCAAACCGCCGGGTGGCAAGAATATGCTGTTGACGACTCAAAAAGAGTAGTATAAGTTACATTAAGAGTCGTTAAGGTTATAGGAGCAGCGATGGATGCGGAAACACTGGAGCGACGGCATACGCGGCGGTTGCAGGTCATGCTGCTCGGAATGGCGGTCGGCACGCTCGGGTTCACCGGTGGCGAATTGCTGGAGATGACCGGCATCGGCGGGGGATGGGCCGTGGCGCTTTCCCTGCTGACGCTGGCCGGCTGGCTGACCTTTGCGGCCGCGCTCATCGCCGCGGCCCGCCTGGACAGCCGGGAACTGTTGACCTCCGTCGTGGACGACGAGCGGGTGGCATATCTGCGCGGGCAGTCGTTCCAGTTCGGCTTCGCGGCCGTGCTGTTGCTGCAGGTGATACTGCTGGTCGGCAGCGACGTGCTGCGCAAGTTTGCGGGCGTCGAGCTCACCGTGGATTTCGTCGTGAATCTCACCATCAGCGTGGGCGTCCTCGCCGCACTCGGTCGCTTCCTCTACCTCAATCGATGATCGCCTGCAGATGACCCGTTAGTCATGACCTCAGAGCGCCTCTCGAACACCTTGAAAGTGCACCGGGCCATGCGCGACTGGACCCAGGCGGAACTCGCCGAACGGGTCGGCGTCACGCGCAAGAGCATCAATGCCATAGAGCGCGGGCATTTCGTGCCGTCGACGGCACTGGCTCTGCGCCTGGCGCGCGAGTTCGGGGTCAGCGTGGAGACACTGTTCCGGCTGCCGGACGAGGGTTGAGACTCAGCTGCCGCCGTCCGCGGCGGACCCGCCGGCCTGCGCGGCTTCGAGCATGCGACGCATCAGTTCGTGCAGCAGGTTGACGGCCTTCAGCGGACGCACCATCACCTTGAATTCGGTGATGCGCCCCTCGTCGTTCCACGAGATCATGTCGATGCCGTCGATCTCGATGCCTTCCATCCGGGTGCGGAACTCGAGCACGGCGCCCCGGGGCGCGTACCACTCGCCGACATAGCGGAAATGCTCGTTGCCGAGCACGTGCATGGCCGCCTGCAGGTACATCCGGGTCAGCGGCTTGCCGGCCTGGGGCGTGTGCACGACGGGCGAGTGGAAGACGACCTCGTCGGCCAGCAGCGCATCCAGCGCCGCCATGTCCCGGTCGGCGACCAGACGGTGCCAGCGTTCGATGACCGGCGGGCGGGCCTCCGGCGCGCTCATCGGCGATGCCGTCCGATGGGGCCGAGGCGTTCGAGTTCCTCGTCCACGAAGCGGCGGAAATCCGGTGCCGCGCTCTTCGAGCCGAAGTCCTGCCACCACTGACGCACGCCCTCGGACTGCAGCCAGTAGCTCAGGTGTGCCCGGCCTTCGTGCCACTGGTGTTCTTCCAGGTTGCCCATGTGCCGCTGGTGGTAGAGCGTCGAGAAATACCAGAACGCCTTCTGGGCCAGGTTGGAAAAGCGGTACAGGTCCTGGCCTTTCAGATTCCAGTAGTCCTTGCGGCCGCGGCGGTAGATGTCCTGCAGGTCCGGGTTCTGGATGATCAGATCGGTGAAGTTGCCGTGCAGCGAGAGGGCGCTCTGGCGCACGTTCATCCGCACCGCTTCGCTGTTGTCCCGGATGTGCCGGGCCAGCAGGACGACGGCGGCGATGACGCCGATGCTCGCGATCAGGTTGGCGATGGCCGCCACCACGATCCAGGCCGAGGAATTCATGGGCAGGCTCCCTGTGCGGACCAGGCATCAGTGTAACCCGCCACATCGTCCGGCGGGCATTCCCACCGTCGCAGCTCATTGTGTAGTATCGGTGGCCACCGTGCCGCCGCCGGCGCGGCAGGAATCATCGACGCACTGTCGGGGGAGGACAACGATGCAAGGTCTCATGATGCAGATGCCGCTGCTGATCTCGTCGATCGTCAGGCACGCGGAGCGGTTCCACGGCGATTCCGAGATCGTCTCGGTCACCGGCGACAACCCGCTGCACCGCTACACCTACCGGGACTGCTTCCGCCGCTCGCGGCAGCTGGCGAATGCGCTGGAGGAGGCCGGCATGAAGCTCGGCGACCGGGTGGCGACGCTGGCCTGGAACGACTACCGGCATCTGGAGGCCTACTACGCTATCTCCGGCATCGGCGCCGTCTGCCACACCATCAATCCCCGGCTGTTCCCGGAGCAGATCGTCTACATCATCAACCACGCCGAGGACCGGCTGCTGCTGACCGACCCGATGTTCGTACCGCTGCTGGAGAAACTGGCGGATCAGATCGAGGTCGTCGAGCGCTTCGTGATCCTCACCGACGACGAGCACATGCCGGCGACCACGCTGAAGGGCGCGGTGTCCTACGAGAGCTTCATCGGCGGCGCCAGCGACGAATACGACTGGCCGGAGTTCGACGAGAATACCGCCTCCGGCCTCTGCTACACCTCGGGCACCACCGGCAATCCGAAGGGCGTGCTCTACAGCCACCGCTCCTCCGTACTGCACGCCTATGCGGGTCTGATGCCGGACATTCTGAACCTGTCGCTGGACGACACGGTGCTGCCGGTCGTGCCGCTGTTCCACGTCAACGCCTGGGGCATCCCTTACGCGGCGCCGATCGTGGGCGCGAAGCTGGTCTTCCCCGGCCCGAAGATGGGTGACGGCGAGGCGCTGTACAAGCTGATGGAGTCGGAGAAGGTCACGATCTCGCTCGGCGTGCCGACGGTCTGGCTGGCGCTGCTGCAGTACATGGATCAGGCGGGAGTGACCACCAGCACGCTGGAGCGCACGCTGGTCGGCGGCGCGGCGGTGCCGGAGTCGATGATCCGCCGTTTCGACGAGCAGCACGGGGTCACGGTGCAGCAGGGCTGGGGCATGACCGAGACCAGTCCGCTCGGCGTCACCAACACGCTGAAGCCCCATCAGCAGCAGCTGCCGAAGGACGAGCAACACCGCATCATGGCAAAGGCCGGGCGCGGCATCTTCGGCTTCGAGATGAAGATCGTCGACGACCAGGGCAACGAGCTGCCCTGGGACGGCAAGTCCTCCGGCGCGCTGAAGGTGCGCGGTCCCTGGGTGTGCAGCGATTACTTCAAGCTGGAGGGCGAGAGCGACGCCCATGCCGAGCCCGGCTGGTTCGACACCGGCGACGTCGCCCATATCGACCCGGAGGGCTTCCTCACCATCACCGACCGCACCAAGGACGTGATCAAGTCCGGCGGCGAGTGGATCAGCTCCATCGATCTCGAGAACGCGGCCATGGGCCATCCCGACGTGGCCGAGGCGGCCGTGATCGGCGTCCATCACCCGAAGTGGACGGAGCGCCCGCTGCTGATCGTCGTGCGCAAGGAGGGCACGGACGTGGCGAGGGAGGACATCCTCGAGTTCCTCGACGGCAAGGTGGCGAAATGGTGGCTGCCCGACGACGTGGTGTTCGTCGACGAGCTGCCCCACACGGCCACGGGCAAGATCCGCAAGACCGACCTGCGCAAGGATTTCGGCGACTACACGCTGCCGGCCGAGAAGGCTTCCTGACCGAAAGTCGGCTGCCCGCCGATCCTCCGCTCCGTGAACCGCTCCCGCGCAAGGGAGCGGGCGGGGCGGTATAGTCCGCAGCCATCACACGCCGATCAGAGGCAGAGGGAAGGAGTTATGACCGTAGATCAGCGGTTGCACGGCATGAAGGCCGTCATCACCGGCGCCGCCGGCGGCATCGGCGAGGCGGTGGCCCTGCTGTTCGCGAAGCACGGCGCCGAAGTGCTCGCCGTGGACGGACCGGACAGCGGCCTTGAGCAGGCCTTCCGCCGGCGGGACGCCATCCTGCCGCTGGCGCTGGAACTCACCGACGACGGCGCGGTGGAGCTCGTCATGGAGACCGTGGCCAAGCGCTTCGGCGGCCTGGACATCCTGGTGAACGGCACCGGCATTCTGCCGGTCGGCGCCCCGGAAGAGGGCGACCGGGAGGAGGCGCTGGATGTCAATCTGGACGCCATGACCCGTCTCTGTCGTGCCGCGATCCCGTACCTGAAGAAGAGCCCCGCCGGGCGCATCATCAACATCGGCTCCGTGATGTCCAGCTTCGGCGCCGAGGATCGGGCGGCCTATGCGGCCTGCCGGCACGCCGTGTCCGGCCTCACGAGGACGCTGGCCGGCGAACTCGGCCGCGACGGCATCACGGCCAATTTCCTGGAGCCGGGCGCCATCGTCACCAGCAATACCCGGCAGGCGTTCCGCGCCGACCGGGAATTCCGCGACTTCTGGATCGGCAAGTCCGCCTCCGGACGGCTGGGCGAGCCGCTGGACGTGGCCAAGGTGGCACTGTTCCTCGCCTCGGACGACGCCGCCTTCGTCAGCGCCCAGGACATCCGGGTGGACGGCGGCGCGATGCAGGCGCCCTGACAACGGCCAATAGCCAATGGCCAATAGCTAGCCGGATGTGGCCAGCGACTCCTGCAGCGCTGCCAGGAACTCGCGGATGCGCGCAGCGTTGGTGCCGAGATCGCTCCGCCCCACCCGGGATTTCGAGCGGACGTCCACCTCGGTGCCTGCCGTCACGGTGCGGGCGCGCAGCACCACGTCGTCGCGGAAGCCGAACCAGAAGGTCGTGTCCACTGCCTCCAGCCGGCCCGCGTCGGGCTCGGCGGCGACGACCTCCCAGCCGAAGGCCCGGGCGATCTCCGCGGCGCGCCGGACCACGTCGGCGGGCGGCGCATCCACGACCAGACTGTCCAGGTCCGGATAGGCCCGGCGCTGCTGCTCGGCGTTCTCCGGCCCGGCCCAGGCGGCCGGATTGGGTGCGCCGGCCCTGAGCGGCGCGATCGCCGAGAACGCCGGCGGATCCTCGAGGTCGGTGCTGATGTCGTGGATGGGCGGCACGCTGCGGGCCTGCGCGAACCAGCCGTAGAGCTGCACCGAGATTGCCGCGCCGATCACCACGGCCACCACCGCGCTGCCGAGGGCGGGCTGTCCCGGCACCCGCAGGATGCCGATGACCGCGATGATGCCGACCAGCAGCGCCACCAGGGCGAGAGCGCCGCCGGCCATCGACAGCCGGATGCCGGGCATGACGCCGACGATGCCGAAGCGGTGGCCGGGTCCCGCAATCACCAGCGCGACCACGGCCGCCAGCGCCGCGTACAGCGCGAGGCGCCCCAGTCGCCGTGGCCACACGGAGCCGCCGCCGAGTTCGTCAGCCATCGCCTTCCTCCTCCGGAGGTTCCTCCACCGCCAGTGAATCCACTATAAACCGGGCTGCCACGTCCCGTCGATTCCGCCGGCCGGGCTGCCGACGGCGCCTGCTAGAATACCGGCCTCGTTTCTCCCGCCACGGAGCCTCCGGATGGACGCCGTACTCGCCGATCTGCTGCAACTGCTGAAGCTCGAGCGCATCGAGGAGAACATCTTCCGCGGCGACAGCCGTGATATCGGCAGTGCGCAGGTATTCGGCGGCCAGGTCCTCGGTCAGGCTCTGTCCGCGGCCCATCACACCGTGGAAGGCCGGGTGGCCCATTCCCTGCACGCCTACTTCCTGCGCCGCGGCGACGTGGAGGCACCGATCGTCTACGACGTCGATCGCGCCCGGGACGGACGGAGCTTCTCCGTGCGCCGGGTGGTGGCCATCCAGCACGGGCGGCCCATCTTCAACCTGTCTGCGTCGTTCCAGGTACCGGAGGAGGGCCTGGAGCACCAGGCGGAGATGCCGCAGGTGACGCCGCCGGAGGAGTTGCGCGACTCCCACGAGCTCGCCTCCGAGATCGTCCACGTGCTGCCCGAGAAGATGCGCCGGTTCTTCACCCAGAAGCGGCCGTTCGAATTCCGCCCCGTGGATCCGCCGGACTTCCTGAAGCCGGAGAGGCGGCCGCCGGTCAAGCATGTCTGGGTGCGCGCCGCGGACCGCCTGCCGGACGACCCCGACCTGCACCGCAATCTGCTTGCCTATTTCTCCGACTACGAGTTGCTGGGCACCTCGACGCTGCCCCACGGGCTGCGCTTCGGCACGGGCAACGTGCAGATGGCGAGCCTCGATCACGCGCTGTGGTTCCACCGCCAGGCGCGGGTGGACGAGTGGCTGCTCTACAGCTTCGACAGTCCCAACGCGTCGGCCGGACGGGGCTACTCCCGCGGCCAGATCTTCAGCCGCGACGGCGTGCTGGTGGCCTCAACGGCCCAGGAGGGCCTGGTTCGGGTCTGGCGCGAGCCGCTGGAGCGCAAGCGCAGAAGCGCCGCCGCCCAGGACTAACCATGGTGTGCGCTTTCCCCTGCGCCTGTCCGGGCGTCCGCGCGATACCGGGTCCATGCGCCACTATCTGAGCTGGTTCTTCTCGGCCCGCATGCCGTTCGTGGCCCGCGCGCTGTACGGCCGCGAACTGCGTGCCTGGACGCTCTTCTCCCTGGGCCTCGGCGCGGTCGAGGGCGGCGTGGTGGGCGTTATCGCCAAGAATGCCTTCGCCGGCGCCGTCGGCGACGTGGCCCTGAACCAGAGCGTCGCGCTGGTGGCCGGTGCGCCGGCGTTCGCCAACATACTGTCGTTCCTGTGGGCCGGCATGGCCAGCGGCCGGGACAAGGTGCGGGTCCTTACCGCGCTGAAGCTCGCCGCCGGATTGAGCCTCCTCGCCATCGCGCTGGCGCCCATCAACGGCTGGGGTCTGGCCCTGTTCGTCGCCGGCGTGATCGGCGCCCGGCTGTTCTGGTCCGGCATCGTGACGGTGCGCTCGGCGATCTGGCGCGCGAATTATCCGCGCCATGTCCGCGGCAACTTCACGGCGCGGGTGACCGTGCTGGCGGCGCTGGGCATGGCCACGACCGGCGTCGTCACCGGCCTGCTGCTGGACCGCGACCCGCTCGCCTTCCGCTACGTCTATCCCGCGGCCGCGCTGGCGATGTTCGGCGGCATGGCGCTGTATGCCCGGGTGCGCGTGCGCGGTCACCGGCGCCTGGTGGCCGCCGAGCGGGCGGAGCAGGCGGGCCCCGGCCGGCGCCGGCGCCGGGATCTGTTCGGCATCCTGCGCACGGACCACGACTACCGGCGCTATCTCACCTGCATGTTCGTGTTCGGCAGCGGCAACCTGATGGTGGTGGCCCTGCTGGTGGTGATACTGAACGAGCAGCTCGGCCTGTCGCGGCTGCAGCAGATGCTGATCACCTCGTCCATCCCCTTCGCAGTGATTCCGCTCTCCATCCCGCTGTGGGCCCGCTTCTTCGATCGGGTGCACATCGTGCGCTACCGCGCCATCCAGAGCTGGTCCTTCGTGGCCGCCATGGCCGCATTCCTCATCGGCGTGTTCACGGCGCGCATCGAGGTGCTGTGGCTCGGCGCGGCGCTGCTCGGCACGGGCTATGCCGGCGGACGCCTGGGCTGGAACCTGGGCCACAACGACTTCGCCTCGGATGCCCGCGCGACGGAATACATGGGCCTGCACGTGACCCTGACCGGGGTGCGCGGTCTGCTGGCTCCGATCGCCGGCGTCGGCGCCTATCAGATACTGCAGGGCGTGGAGGAAGGGCTGGGCATCTACGCGCTGTTCCTGCCGCTCGCACTCACGACCGGCGGCGCATTCGGTTTCGTGTGGCTGCGCTCGCAGCTGCCGGATGCCTGATCGCCTGCGGCCGGGCCCTGCCGACCCGGCTGCGCCACCTCTGCCTCAGTCGAGATCGCGCCGGTAGCGCCGCGCGTTCTCCACGTAGTGCTTCGCCGAGTGCCGGATCATCGCGATCTCCTCGTCGCTCAGCTCGCGCACGACCTTGGCCGGCGCGCCGAGGACCAGCACGCCGTCGGGGAACTCCTTGCCCTCGGTGACCAGGCTGTTGGCTCCCACCACCGTGTTCGAGCCGATGCGCGCGCCGTTCAGGATGATGCTGCCGATGCCGATCAGGCTGTCGGCGCCGACGGTACAGCCGTGCAGCATGACCTTGTGGCCGATCGTGACCCGGTCGCCGACCGTGAGCGGATAGCCCATATCCGTGTGCATCACCGTCCCGTCCTGGACGTTGGAGCCCTCGCCGATCTCGATCCACTCGTTATCGCCGCGCAGCACGGACTGGAACCAGACGCTGGCCCCGGCCTTCAGCCGCACGCGGCCGATCAGCCGGGCATCGGGCGCCACCCAGGCGTCCTCGTGGAGGTCCGGACTCGCATCGCCGAGATCGTGAATCATGGTCCTCTCCTCAGCCTTTCGCCTGGTTCGCCACGGCGGCGGCCGCCTTCGCCACCGCGTCCGGGTCGCCCAGGAACTCCCGGCCGCGCGGTTTCAGGTCGTCGTCCAGCTCGTAGGCGAGCGGGATGCCGGTGGGGATGTTGAAGCCGGTGATATCGTCGTCGGACATCCCGTCCAGCATCTTCACCAGTGCGCGCAGGCTGTTGCCGTGGGCGGCGATCAGTACGTGCCGGCCGGCCAGCAGGTCCGGCGCGATCACGTCGTCCCAGTAGGGCACCACCCGCTCCAGCGTGGTCTTCAGGGACTCGGTGGCGGGCAGGTCGGCGATGCCGGCATAGCGGCGGTCGAAGCGGGGATGACGGTCGTCGTCTTCCTCCAGCGGGGGCGGCGGGGTGTCGTAGCTACGTCGCCAGACGTGCACCTGCTCCTCGCCGTATTTCTCCGCCGTCTCCGCCTTGTTCAGGCCCTGCAGCGCGCCGTAATGGCGCTCGTTCAGCCGCCAGCTGCGGTGCACGGGTATCCACATGAGATCCATCTCGTCCTGGATCAGCCACAGCGTGCGTATCGCGCGCTTCAGCACGGAGGTGTAGGCCACGTCGAAGCGGTAGCCGGCCTCGGCCAGCGTGCGGCCGGCCTCCTTCGCCTCCTCGATGCCTTTCTCCGTGAGATCCACGTCGGTCCAGCCGGTGAACAGGTTCTTCAGATTCCACTCGCTCTGGCCGTGGCGGCAGAGGATCAGTTGTCCTGGCATCTCGCTAGTTACCTCTCTCGGTCCGTTGCCGGTGTCGGCAGTTAGGCCTTACACCGTGTGCACGATGTAGTTGCCCCGCGCGTCGTCGAAGTCGATCCGGATGAGCTTCTCCTTCTGCGCCGATTCCAGCAGCTCGGAGAAGTTCTTGAAGCCGTAGTAGTTCTCGTTGAAGCCCGGGTGCACGCGGCGCATGGTCTGCTTGACCAGTGAGCCCCACAGCGGGTCGTAATCGGCCTCCAGCGAGTCGACGATCTCCACCAGCATCTCCAGCGCCTCCTGGCGCTTGCCGTTGGTGCCGCTCCTCTGCTCGGTCTTCTTCTTCTTCGCGCCCTGGGTCTGCTTGCGCCCGGCCACGCGGGCCAGATCGTCGTAGTAGATGAACTCGTCGCAGTTGCCGATGAGCAGATCCGAGGTGGAGCTCTTGATGCCGCAGCCGATCACGCGCTTGTCGTTCTCCTTCAGTTTCGAGACCAGCGGCGAGAAGTCGCTGTCGCCCGATACCAGGGCGAAGGCGTCGATGTGGCTCTTCGCGTAACAGAGATCGATGGCGTCCACCACCATGCGGATGTCGGCGCTGTTCTTGCCGCTGAACTTGGTCTGCGGGATGTCGATCAGCTCGATGCCCTGCTCGTGGAAGTCGCGCACGTACTTCTGGTAGCGGCTCCAGTCGGAGTAGGCGCGCTTGTACACCAGCCGGCCCTTCTCGAGCAGGCGCTTCAGCACCAGCTTGATGTCGAAGGTGCCCTGGGGCGTCTCCTTGGCGCCCAGCGCCAGGTTCTCGAAGTCGATGAATACCGCGATGAGTTGTTCGTCTGCCATTATCTGTCAGCCATTGTTGTTCGGGGTTGTGTCCGGGATGGTCGTCGGCGTCCCGCGGTCCTGTCAGCGGCCCGTGAGTTTAGTCAGCTCGTCGGTGGCGACCGAGAGCGTAGCAAAATCGGTACGGGCGCTCTTCTGCATCTCGTCGAGCATGTGGCGCGCCACGCGCACCCGTTCGCCGGCGCCGTCCAGCCAGCTGAGCACGGCCTCGCCGGTGCCGAGCTCCGGCCCGGTCTCCTCCAGCAGCCGCTCCGTGAGGGTGCGCTGGACGTTGCGGATATTGTCACGCAGACGGCTGCGCGCCAGGGCCTGCCAGTGGCCGCGCGCCTGCAGCTCGTCGATCCTCTCTCGTACCCAGTCCAGGCGCAGTCCGCGGCCCAGCTCGAAATACAGCCGCGCGACCCGCCTGAGGTCCCGGTCGCCGGCGATGTCGACGATGTCCAGCGCCGAGGTGACCGCCGTCAGCGCGGCGATGCGCTGGGCGAGTCGGCCGGGCAGGCCCATGGACTCGAACTCGTTGCTCATGCGCGCAAGACGCTGGCGCGCGCTGTCGTGCAGCAGCGAACCGAGTTTCTGGAACACGAAGCTGACCCCGGGCTTGAGTGCCTGCACGGCGGCCTCGATGCTCTCGTAGGGCTGCTCGCGGCGCAGCAGCCAGTAGCACGCGTGGCGCAGTTTGCGGCTGACCTCGAACATGACCAGGTACTGGGTCTCGGCCGGTATGACATTGTCCAGCGCCTCGATGTCTGCCCAGATGTCGCGGGCGCCGCAGACCTCACGCGCCACCGCGTAGCCGCGGGCCACGCTCACCGCGTCGGCGCCGGTCTCGTCCGCCGCCCGCCAGGCGAAGGCGGGACCCATCCGGTTGACCATGCTGTTGGTGATCAGCGTGGCCAGGATCTGGCCGCCGAGGCGGTGCTCGCGGATCAGGTCGCCGTAGCGGCGGGGCAGCGGCGCCGGGAAGTACTGCTCGAGTTCTTTCGCCAGATAGCCGTCGGTGGGGATATGGGCGGCCTGCATGCGGGCGTAGAGCTCGATCTTCGAATAGCTGAGCAGCACCGCCAGTTCGGGCCGGGTGAGCCCCAGGTCGCGCTGGCGCCGTTCTTCCAGGGTCTCGTCGTCCGGCAGGTACTCGAGCTCCCGGTCCAGCAGGCCGGTCTTCTCCAGCGCCTGGATGAGATAGAGATGCTCGCTGAGGCGGTCGGCCCCGGTGGCCTGCATCATGCTGATGGCCTGGGTCTGCAGATAGTTGTTGCGCAGAACGAGTGCGCCCACGTCCTCGGTCATGTCCGCCAGCAGCCGGTTGCGCCGCCCCGTGGTCATGCGCCGCGTCTCGGCCACCTGGCCGAGCAGCACCTTGATGTTCACTTCCCGGTCGGAGCTGTCCACGCCGCCCGAGTTGTCGATGAAGTCCGTGTTGATGCGTCCGCCGGCCAGCGCGAACTCGATGCGCGCCCGCTGCGTGAGACCCAGGTTGCCGCCTTCGCCGACCACCCGGCAGCCGAGTTCGCTGGCGTTGACGCGCACGGCGTCGTTGCTGCGGTCGCCCACCTCGGTATGGGACTCGCTGCCGGCCTTGACGTAGGTGCCGATGCCGCCGTTCCAGAGCAGGTCGCAGTCCATGCGCAGGATGGCGCGTATCAGCTGGGGCGGGCTCAGGCTCTCCTCCGTGACGCCCAGCATGGCGCGCACCTCGGCGCTCAGCGGGATGCTCTTGGCCGAGCGGGGCCAGATGCCGCCGCCGGCGGAGATCAGCCGCTTGTCGTAGTCCTCCCAGCTCGAGCGGGACAGGGCGAACAGGCGCTCGCGCTCGGCAAAGCTCGCCGCGGCGTCCGGGTCCGGGTCCAGGAAGATGTGCTGGTGGTTGAACGCCGCCAGCAGGCGGATGGTCTCCGACAGCAGCATGCCGTTGCCGAACACGTCGCCGCTCATGTCGCCGATGCCGACCACCGTGAATTCCTGGCTCTGGGTCTCGATGCCCATCTCGCGGAAATGGCGGCGCACGGCCTCCCAGGCGCCTCGCGCGGTGATGCCCATCTTCTTGTGGTCGTAGCCGGCCGAGCCGCCCGAGGCGAACGCGTCGTGCAGCCAGAAGCCGTAATCCGCCGAGATGCCGTTGGCGATGTCGGAGAATGCGGCCGTGCCCTTGTCGGCGGCCACCACCAGGTAGGGGTCGTCGCGGTCGAGGCGCACCACGCGATCCGGCGGCACCACTTCGCCCTCGACGATGTTGTCGGTGATGTCCAGCAGCGAGCTGATGAAGATGCGGTAACAGGCGATCACCTCGGCCTGCACCGCGTCCCGGTCGCCCTTGTCACCCCCGGGCAGGCGCTTGGGCAGGAAACCGCCCTTGGCGCCGGTGGGGACGATTACCGTGTTCTTGACCGTCTGTGCCTTCATCAGGCCGAGCACCTCGGTGCGGAAGTCCTCGCGGCGGTCCGACCAGCGGATGCCGCCGCGCGCCACCGGGCCGGCGCGCAGATGGGTGCCTTCCACCCGCGGCGAATATACGAAGATCTCGTAGCGGGGGCGCGGCAGCGGTGCCTCTTCCAGCGCGGAAGGGTCGAACTTGATGGCGATGGCCGGCGGCTCCCGGCCGGCTTCGTCGACGCGGAAGAAATTCGTGCGCAGCGCCGCCTCCAGGACACCCGTGTAGGCGCGCAGTATCCGGTCCTCGTCCAGGGTCGCCGCCTCGGCGACCCGTCGGCCGATCTCGCGGCGGCAGTCCTCGAGCCCGGCGCGGGCGGTCTCGGCGTCGCCATCCGGGTCGAACTGCAGCCTGAAACGGCGTACCAGAAGCGCGGCCATCTGCGGATGGCGTGCCAGCACCGACTCCATGTAGGGCTGCGAGAACGGCAAGCCCAGCTGCAGCAGGTACTTGGAGAACGCGCGCAGTATCGAGGTCTCCCGCGCGCTCAGACCGGCCTCCAGTACCAGCCGGTTCAGCCCGTCGTTTTCACACTCGCCGGCGAGTACCCGCGAGAAGGCATCCTCGAAGCGGCGCTCGGCCTCCGCCGGGTCGATGGCGGCGCCGCGCGGATGCTCCAGCTCGAAGTCCTGGATCCACCAGGCGCTGCCGTCGTCCGGTTCCAGGTGGTACGGCCGCTCGCTCACGACCCGCACGCCCAGGTTCTCGAGGATGGGCAGGGCATCGGAGAGCGGCAGAGGCTCGCCGGGACGGAAGATCTTGAAATGCAGCCGCTCGGTGACACCCGGCGGCCGGTACAGCTCGGTGTCCTCGCCGGCGCCGGTCTCGCCGCCCGTCAGCCGGTCCAGCGTCGCCACGTCAGCGCAGGCTGCTGCCGGCAGCACGTCCTCCTCGTAGGCCAGCGGGAAGATGTGGCCGTAGCGGCGGGCGAGTGCGATACCGCGGGCCTCGCCCAGGTGCTCCACCAGCGCGTCGGCGAGACGGTCCTGCCACGTCACCACGGCCGCGCCGATGTCCTTCTCGATCTGGCGGATGGAGATCCTCGGCTTGCGGCCCTGCTCGATGTGCACGATGAGATGCAGCCGGGCCAGCACCGACTCCGACAACTCCACCGACGACTCGATGCTGAGCCCGTCGAACGCCTGCATCAGGATGCTCTCGATGCGCTGGCGCACCCGGGTGTTGTACTTCTCCCGGGGCACGTAGACGAGACAGGAGAAGAAGCGGCGGAACGCATCCCGGCGCAGGAACAGCTTCACCCGCTGGCGCTCCTGCAGGTTCAGGATGCCGGAGGTCGTGCGCAACAGATCCCGTACCGAGGCCTGGAACAGCTCGTCCCGGGGGTAGGTGTCCAGCACGTGCATGAGCGCCTTGCCGCGGTGGCCGCTGGGGTCCAGTTCCGCCCGTTCGATCACTCGCCGGACCTTCAGGCGCAAGAGCGGGATGGCGCGCGGGCTCTCGTTGTAGGCCACCGAGGTGAGCAGCCCGAGGAAGCGCTTCTCGCCCACCGGCTGGCCCGCCTCGTCGAAGACCTTCACGCCGATATAGTCGAGATGGCTGGGACGGTGCACCGTGGAGCGGGCATTCGCCTTGGTCAGGATCAGAAGCTCCCGCCCGCGGGCCTCGCGCCGCATTTCCGGCGTCATCGTGACCCAGCGCTCCGCCGAGCGGCGTTTCGACAGGATGCCGAGGCCCGTGTCTGCCACCGGCCGGAGCTGGGCATCGCCGTTACTGCGCACGACCTCGTATTCCTGGTAGCCGAGGAAGGTGAAGTGATCGTCCGCCATCCACTCGAGCAGATGGCGGCTCTCCTCCACCAGCGTCTCGTCCACGCGACCGGCCGGACCCTCCAGCGCGGCGGCGGCCTCGAGCATCTTCTCGCGCATGCGGCGCCAGTCGCGCACGGCCGCACGCACGTCGCGCAGCGTCTCCTCCAGCGCGCGCTTCAGGGCCGCCATGCGCCGGTCGCTCGTCTCCCGGTCGATCTCCAGGCGCACGAAAGACTCCACATGGCCTTCCCTGGCGGAGCGGGGATGGATGGCGGTCAGGGCCCCCTGTGCATCGCGCTCCAGGCGCAACAGCGGATGGACGGTCAGATGCACGTTGGCGCCCGTGCGTGCCACCGCCATCCCCAGCGAGTCCACCAGGAACGGCATGTTGTCGTTCACCATCTCCACGATGGTGTGGCTGGAGTCCCAGCCATCGCGCCCGGGGTCGGGGTTGTAGATTCGCAGCCGGTGGCGGCCGCGCCGCCGGGTCATGCCGAGTTCCAGGTGGGCGAGGGCCGCGCCGGCCAGGTTATCCGGTGTGGCTGCGCGCAGGTCCTCGACGTCGACGTCGGCGTAGTAGTGGCGGATGAAGGTGCCGAGGCGCGCGCGATTCCTGAACGGTCCGGAGCCGCGTACGGCGCCGACGATCTCTTCCAGGATCCGGTCTTTCTGGTCCGAGTTCCGGCGCAGCGCTTTGGGGCTCACTATGATCGCAGTTCCTGACGCCGCCGGCCGCGATCCCGGCGGGGGTGTGACCGTCTTCCAACGGGGCGCCAGTATACACGAGGACACTGCCCCGCCGTGGTCGCCCGCTTGCTGGTATCCTGCCGCGCATCCAGTCATGACAGGCCGCCGGCCGCGGTGCCGGTCGGCGAGGAGGAGACCGTCCCCCATGGCGTCCGACCATTACGACAACGCGTTCCATACCGACCTCGATCCTCGCGAGGACTATGCCGGTTATCTCCGTCTCGACCGGCTGCTGTCCGCGCAGCGCCCGCTGAGTGATCCGCCCCATCACGACGAGATGCTGTTCGTCATCCAGCATCAGGTGGCGGAGCTCTGGTTCAAGCTGACCGTACACGAGCTCGAGGCGGCAATGGCCGCCATCCGCGATGACCAGATCGCCCGCGCGGCGAAGATTCTGGCGCGGGTGAAGCAGGTGCAGCACCAGCTCTACAGTCAGTGGGACGTGCTGGATACGCTCACGCCCAGCGAGTACGCCGAGTTCCGCCACGTGTTCGGGCAGGCCTCCGGCTTCCAGTCACCCCAGTACCGGCTGGTGGAGTTCATGCTCGGCAACAAGGACCCGGCGAAGATCGCCGTATTCGCCCGCCACGAGGAGTGGCACCGGCGGCTGCGAGCGGCGCTGGAGGCGCCCGCCATCTTCGACGAGTTCCTGCGTCACCTGGCGCGCATCGGCCTGCCGGTGCCGCGGGAGGCCATCGAGCGGGATTTCACGGCGCCGCGGCAGACCGACGACCGGGTGGTGGCCGCGCTGGGCGAGATCTATGCGGAGCCCGAGCGCCACTGGCAGGCCTACGAACTGGCCGAGGCGCTCATGGACGTGTCCAACAACTTCCAGTTCTGGCGCTTCCACCACCTGAAGACGGTGGAGCGCATCATCGGCCACAAGCGCGGCAGCGGCGGCACGGCGGGCGTCACCTGGCTGAAGCGGGCGCTCGACTACGACTTCTTCCCGGAACTGATCCGGGTGCGCACGGAGCTCGCCGACGGCAGCTGACTCAGTAGTGGGGTGCGCCGAGCAGCCGCGCCCGCGCGAGCAGCCGCTCGAGCAGTACGTCCAGCGAGTGCACCTCGTCGTCGCTGAGTCCGTGCAGGAGTTCGCGCTCGAACTTCAGCGCCAGCGGCGCTACCTCGGCATACACTTCCTCGCCGGCCGGCGACAGGTGCAGGATGGAACGACGCCGGTCCTGATCGGCGAAGCGCCGGTTAATGCGCCCGCTCTTGATCAGCTTGCCCACCGCGCGGCTGACGGCGACCTTGTCCATCAGCGTGCGCTCGGCCACTTCCGAGGCCGACAGGCCCGGGTGACGGCTCAGCACGGCCATGATGCGCCACTCGGGTATCGACAGGCCGAAGCGCTTTGAATAGGCGCCCGCAATGGTGGCACTCACCGTGTTGGACAGTATGGACAGCCGGTAGGGGAGGAAGTCCTCGAGTATCAGTTCCTGTTGCTTCTCGGCCATGGTCTCCGTCCAGCATTTCGGCATCTCGCCGCAGACCGGGTGAGGTTAGCCTCCGCGAAGGGCGGTGACCAGCCCGGAGATGCCGCAATAGCGCGGCGGGCATCAGGCGAGGTGGGGCGCGGCGAGATACTCCCGCGACTGCATCTCGATAAGCCGGCTCACGGTGCGCTCGAATTCGAAGGCGAGGCGCCGGCCCCGGTACAGCTCGTCGGGCGCCGCCGCCGCCGACAGGATCAGATTGACCCGGCGCTCGTAGAACTCGTCCACCAGGGCGATGAAGCGCCGGGCGGGGTTCTCGCTCGAGCGGTCGAACACGGGCACGCCCGCCAGTATCACCGTGTGATAGCGTCGGGCGATCTCGATGTAGTCGTCCTGGCTGCGCGGGCCGTCGCACAACTCGGCGAACTCGAACCAGGCGACGCCCTCGGCCAGCCGGACGGTGCGCACCGGCCGGCCCTGGATGGTGAGGGTGCGGCCGCCTTCCTCGCGCCCCGAGGCGATGCGCCGGAAGTAGCCCGCCAGGTTACGGTCTGCGGCCTCGTCGAGTGGCGCGTGGTAGATCTCCGCCTCCTCCAGCACGCGTAGCCGGTAATCGGTCTCGGCATCCAGGTGGAACACCCGGCAGTGACGCTCGATGGCTTCGATCGCCGGCAGGAACTGCTGGCGCTGCAGGCCGTCGCGATAGAGTTCCGACGGCGGCAGGTTCGAGGTGGCCACCAGCGTGACGCCGCGGCGGAACAGCGCGCGGAGCAGCCGGCCGAGGATCATGGCATCGGCGATGTCGGAGACGAAGAACTCGTCGAAACACAGCACCCGGGTGTCCGCGGCCATGTCAGCGGCGACCCGGTCGAGCGGGTCCTCCAGGCGCCCGTGGCGCTTCAGCGCCTCGTGCACCCGCCGCATCATGCGGTGGAAGTGGATGCGCAGCTTGTCCTCGAACGGCAGCTCCTCGAAGAACAGGTCCATGAGCAGGGTCTTGCCGCGGCCGACGCCGCCCCAGAGATACAGGCCGCGCACCGGCTCGAGCGCGAAGCGCCCGGGGAAACGACGCGCCAGGCCGCGGCGCAGCGCCGCCGCCGCCCCGGCATCCCGGGTCAGTTCGTCGTGCAGCCGCTGCAGCTCCGTGACGGCCGCCTCCTGGGCCGGGTCCCGGGTCAGGTCCTCCCGGCGCACGCAGTCCAGGTAGCGGTGACGGATGGTCATGGCGCAACGGAGCGTACACCGTCCGCGCCTCTGCCTCCACAAGGCCTCGACAGGCGCCGCCCGGGCACGGGATGTTAGAATTGTCGGGATACTTCGCAAGCGCACGAATCGCATGCAGGAGGGGCTCCAGCCCCGAGCTATGTAGGAGGGCCTTCAGCCCCGATCCAGCAACCAACAGAGGGGATGACACGTGGAACGCGAATCCATGGAATTCGACGTCGTTATCGTAGGCGCCGGGCCGGCCGGTCTGGCCGCGGCCTGCCGGCTGAAGCAGCTGGCGCAGGACAAGGGCCGCGAGCTCTCCGTCGTCGTCGTGGAGAAAGGCTCGGAGATCGGCGCGCATATCCTCTCCGGCAACGTCTTCGAACCCAGGGCCCTGGACGAGCTGTTCCCCGACTGGAAGGAGCGGGGCGCGCCGGTGAAGACCGGCGTCAGCCGTGACGACATCTACTACATGACCTCGGAGAAGGGTGCCATGAAGGTGCCCGGGCCGTTCGTCCCCGGCCCCATGCACAACGAGGGCAACTACATCATCAGTCTCGGCAAGCTCTGCGTGTGGCTGGCCGAGCAGGCGGAGGCGCTGGAAGTCGACGTATTCCCCGGCTTCGCGGCCGCCGAGGTGCTGTACGAGGACGGCAAGGTCGCGGGCGTGATCACCGGCGACATGGGTGTGGACCGGGAAGGCGGGCAGAAGGACTCGTTCACCCCGGGCTACGAACTGCGGGCCCGCTACACCATCTTCGCCGAGGGCGTGCGCGGCAATCTCGGCAAAGAGCTGATGGACAAATACGATCTGCGCGCGAACTCCGATCCCCAGCACTACGGCATCGGCCTGAAGGAGGTGTGGGAGATCGACCCGGCGAAGCACGAGGAAGGTCTGGTGGTGCATTCTCTCGGCTGGCCCCTGCGCAACGACACCGAGGGCGGCGGCTTCCTTTATCACGCCGAGAATAACCAGGTATATCTCGGCTTCATCATCGCGCTGAACTACTCGAATCCCCATCTCGATCCCTTCGCCGAGTTCCAGCGCTGGAAGACCCATCCGAAGATCCGCCAGTACCTGGACGGCGCCGAGCGCATCTCGTACGGGGCGCGGGCGGTCAACAAGGGCGGCCTGCAGGCGCTGCCGAAGACCTGCTTCCCCGGCGGGCTCCTGGTGGGCTGCGACGCGGGCTACCTGAACGGCGTGAAGATCAAGGGTGCGCATACGGCGATGAAGACCGGCATGCTGGCCGCCGAGTCCGTGTTCGAGGCCTTCGAGGCCGGCGACGAGGGCGGCAGCGATCTGGTCGCCCACGAGGAGCGGGTGAAGAATTCCTGGGTGCACGAGGAGCTGTACAAGGCGCGCAATTTCGAACCCTCGCAGCACAAGTTCGGCACCTTCTTCGGCGCGGCGTTCACGTTCCTGGACCAGAACATCATGCGCGGGCGCATGCCGTTCACAATGCACAACCGGGTGCCGGACCACGAGGAGCTGAAGCCCGCCGCCGAGTGCGAGAAGATCGACTACCCGAAGCCGGACGGGGTGATCACCTTCGACCGGTTGTCGTCAGTCTATCTGTCCGGTACCAACCACGAGGAAGACCAGCCGGTCCACCTGCAGCTGAAGGACCCGTCGCTGCCCATCGAGTTCAACCTCCCCACCTACGATTGCCCGTCCCAGCGCTATTGCCCGGCCGGCGTGTACGAGGTGGTGGAAGAGGAGGGCAGCAAGGTCTTCCGCATCAACGCGCAGAACTGCGTCCACTGCAAGACCTGCGACATCAAGGACCCGAAGCAGAACATCCGCTGGGTCACGCCGGAGGGCGGCGGCGGCCCGAACTACAGCGGCATGTGAGACAGGCCGGCGCCCCTCGCGCCGGCGACTCCCGGGCTAATTCGGCGGCAGGCGGACGCTGCCGTCGGGACGGATGGTTTCACCGTTCCGCATCGGGTTCGATGTCGACAAGGACCGCCTCGGCTTCCACGAAATCGCCCTCCGCCACGCGTACGCGCTCGACCCGGCCGGCCGTGCCCGCGCGCAGCGTGAACTCCATCTTCATGCCCTCGAGCACCAGCACCTTGTCGCCTTCCGACACCCGGTCGTCCTCGGCCACCGCCACCTCGACGACGCGCCCGGGCATGGGTGCTGCCGGATGCGCGTCGGTCTCGGGCATGGCCGATTCCGTGGCCCACGGGTCGGCGATGTCGAACTCCCGGGTCTCGTCGTCCACCGTAACCTGGACCCGGCGGGCGGTGCAGGCGATCTCCACCGCGCGGGATGCGCCGTCGATCTCCGCCACCAGCCCGCGGCAACCGGTGTCGATCAGCCGCACCCGGTGCCATTCCCGGTCATCGGCGCTCGCCTGCTGCGCATCCCGGATGGCCATGGAGAAGGTCTGCGGACCACCGTGGGCCGTGATGCGCCGCTCGCCCGCGGCCGTGTCGAAGGCGATGGTCGTCCCGGCGGCGGGGCGGCCGCGCCAGGCGTCCGCGGCGGCCCAGGGCGAGGCGTCCTCGCCGCTGCTGCGCTGCAGCCGGCGCATGACGGCCGCCGCCGCGGTGAGCAGGACCCCGTCCGGCACCGGCGTCGGCCGGGTCAGGTCGTCGAGTTCCCGGTCCACATAGCCGGTGTCGCTGCGGCCCTCCGCGAACGCCGGCGTGCGCGCCAGGCGGCGCAGGAAGGCGAGGTTGTTACGCGGGCCGAACAGGACGCAGCCGGCCAGCGCGGACTGCAGGTGTCTGAGGGCGGCGTCGCGGTCCGGCCCGCTGGCGACGAGCTTCGCGACCAGGGGGTCGTAGTAGCGCTCGACGGCGTCGCCGGCCTCGTAACCGGTGTCCATGCGCACCAGGGGATCGCGCCGGGGCCAGTCGAATACCTCGATCCCGCCGGTGGACGGCAGGAAATCCCGCGCCGGGTCCTCGGCGTAGATGCGTGCCTCGATGGCGTGGCCGCGACTCGCGATCTCGCCCTGGGCGGCCGGTAGCGGCTCGCCGCTCGCCACCCGGAGCTGCCATTCCACCAGGTCCAGCCCGGTGGTCAGCTCCGTCACCGGATGCTCCACCTGCAGGCGGGTGTTCATCTCCAGGAAGTGGAACTGGCCGCGTCCGTCCAGCATGAACTCGACCGTGCCGGCGTTCACGTAGGCCACCGCCCGACCGGCGGCGAGCGCGGCGCCGTGCAGCGCGTCGCGCTGATTGCGTGTGAGCCCCGGGGCGGGCGACTCCTCCAGGATCTTCTGCTGGCGGCGCTGCATGGAGCACTCGCGCTCGTACAGGTGCACCAGGTTGCCGTGGCTGTCGCCGAAGATCTGCACCTCGACGTGGCGCGGGTGCTCGATGAACTTCTCCACGATGATCTCGTCGTCGCCGAAGGCGGCCAGCGCCTCCCGCTTCGCTGCGGTCCACGCTTCCTCCAGCTGGGCGGGATCGCGCACCACCCGCATGCCCTTGCCGCCGCCGCCGGCCGAGGGCTTCAGCAGCACCGGCAGGCCGAGGCCCTGGGCGCTGCGCCGCAGTTCGTCGACGCTGCCGATGCCCGAGACACCCGGGATCACCGGCACGCCGGCCGAATCCATGATGTCCTTGGCCGCGCGCTTGGAGCCCATGCTGCGGATGGTGTCCGTCTCCGGGCCGATGAAGACCAGGCCCGCCTGCCGGCAGGCGGCAGCGAAATCCGCGTTCTCGGCCAGGAAGCCGTAGCCGGGATGGACGGCCTCGGCGCCGGCGTCCAGCGCCGCGCGGACGATACGCTCGCCGTCCAGGTAGGATCCGGCGGCCGGCGCCGGGCCGATCGGCAGGCAGGCGTCCGCCATGCGCACGTGGCGGGCGCGCCCGTCGGCTTCGGAGTACACCGCCACCGTGGCGATGCCGAGCCGGCGGCAGGTCCGGATGATGCGGCAGGCGATCTCGCCGCGGTTGGCGATCAGGATGCGCTGGAACATGGCTACCCCGGCTGCCCCGTCTACATCCGGAAGATGCCGTAGGGACCCTCGCCGGGATCCGGCGCGCCGGCGCTCACCGCGAGTCCGAGGGCCAGTACCCGGCGGGTGTCCAGCGGATCGATGATGCCGTCATCCCACAGCCGGGCCGTCGCATAGTAAGGGTTGCCCTGGTCCTCGTACTGGCGGCGGATCGAGTCGCGGAAGGCGGCCTCCTCGTCTTCGGGCCACTCCTCGCCCCGGGCCTCGGCGCCGTCCCGGCGCACGGTGGCGAGCACGCTGGCGGCCTGCTCTCCGCCCATGACGGAGATGCGCGCGTTGGGCCACATCCACAGGAAACGGCCGCCGTAGGCTCTGCCGCACATGGCGTAGTTGCCGGCGCCGTAGCTGCCGCCGATGACCACGGTGAGCTTCGGCACCGTCGCCGTGGCCACCGCGTTCACCATCTTGGCACCGTCCTTGGCGATGCCGGCGTTCTCGTATTTACGCCCGACCATGAAGCCGGTGATGTTCTGCAGGAAGACCAGCGGTATGCGCCGGCGGTTGCAGAGCTCGATGAAGTGTGTGGCCTTCAGCGCGGACTCCGAGAACAGGATGCCGTTGTTGGCGATGATGCCCGCGGGATAACCATGGATGCGGGCGAAGCCGCACACGATGGTCTTGCCGTACAGCGGCTTGAACTCCTGCAGCTCGGAACCGTCGACGATGCGACCGACGATCTCGCGCACGTCGTAGGGCTGCTTCAGGTCGCTCGGCACCACGCCGTAGATGCCGTCGGCGTCCATCGCGGGTTCCGCCGGCGCGTGCGGGGGTGAAGTGTCCCGGGCCGGCGCCAGCCGCGCGATGCAGTCCCGGGCGATGGCCAGCGCGTGGTTGTCGTCCTCGGCCAGGTAGTCGGTCACGCCGGACACCCGGCTGTGCACCTCGCCGCCGCCCAGGTCCTCGGCGTCGACGATCTCGCCGGTGGCCGCCTTCACCAGCGGGGGGCCGCCGAGGAAGATCGTGCCCTGGTTGCGCACGATGATGGCCTCGTCGCTCATGGCCGGCACGTAGGCGCCGCCGGCGGTGCACGAGCCCATCACGACGGCCAGCTGCGCGATGCCCGCCGCGGAGAGACTGGCCTGGTTGTAGAAGATGCGGCCGAAATGGTCACGGTCCGGGAAGACCTCGTCCTGGCGCGGCAGGAAGGCACCGCCGGAGTCCACCAGATAGATGCAGGGCAGGTGGTTCTCCAGCGCGATCTCCTGCGCCCGGAGGTGTTTCTTCACCGTCATCGGGAAGTAGGTGCCGCCCTTCACCGTGGCGTCGTTCGCCACCACCATGACCTCGCGGCCGTGCACCCGGCCGATGCCGGTCACGATGCCGGCGCCCGGGGCGTCATCGTCGTAGAGGCCGTCGGCGGCCAGCGGCGAGAGCTCCAGGAACGGGCTGCCGCGATCGAGCAGCGCGTCGATGCGCTCGCGGACGAGCAGCTTGCCGCGCTCGGCGTGTTTCGCGCGGGCGCGCTCACTGCCGCCCAGGGCCGTCGCCGTCAGCTTCGCGCGCAGCTCGTCGACCAGCTCCTGCATGTAACGCGCGTTGTCGGCGACGCGGCCATCCGCGGGATCCAGATGGCTCTTCAGGGCGGGCACGGGATCAGACCGTCTCGATGGCCAGGGCCACGGCCTCCCCGCCGCCGATGCACAGCGAGGCGATACCGCGCTTCGCGTTCCGGTTGCGCAATGCATGCAGCAGCGTGACGATGATGCGGGCGCCGGAGGCGCCGATGGGATGACCGAGCGCGCAGGCACCGCCGTTGACGTTGATCTGCTCGTGGGCGATGCCCACGTCGTGCATGGCGGCCATGCTGACGCAGGCGAAGGCCTCGTTCACCTCGTACAGGTCCACGTCGTCCGGCGACCAGCCGAGCTCCTCCTGCAGCGCCCGGATGGCGTATACGGGCGAGGTGGTGAACCAGGCGGGCTCCTGGGCGTAGCCGCTGTGGCCGGCGATGCGGGCCAGCGGCTGCATGCCGCGGCGTTCCGCCTCGGCGGCGCTCATCAGCAGCAGCGTGGCCGCGCCGTCGGAGATGGAGGACGAGCTGGCCGCGGTCACGGTACCGTCCTTCGCGAAGGCCGGTCGCAGCTTCCGGATCTTCGAGACGTCCGCCCGGCCGGGCTCCTCGTCGGTGTCGACGGTGGTCTCGGCCTTGCGGGTCTTCACGGTGACCGGGGCGATCTCGGCCTCGAAGGCGCCGCTGTCCGCCGCTGCCCGCGCGCGCTCCACCGAGGCGATGGCAAAGGCATCCTGGTCTTCCCGGCTGAAGCCGTACTTCTTCGCCGTCTCCTCGGCGAAGTACCCCATCATGTTGCCGTCGTACGGGTTCTGCAGGCCGTCGAAGAACATGTGATCCAGGATCTCCTTGTGGCCCATGCGCAGGCCGGCGCGTGCGCCGGGCATCAGGTAGGGCGCGTTGGTCATCGACTCCATGCCGCCGGCCATGACCACGGCGGCGGAACCCGCGCGGATGAGATCGGCGCCGAGCATCACGGTCTTCATGCCGGAGCCGCAGACCTTGTTCAAGGTGGTGCAGCCCACCGACTCCGGCAGGCCGGCGGCCAGCGCCGCCTGGCGCGCGGGTGCCTGGCCGATGCCGGCGGGCAGGACGCAGCCCAGCAGCACTTCGCTGATCTCGGCGGGTTCGAGGCCGCAGTCGGCCAGGGCGGCGCTACTGGCCGCCGCGGACAGCTCGGGGGCGGGCGCCGGCGCGAGGCCGCCCTGGAAGGCGCCTATCGGGGTGCGTCGGGCGGCAACGATGACGATGGGGTCCTGACTCATGGCGATCTCGTTCTCCAGTCTTCCGGGCCGGGCGGCCATTGTAGCGCGGGACGTGCTCAGTCGGCGGCCAGCAATTCCCGGCCGATCAGCATGCGGCGGATCTCGGTGGTGCCGGCGCCGATCTCGTAGAGCTTGGCGTCGCGCAGCAGCCGCGCCATAGGGTATTCGTTGATGTAGCCGTTGCCGCCGAGGCTCTGGATGGCCTCCAGCGCGACGGCGACCGCCTCCCGGGAGGCGTGCAGCAGGCAGGCGGCGGCGTCCTGGCGGGTCGGCAGTCCCTGGTCGAACTGGGCGGCGGTGCGGTACGTGAACGCCCGGGACGTCTGCAGCGCGGTGTACATGTCGGCCAGTTTGCCCTGCATCATGCCGAAGCTGCCGATGGGCCGGCCGAACTGCTTGCGCTCGCGCAGGTACGGCATCACGGCGTCCAGACAGGCCTGCATGATGCCGATGGGCCCGCCGGAGAGCACGAGACGCTCGGAGTCGAGGCCGCGCATCAGGATGTAGACGCCGCGGTTTACTTCGCCAAGGACGTTCTCCGCCGGTATGCGGCAGTCCTCGAACACGAGTTCGCAGGTATCCGAGCCGCGCATGCCCAGCTTGTCGAGCTTCTGCGCCGTGTGGAACCCGGGCATGTCCTTCTCGATCAGGAAGGCGGTGATGGAGCGCGAACCGTCCTCCTTCGGCGCCGTGCGCATGTAGGTCACGATCACGTCGGCGCGCGGGCCGTTGGTGATCCACATCTTGGAGCCGTTGGCCACCCAGCTGCCGTCACTCTGACGCTCGGCGTGGCAGGTCATCGAGCCCACCACGTCGGAGCCCGCGCCCGGTTCGGACATGGCAAGCGCGCCCAGCATCTCGCCACTCACCAGGCCCGGCACGAAGCGTTCGCGCTGCGCCTCGGTGCCGTTCAGCCAGAGGTTGTTCAGGCACAGGTTGGAATGCGCGCCGTAGGACAGCCCCACAGAGGCGGAGGCCCGCGAGATCTCCTCCATGGCCACCACGTGGGCGAGGTAGCCGAGACCGGTGCCTCCGTCCTCCTCGGGGATGGTGATGCCGTGCAGGCCCAGCTCGCCGAGCTTCGGCCACAGGTCGGCCGGGAACTCGTTGCTCGCGTCGATCTCGGCGGACCGCGGCGCGATCTCCTCCTCGGCGAAGCGGTGCACGGTCTCGCGCAGCAGGTCGATCTCGTCACTGATGCGGGTGTTGATCATGGGCTGCGCGCGCTCCGGTCTCAATGCGTCGTGGTCGTGTGATGGGCCCGGCCCGAGAGCCGGTCCTTGAACCGCCGGGTATAGGGCAGCCTGGTGCGGCCCACGGCGGCGATGCGCTCCTCGGCCATGCGGTCGGCCGCCTGCCAGCTCGGTATCCCGTCGCGCTCGGCGATGTCGAATATCCGGCCGAGGTTATTGTAGATGAGCGAGACCTGCCGGTGGGCGCGTTCCTTGTCATAACCCTGCAGCTCGATGGCCACGATGATGAGGCCGCCGAGCGCGCAGGGCACGAACACATCCATCTCCTGCTCGTAGATGTGCTGCATCGGCACGGCGGCCGCGCCGTATTCTTCCACCACCGACTGCACGCGCTCGTCGTTGATGTCGGTAACCGTCACCCGGGCGCCGCGCTCGCGCAGCCTGTGTACGAGGTGGCGGCCGACGTGGCCGACGCCCTGCACGCCGAAGCTGAGCTTGCCGAGATCGGTGTGGCCGAACCTGCGCTCGGTGCAGGCCTCGATGCCCTTCAGCGCGCCCAGCGCCGTGAACGGGGAGGGGTCGCCGCTGCCCCCGTGCACCTCGTGGCCGCCCACCACCCGGTCGGTCTCCTGGAAGATGTGGTCCATGTCGTCGACGGTGGTGCCGACGTCCTCGGCAGTGATGTAGCGGTTGTACAGCGAGCCGATGAAGCGGCCCAGCATGCGGAACAGCGCCTCCTCCTCGTTGATATAAGGCCACATGCGCAGCCCGCCCAGGGCCGGGCCGAGCACCGTGGAGTGGATCGCGACGATGGGGCTGAGGCCGGTCGGGCGATCCTGGAAGAACACGACCTGCTCGTGGCCGCGGTCGCTCATGGTGTCGAGCAGTTCCATATCCCCCTCCTGGAAAAGCACGGCGACAGCGCCCCGCGCGCCGCGCCTCCGCGTGCGCTCCGGGGTTATCTGTCACACGACGATTATAGGGCCCGGCGTAATCGGTTGCATCCGTAACGATCTGGCCGGCATTCGTCCGACGCCGGCGGTTGCGGCGGCGTTGCCGCGCTTTTTTTTGCACCGGTATTCTGCTAGTTTCCGGCGATCCGCTGGCGCGATTGGGCGCGCCCCGGGACACCTCTAAAGTCCAAGGAATTCTCATCATGGTTCGATTCCCGCGATTGCGGTCCGTCGACGTGAGTCGCTTCCCGGCCGGAGTGCTGGCGCTCTTCGTGCTGGCCGCCCCGGCCGGCGGCCAGACGACGCTCGGTCAGGTGCTCGGCGAGCAGACCGAGGTCAACCGCTCGGCACAGCGCTCGCAGGTGCGTATCAGCCAGCTGGCCGATCAGACCTCGGAGCTGCTGGGCGAATACCGGGTGACTACCCAGCAGCTCGACCGGACCAGGATCTATAACGACAACCTGCAGCGCCTGGTAGAGGATCAGGAGGAGGAGAAGGCATCCATCACCCGCCAGCTCGAGGAGTTCGGCGACGTGGAGCAGGGCATCGTACCGCTCATGCTGGAGATGATCTCGGACCTGCGCGCCTTCATCGAGCTGGACATGCCCTTCCAGCTGCGCGAACGCATGGAGCGGGTGACCCGGCTCGAGGACAACATGGAACGCTCCGACCTGACGGTGTCCGAGAAATACCGTCAGATCATGGAGGCCTACAAGGAAGAGGCCCGCTTCGGCCGCAATATCGAGGCGTATACGGGCAGCCTGGACATCGACGGCGTCGATACCCGGGTGACGTTGCTCAGGGTCGGGCGCGTCCTGCTCGCCTATCAGACGGCCGACCGGTCCCGCACCGGCTTCTGGAACAAGCAGACGCGTCAGTGGGAGGAGCTGGATTCTTCCTACCGGCGCCCGATCACCGAGGGCATCGCCATCGCCAGGAAGCAGGCCGCCCCGCAGTTGCTGACATTGCCGGTCCCGGCCGCGGAGCAGGAATGATGAGTGCATCGATCGGCAAGGCGCCCATGGCGGTCAGAGCAGCCGGTTTGATAGCCCTGGCCATGGCCGTGGCCGTGGCCGTGGCGGCGGGAGCGGGTACGGCACTCGCCCAGGACGCGCCCCGCGACATGGACGAGCTGCTGCAGACGGTCCGGGAGCAGGGCCAGCGGCTGAGCCAGGAGAACCGGCAGCGGGAGCAGGAGTTCCTGCAGAAGCGCGATCAGCAGCAGGCGCTGCTGGACAGCGCGAAGCGCGCGCTGACCGAGGAAGAGCAGCGCAGCGAGCGGCTGAAGACGCAGTTCGACGAGAACGAGCGCCAGCTCGAGGAGCTGAACGAGACGCTGCGCATCCGGGTCGGCGACATGGGCGAGCTGTTCGGCGTCGTGCGCCAGACGGCCGGCGAGGTGAACGGCATGGTGGATACCTCGCTCATCACCGCCGAGTATCCGGATCGGGGCGAGATCGCGACGGAGCTCGCCTCCGCCCGCGATCTGCCTTCCATCGCAGACCTCAAGTCCCTGCAGGTGCTCATCCTGGAGGAGATGGCGGGCTCCGGCGACGTCGACCGGTTCGCGGCCACCATCCGCAACGCGGCGGGGCAGGAGGAGAGCGCCGAAGTGGTCCGGGTGGGGCTGTTCAACGTGATCACCGGCGACCGCTTCCTGCAGTACGACCCGGCGGCGAACGAGCTGCAGGAGCTGGCCCGGCAGCCCGACGACCGCTTCCGCAGCCTGGCGGAGAACCTCTACGCCGCGCGGGAGGGCAATGCACGCATGGCGGTGGATCCCAGCCGCGGCGCGCTGTTGAGCCTGGTGGTGCAGTCGCCGAGTCTCGGCGAACGCGTCAATCAGGGCGGCACCGTGGGCTACGTCATTATCGCCATCGGCTGCGTCGGTCTGCTGATCGCGCTGTGGCGGCTGCTCGCGCTGCTGGTCACCGGCCGCAAGCTGCGCTCGCAACTGAAGCGCGACGGCGCCTCGGAGGGCAACCCGCTCGGCCGCATCCTGAAGGTGTTCGAGGACAACAGGCACATCGACACCGAGACCCTGGAGCTGAAGCTCGACGAGGCCATCCTCAGGGAGACGCCGCGCCTGGAGCAGGGACAGGGCTGGATCAAGGTTATCGCGGCGGTGGCGCCGCTGCTCGGCCTGCTCGGCACGGTGGTCGGCATGATCCGCACCTTCCAGGCAATTACGCTGTTCGGCACGGGCGATCCGAAGCTCATGGCCGGCGGCATCTCCCAGGCGCTGGTCACCACGGTGCTGGGCCTGGTGGTCGCCATCCCGCTGGTGTTTCTGCACAGTCTGGTCGCCGCGCGCAGCCGCGCGATGGTGGAAGTGCTGGAGGAGCAGAGCGCCGGCATGATTGCGCGCCACTCCGAGAGGGGCGTGTAGCGGGGCGCACCGGTGTATCTGCTCGAGTCCGCATTCATCGCCATCCGCAGCTTCTTCGAAGCCGGCGGCGACGTGCTCTGGGCCATCCTGGCGGTGACCACGCTGATGTGGACGCTGATCATCGAGCGATTCTGGTTTTTCCGCTGGGTACTGCCCGGGCTGGAGCGGCGCGCTATCGAGGAGTGGGACCAGCGTGACGACACCACCTCCTGGTTCGCGCGGCGCATCCGCGATCAGCTGATCTCGGAGGTCTCGGTGGAGAGTCACCGCTACATCCTGATGATCAAGACGCTGATGGCGATCCTGCCGCTGCTGGGGCTGCTGGGCACGGTGACAGGCATGATCCTGGTATTCGACGTGATGGCATTCGCGGGCACCGGCAACGCGCGTCTGATGGCCGGCGGCGTCTCGGCGGCCACCATCCCCACGATGTCCGGTCTGGTGGCGGCGCTGTCCGGCCTCTATCTGGCCACCTATCTCGAACGACGCGCCGGCAAGGAAGTCCAACGTTTCGAGGAGATGCTGGTCCAGCACTGAGGGGACCGCGGAGCAAGCGATGCGCAGACGGCTGAAACGACACGACGAGGAGGCGGAGATCAATATCACGCCGATGCTCGACATTGTGTTCATCATGCTGATCTTCTTCATCGTGACCACCTCCTTCGTGAAGGAGTTCGGCGTCGACCTGAACCGCCCCTCCAATGAACCGCCGAAGGACCAGAAACTCTCCGAGGTGATCGCCATTCGCATCAGCGACACGGGGCAGATCTCGATCAAGGGCCGGCCCACGGACATCCGCGCCGTGCGGGCCAACATCGAGAGCGGCCTCGCGGCGGATCCCGATGCCGCGGTGGTGATCGCGGCGGACCGCAACGCCGACGCCGGCATCCTGGTGCGGGTGGTCGACCAGGCCCGGGTGGCGGGCGCCAGCAAAGTCTCACTGGCGGCGCTGGCCGACTGACCGGGCGGATCGGGGAGAGTCATGCCACGCAAGCACTCGACGCCGGAAGAAGAGACGGAGATCAACATCACGCCGATGCTCGACATCGTGTTCATCATGCTGATCTTCTTCATCGTGACCACCTCCTTCGTGAAGGAGACCGGTATCGAGCCCACCCGGCCGCAGGCCGAGACGGCGGAGGCGCGCCCCCGCGGCAACATCCTGATCGGCGTGGATCAGACGGGCGACATCTGGATCAACAAGCGGGAGGTCGAGGTGAACCAGATCCGCCAGATCGTGGAAGACGCTCTGACCGAGAATCCGGAGAGTTCGGCGGTGATCATCGCCGACCAGGAATCCCCCACGGGCACCTTGATCGACATCATGGATCAGGTGAGACTCGGGGGGGTGGTCGACATCTCGGTGGCGGCCGAGCCGGAGGGCACGTGAGAACGAACGACACGCAGACTCGCGCACGAGGGGACAGGACATGAGGTTCCTGGTGTCCCTCGGTGCCGGCATCCTGGTGGCGCTCGGCCTGTTCCTGCTGATGCACCAGCTGATCTCGGGTTCGCCAAACATCCGCAAGGACGACGACGACCGACTCTCGCTCGACTTCGTCCGCGTGGAGCAGGACGAGATCGAAAACATCAAGGAGCGCAAGCGGCCGCCGGAACCGGAGAAGCCGAAGGAGCCGCCGCCGCCGCCGAAGCTGAGCCAGCCTTCGCAGGACAAGCCGCGGCCGGACCTGCCGCGCATGGAAACCCCGCGCATCGACATGCCGGCAGGCGCGGGGGGCGGCCCGTATCTCGGCCAGTGGAGCGCCGGCGACCCCGGCGCCGAGGGCGACGTCATCCCCATCGTGCGCATCGAGCCCCAGTGGCCGCGCGAGGCCCTCATCGAGGGCATCAGCGGCTGGGTGCTGATCGAGTTCACCATCAACGAGGACGGCACGGTCTCCGACCCGAAGGTGGTGGACGCGGAGCCGCGTCGGATGTTCGAGCGCAACGCGCTGCGCGCCATCTACAAGTGGAAGTTCAAACCCCGCATCGTCGACGGCCAGCCGGTGAAGCGGCGGGCTACCCAGCGGATCGACTTCAACCTCGACGAGGCGACATGAGCGGAGCGGCACTCTCCTGTACAGGCATTGTGCGGGCCGGCATGGGGGTCATGGCTGCGCTGTGCGTTCTGGCAACCGCGCCGGCCCTGGCCCAGGGCAAGGTCTGCCTGGATACCACTGCCGTGGAGCGCAAGGACCCGGGCACCACCATGGGTGAGCTGGCCTACAAGCGGCTGTCCAGCATCCACGAGCTGATGGGCGAGGAGCGCTACGACGAGGCCCTCACCGAGGTCGGCAGGATGGAGAACATGCGCCTGAACGATTACGAGCAGGCGCTGATGTGGCAGACCTACGGCTTTATCTATTCGGCGCGCGGCGACTTCGATCAGGCCATCGATTACTTCGAGCGCAGCCTGGCCGAGGATGCCCTGAGCACCCAGGCCCAGCAGGGCATGCTCTACTCGCTGGCCGGCCTGTACCAGTCCGAGGGTCGCTTCGAGGACGCCATCGAGACCATGCGCACCTGGTTCGGCTACGCCGAGGAGCCCGAGGCCGGGGCCTATATCCTGGTGGCCGGCAGTTTCGCCGAACTCGAGCGTTACCGGGAGGCGCTGCCCTGCGTGCAGCTCGCGATCGAGAAGGCCGAAAAGCCGGAGGAGTCCTGGTACCAGCTCGAGCTGGCCATCCACCTGGAGCAAGAGGCCTTTCGGGCGGCCGTCGATGTCCTGCGCACGATGGTCCGGCTCTGGCCGGACAAGCGCCGCTACTGGGAGACGCTGTCCGGCGTGTATCTGGAGCTCAAGGAGGAGCAGCTGGCGCTCGCCACCATGATGGCCGCCTACAACCGCGGACTGATCACGGACGGCGCCAAGATCCTCAACCTGGTCCGCCTGAATCTCTACCTGGACAGCCCCTACGTCGCCGGCCGGATACTCGCCCGCGGCCTGGAGGAGGGCGCCGTCGAACGCGACGTCGAACACCTGAATCTGCTGCGCTCGGCCTGGACCTCGGCGAAGGAATACGACCGTGCGGTCGCGGTCATCGAACAACTGGGTCAGCTCACCGGCGATCCTGCGTACTATATGGATAAGGCGAGCATCCTGAACGAGCAGGCGCGCTGGGAGGAAGTCGTCGCGGCGGCCCGCCAGGCGCTCGATGCCGGCACGGAGACGCCCGCCCGGGCCTGGCTGCTGATGGGCATGGCCTACACCGAACTCGATCGCCTCGGCGAGGCGCTGCAGGCCTTCGACAGGGCCCGCGAGACCGGCGACGCCAGGGAGCGCCAGAATGCCGCCGCCTGGATCGCCTTCGTGCGTGACCGGCAGGCAGTGGAGGCCGCGCGCGTCGCCTCCGGCTGAAGCCGTCCGGTCAGAGCCTGTCAGCCGGCTCTAGATGCCGGCCGGACCTCGGGTCTCCGTCCCGGCTTCGGCCTCCGCTCTCGTCTCGTCCTGCCGGTCCTCCCCGGGCGCCGTTGTCTCCGCCGCCGGATGCAGGTCTGGCTCGTCCAGATGCTCCAGGATCCGTGTCCGTGACAGGATGGCGAGCGACGCGGGGCTCTGGCCCGCGGTGTCGATCGGCTCCAGCAGCGTGACGTGGAGGCGTTGCGGGCGGGGCAGTAACCGGCGCGACGGCAGCGCATGGCGGGAGCCGTGGATAACGGCCGGCACCAGCGGCGCCTGCGCCTTGACCGCAACGGCGAAGGCGCCGCCGCGGAAGCGGCGCAGCCCCGGTTCGGCGTGAAAGGTGCCCTCCGGGAAGAAGGCCAGCGACTCGCCCACGTGGGCGCGGCGCAGGATGGTGCGCGCATCCCGCGCGCTGCGGCCGTGGTGGAAACGCTCCACGAACTGGGCGCCGATGCGCCGCAGCAGGTAGTGCGCCAGCGGCACCCGCTGCATCTCGCTCTTGATGACGAACGCGAAACGCGGCGGCAACGCGGCGCAGAGGATGATGCCGTCCAGGTAGCTCGCGTGGTTGGCCACCACCACGCAGGGCCGTCCCGGCAGATGACGGCGGTTATCGATGCCGGGGCCCATGCCGGTGGCCAGGAAGAGCAGGCGGGCGCCGCTGCGCGCGGCCGCCCGGCGCGGGCCCAGGCCGGGCAGGACGGTGACCAGCGCCAGCGTGACGGGAACACAGACGAGGAACACGGCAGCGAACCACAGGCCGTACAGCGCATGCCACGCCTCGCGGGCGAGTCGGATCAGTCTGGTCATTTTCCCTCATCGTAGCGGGTTTGCATTGCAGAGTGTGAACCCGGTCACGTTATGTTAATGGTTTGGGGAATCTGTGACAGCGGTCACGCCCCCCCTGGGCAGGGGCGGACATACTCGCTTCCCGATCCGCCAATGGCCATCACACTTGGCCATCGCCGTTGGCCAGCGCAATTGGCCGCACACCGCGAGCAGCCACTGAAGATACGCAAGATGAGCTACAGCCCAGCGCGCAAGCATACCGAGGAGGCCGCCGTCAGTGCTGCCTCCGAGGCCATGATCGACAAGTTCCTCGACGCCATCTGGATGGAGCGGGGCCTGTCGAAGAATACGCTGGGCGCCTACCGGGCGGACCTCATGGCGCTGGCGCGCTTCGTCGCCGACGACGGCACGGAGATCGTGAAGGCCGGCAAGCCGGAGCTGCTCGCGTTCATCGCCTGGCGGGTGGAGCAGGGCGCCAAACCCCGTTCCACGGCGCGCCAGCTGTCCAGCTTTCGCCGCTTCTTCCGCTATCTCTGCCGCGAAGGCGTGATCGCCGACGATCCCACGGCGGACATCGAGATGCCGCGCATCGGCCGCTCGCTGCCGAAGTCGCTCACCGAGGAGGAGGTGGAAGCGCTGCTGGCTGCGCCGAACACGGAGGAGCCTCTCGGCCACCGTGACCGTGCGATGCTCGAGCTGCTCTACGCCACCGGCCTGCGGGTCTCCGAGCTGATCAACCTCAAGCAGAACCAGGTCAACCTGAATCAGGGCGTCCTGCGCATCGTCGGCAAGGGCGACCGTGAGCGGCTGATCCCGCTCGGCGAGGAGTCCCAGCGCTGGCTGCGGGATTTCATGGAGGGTCCCCGGGTCGAGATCCTGCTGGAGCGCCAGACCGATTACATGTTCCCGACCCGCCGGGGCGATCGCATGACCCGGCAGGCCTTCTGGCACATTATCAAGCGCTATGCCCAGAAAGCCGGCGTGAAGAAAAAGCTCTCCCCCCATACACTGCGCCATGCCTTCGCCACCCACCTGCTGAACAACGGTGCGGACCTGCGGGTGGTGCAGTTGCTGCTCGGCCACAGTGACCTGTCGACCACGCAGATCTACACCCACGTGGCGCGGGAACGGCTGAAGGATCTGCACGGGGCACATCACCCCCGGGGCTGATTCGGCCGGCTGCCGGATCCCGGCGCACCCTCTGCTACAATGCGCGCCGCCCGGCCCCGGCGGGAACGATGGACGGATCGTCTTGTCCCATCCCCCATGTTCCCGGCCCGCCCCAGGCGCGGCCGGTCAACCGTCAATCAGAGGACTCTCTATGCGTAGTGTCATCGGATCGCTGTTGCCGATATTCTCACTGAGCGTCTCGCTGGCCGCCGGCCTGGCTCCTGCCGCGGCCCTCGCGGACGCGGACGAGGACCTCGCGCGCGTGCGCGCGGAGATCAGCGAGCAGTTCCCGCAGATCGAACCGGAGAGTATCAACGAGGGTCCCATCCCGGGCTTGTTCGAGATCCGCCAGGGCATGCTGGTGGCCTACGTCACCACGGACGGCCGCTACCTGTTCCAGGGCGACCTCATCGATCTGGAGACCAGCACCAACCTGACCGAGGCCGCCATGAACGGTGAGCGCCGGCGTGTGTTGGATGCGCTCGGGGACGACGATGCCATCGTGTTCGCGCCGGCGGATCCGAAGCACACGGTCAGCATCTTCACGGACATCGACTGCGGCTACTGCCGCAAGCTGCACCGGGAGATCGACGATTACAACGAGGCGGGCATCGCGGTGCGCTATCTCCTGTACCCCCGCAGCGGTCCCGGCAATGCGTCATGGCAGAAGGCGGAGAGCGTGTGGTGCGCCGACGACCGGAACACGGCTCTCACGCGGGCCAAGAACGACCAGCCGGTACAGTCCCGGGATTGCGATGCGTCCATGGTGCAGCGCCACTACGATCTCGGCCGAGACATCGGCCTGCGCGGCACGCCGACCATCGTGACCGGGACGGGGGAAGTGTTGAGCGGCTACCTGCCGCCGGCGCAGCTGCTGGAGCGGCTGGAGGACGGCGGGGACGAGTGACGGGCGGGAGCGCGTCTCAGCGCTCCAGATGCTCCAGCTTGTCCGGAACGCCTTCCCATTCCTTCGCGTCTTCCGGCGGATCCTTGGCCTCGGTGATCACCGGCCACTCGCGGCTCAGTTCCGCATTCAGCTCCAGGAACTTCTCCTGGCCTGACGGCAACTCGTCCTCCGAGTAGATGGCCTCAACCGGGCACTCCGGTTCGCACAGCGTGCAGTCGATGCATTCCTCGGGATCGATGACCAGGAAGTTCGGGCCTTCGTGGAAGCAATCCACGGGGCAGACTTCGACACAGTCCGTGTATTTGCACTTGATGCAGCTCTCGGTGACGACGAAGGTCATTGTTACCTCGTTTCCTCTGTTCGCTCGTGAACCGTGACCCGCCGGAGCGGAGGCCGGATTATGCCATAGAGTCCGCGCTGCGCTCAGACCCCGTCAGAGCCGGATGCGTGGCGCCTTGTGGCTGTGCACGCCGCGGTCCCTGCCGGCATCTTCGAAGTAACGCTCGAGGGCGAAGCGCACGCTGGGGAAGGAGATCTCGTCCCAGGGGATGTCGGCCTCGGCGAACAGGTTCACCTCCTGGCTCTCGTCGCCGACGCCGAAGCCGCCCAGCAGCCGGGCCGTGTAGAACACGTGCACCTGGCCCGCCTGCACCACATCGACGGTGGCGAACAGGCGACCGATCTCCACCTCCGCCAGCGCCTCTTCCCGGGTCTCGCGGGCCGCGCCTTCCTCCATGGTCTCGCCCAGTTCCATGAAGCCGGCGGGCACGGTCCAGTAGCCCAGCCTGGGCTCGATGGCCCGGCGGCAGAGCAGCACCTCGTCGCCCCGCGCCGGTACGCAGCCGACCACGATCCGCGGGTTCTGGTAGTGCACGTAATCGCACTCGCCGCAGACCCAGCGCTCGCGGTTGTCGCCCGCGGGTATGGTCTTGGAGACGAGGCTGCCGCAGTTGGAACAATATTTCATACGGGAGAGTACGGGAGATGCCGCGGGGGCGGGCGTGTCGCCGGATGGCAGGCCGTCCGCACCGCGGGTTGCTGCTTGTGGTGCCGGGAGTGGGACTCGAACCCACACGGGTAACCCCACTGAATTTTGAGTCCAGCGCGTCTACCAGTTCCGCCATCCCGGCGGGAGGGCGCTAGTATAGGTTGCGGTCGCCTGCCAGGCCACCTTGCGACGAACTTTCCGGCGATCGTTGCGACGATCCTCTCCCCTCGCGCATCAAGAGTTGTCGACATGTCGGGATTTACAGGCATCAGCGTGGATGAAGCGGTCATCCGCCGCGCTCGTCGCGGGGATGCGAGTGCCCACGAGTCCCTGTACCGGGCGCTGGCGCCGGCCGTCTACACGCTGGCCCTGAGGCTGGTGAAGGCACCGGCAGCTGCGGAGGACATGCTGCAGGAGACCTTCATCGAGGTGATGCGCAGCCTGCCCCGCTATCGGGGCGACGCCTCGCTGGCCACGTGGGTGCGCCGCATCGCCGTGAGCAAGTGCCTGATGCATCTGCGCTCGGCGTGGAACCGGCGCGCCGGCGAGTTCGGCGACGGCGACGAGCCGGTGGACGGCGGTGCGCCGGTGGCCGAGTCGGTGGGCCTGCGCATGGACCTGGAGGCGGCACTGGCCAGCCTCCCGGCCGAGAGCCGGGTGGTGGTCTGGCTGCACGACGTCGAGGGCTACACGCACCGGGAGATCGCGATGGTGATGCAGAAGACCGAGAGCTATTCCAAGTCCCAGCTGTCCCGCGCCCACCGGCGGCTGCGCGGTCTGCTGGATGCGGGCGGCGGCGAGCCCGGTGCGGCGATGAGTCGGGCGACCGGGGTGCTGCCGGGAGGCTGAAGATGTACGAACAGACGAGCACAGAAACGGACCGGGAGCTGGCCGAGGCGCTGCGGCGATTGCCGCAGCAGGCGCCGCCCCGCGGTGCATGGCGGGAGATACGCGGCCGGGCCGAGCGCGAGGGGCTGGTGCCGGCGCCGCGGCGCCGGCGCCTGCGGCGGGACCTCGAGTGGCTGGCTGCCGGCGCTGTGGCCGCGACGGTGGTCTTCGCGCTGCTGGACCTGCCGTTTTCCGGCACGTCCCCGGGCGAGAATCCGGTTCCGCCGGAGGAGGCCGGTTTCGCCGCCACCCCGGCCGAGAACGACGCCAGCCTGGGCAGCCTGATGGCCCGTTCCCGCCTGCTGGAGGAGGCGCTGCGTGCGGCCCCCGAGACCCCGCGGGTGATGCGCGCCAGCACCGCGAGCATGATCGCAACACTGGAGGACCGCATCGCCATGATCGACCAGCAGCTGAGTTTTCCGGAACGCCCGCTGAGCGAGGCCGAGGCCAGGGCGCTGTGGCGCGAGCGGGTGCAGCTCATGGATTCACTGGTGCAGCTGCGTTACGCGCAGGCACGGAGGGTGGTGCTGTGAAGTGGCCGCGGTCGCGGCAGGCGTAACGGCGATCCGGACGATTGGCAGTGACCGGTAATCGATTGCGCATCGAATGGGAATCGATTGGGAATCGATTAGGAATCGAATGGGAGTGACACGATGAAGACGACGACAGCGGGCCTGAGCATGCTGATACTGGCGCTCGGTTTGTGCGGCCGGATGGCGCCGGCGGCGGCGCAGGAGAGTGCGCCGGAGGCCGAGCGTGAGGAGGCCGCCGAGCAGCGCATCATCATCCGCGAGGAACGGCATGCGGCCGACCAGGCCCGCAGCGCGGCGGAGACGGAACGGCTGCATGCGGCCGAGGAACGTCTGGCAGAGGCGGCCCGGGAGATCGCCGAGATCACCTCCGGCGTGGTTCCCGGCGCGGTCGAGTATGCCCGCGGCGTCATCGCCTCGGCCCGCCGGCCCGTGCTGGGCGTCAGCATCGGCGGGGGTTCCGGCGAAGGCGACGGTCCGGTCGAAGGCGTCGAGGTGCTGGGCGTCTCGCCCGGCAGCGCGGCCGCCGAAGCCGGCATCCGGGCCGGCGACGTGCTGACCGCCATCGACGGCGAGTCCCTGGCCGCCGAAGACCCGGCCGCCGCCAACCGCCGTCTGCTCGGCGCACTGGCCGAACGCGAACCCGGCGACAGCATCGACATCGAGCTCCGCCGGGACAGCCGGGAACTCGTGCTGGGAGTGAAGACCCGGGACCAGGACGCCCAGGCGTTCACGTTCTTCGGTGACGGCGGGAACCTCGATTTCGACTTCCGTGCCGATGCGCCCATGGCCTGGTTCGGCCCTGCCCGCCCGTGGGGCGACATGGAGCTGGTGGAGCTCTCGCCCGGCCTCGGCCGCTATTTCGGCACCGACAGCGGGCTGCTGGTGGTGAGGGCGCCGTCGGACCCTGCGCTGAAGCTCGAGGACGGCGACGTCATCCGCCGCATCGGCGGCCGTGAGCCCGGCTCCGTCTCCCACGCGATCCGGATACTGCGCTCCTACGAGGAGGGCGAGGAACTCGAACTGGAGATCATGCGCGAGAAGCGCAGCCGCAAACTGGCGGTGCAGATTCCGGCGAGTCAGGGCAGGCTCGCGCCGCTGCCTCGGTTGCCCTCACTGCCCGGCCTCCGCCCGCCCGCGGCGGCGCCGGAGCGGACTCCGGCACCGCCTCCGCAGGCGGATTTCGGCCTGCCGGAGGTCTGATACCATGCGCCGCCATGCGCGCGCAGGACTACAGTTACGAGCTGCCCGATGAGTTGATCGCCCACGCGCCGGCCCGCCCCCGCAGTGCCAGCCGTCTGCTGGTGCTGCAGGGCGACGGCGCGCTCGTGGACTCCGCGGTTACCGAACTGCCCGCGCTGCTCTCGCCGGGCGACCTGCTGGTATTCAACGACACCCGGGTGATCCCGGCGCGCATCCACGGCCGCAAGGAGACCGGCGGCCGCATCGAGCTCCTGCTGGAGCGGGTGCTGGCGGAACGGGACGCGCTGTGTCACCTGCGCGCCAGCAAATCGCCGCGGCCGGGTACATCGCTCACGCTCGAGGGCGGGGCCACGGCGACGGTGACGGGCCGGGAGGGCGATCTGTTCCGGCTCACCTTCGACGTGCCGGTGCTCGAGCACCTCGAGCGCCACGGCCACGTGCCGCTGCCGCCCTACATCCGCCGCCCGGACAACGCCGGCGACAGGGACGATTATCAGACGGTCTTCGCGCGGGAGCCCGGCGCCGTGGCGGCGCCGACGGCGGGCCTGCATTTCGACCAGGCCCTACTCGACGCGCTGGAGGCCGCAGGCGTGCAGCGCGCCTTCGTCACGCTGCACGTCGGCGCGGGTACCTTCCAGCCGCTGCGCGAGGAGAACATCGCCAGCGGCCGGCTGCATGCCGAGCAGGTGCACGTCAACGAAGCGCTCTGCGCCGCCGTGAGCCGCACCCGCGAGCGCGGCGGGCGGGTCGTGGCCGTGGGTACGACGGCCGTGCGCAGCCTGGAGACCGCCGCCGCCGACGGTGCGCTCGCGCCCTGCCGCCGCGAGACCGAGCTGTTCATCATGCCCGGCTACCGCTTCCGGGTGGTCGATGCCATGATCACCAACTTCCATCTGCCGGAGTCCTCGCTGCTGATGCTCGTGAGCGCCTTCGCGGGCCGGGACAACGTGCTCGCGGCCTACCGCCACGCGGTGGCAGAGCGCTACCGCTTCTACAGCTATGGCGACGCCATGCTGGTCTGGCCGGCGCCGGGCGCGCTCGGGCTGCGCCCGTGAACTTCGAGCTGCTGAACCGGGAGGGCGCCGCGCGGCGCGGGCGTCTCACCTTCCGCCGCGGCACGGTGGAGACGCCCGCCTTCATGCCCGTGGGCACCTACGGCACGGTGAAGGCCATGACGCCGGAGGAGGTCGCCGGCACCGGCGCCGAGATCATCCTCGGCAACACCTTCCATCTCATGCTGAGGCCCGGCCCGGAGGTGGTGCGTGCCCATGGCGGACTGCACGAGTTCATGAACTGGACGGGCCCCATCCTGACGGACTCCGGCGGCTACCAGGTGTTCAGCCTCGCGGCCCTGCGCAAGGTCAGCGAGGACGGCGTCACGTTCCGCTCGCCCGTCAACGGCGACGAGATTTTCCTGGGGCCGGAAGGCGCCATGGCCATGCAGCAGGCCCTGAACTCGGATATCGCGATGATCTTCGACGAGTGCACGCCGTATCCGGCCAGCGAGCGCGAGGCGCGGGAGTCCATGGAACTCTCGCTGCGCTGGGCGGCGCGCAGCCGCCGCGCCTTCGACGAGCTGCGCGAGCGCGAACCGGGGCGCGGCGAGTCGGTATTCGGCATCGTCCAGGGCGGTATGTACCCCGCCCTGCGGGAGGCCTCGCTGGCCGGACTGGTCGAGACCGGCTTCGACGGCTACGCGATCGGCGGGCTGTCGGTGGGCGAGAGCGAGGACGAGCGGCTCGCGGTGCTGGATGCGATCGTCCATCATATGCCGGCAGGGAGTCCGCGCTATCTCATGGGCGTCGGCACGCCGTCGGATATCGTCAAGGCGGTGGCCCGTGGCGTGGACATGTTCGACTGCGTGATCCCGACCCGCCACGGGCGCAACGGCTATCTGTTTACCTCGAGCGGCACGCTGAAGATACGCAACGCCCGCTACGCCGAGGACCTGGGTCCGCTGGACCCGGAGTGCGATTGCTATACCTGCACCCATTACAGCCGCGCCTACCTGCGCCATCTGGACAAGTGCAACGAGATGCTCGGGCCCCGGCTGGCGACGCTGCACAACCTGCATTTCTACCAGCGGCTGATGGACAACATACGTGCGGCGCTCGAGGCCGGTACATTCGAGGCATTCGCCGCGGAGTTCCTGGCGCGGCACGGGACAACGGGGCCGCGTGTTGTGTAATAATAGCGCGCCGTATCCCCGCTAAGACGGTGTCATTATGGATTTCCTGATCGAGAGTGCCTGGGCGCAGGGTGCGCCGGCCCAGGAGAGCCCCCTTGGGTTCCTGTTGCCGATGATCATCCTGTTCGCGGCTTTCTATTTTCTGCTCATCCGGCCGCAGCAGAAGCGCCAGAAACAGCACCGGGAGATGGTCTCCCAGCTGTCCGCCGGCGACGAGGTGGTGACTGCCGGCGGCATCCTCGGCAAGATCACGTCGGTGAACGAGCAGTTCCTGACGATCCAGGTCGCAGACGGCGTCGAGCTGAAGATACAGAGACAGACTATCAGCGCCGTGCTCCCGAAGGGCACGGTGGAGAGCGCCGGCTGATCGTCGGACGATCGCCGGGTCCATTCTTCCAAACCCCTCTGGTCCGCCATGAATCGATATCCCGCGTGGATGTATGCCCTCGTCATCGGCATCGTCGCCGTCGGGGCGTTGCTCGCCCTGCCGAATGCATTCGGCACCGTGCCGGCCCTGCAGGTGGCGCGCACCGACGCGGCGCCCCTCGATGCCTCCATGGTGGACCGCTTCCGCGACATGCTGGTGGAGGAGGAACTCACGCCCGAGGCCGCCTACCTGGACGACGGCCGCGTGGTGATGCGTTTCGATCGCGTCGAGCGGCAGCTGCAGGCGAGCGACGCGCTGCGCGAGGCCGTCGGCGACGACTACGCCGTGGCGCTGACGCTGGCGTCCCGCTCGCCGCCCTGGGTGCGGGATCTGGGGCTCGAGCCCATGAGCCTCGGACTCGATCTGCGTGGCGGCGTCTACTTCCTCTACGAGGTGGACATGGAGGCCGCCATCCGCAAGCGGCTCGAGATGTACGTGGAGGACTTCGAGACCCGGCTGACGGAGGCCGGTATCTCCCGCCGGGTGCGGGTGGAAGAGGACAGGGTGCGCGTGCAGGTGCGCGACGCAGAGGATCTCGCCGAAGCGCGCCGCATCATCCGCAACGCGGATCAGGACCTGAACATTGCCGACGGCGGTGACGGCAAGTCCCTGCTGGTGACGATGACCGAGCAGCAGATCCGCGAGCGGCAGAACTTCGCCATCGAGCAGAACACCACCACGCTCAGGAACCGGGTGAACGCGCTCGGCGTGGCCGAGCCGCTGGTGCAGCGCCAGGGCGTCGACCGCATCGTCGTGCAGCTGCCGGGCATCCAGGACCCGGCGCGGGCCGACGCGATCCTCGGCGCCACGGCGACGCTGGAATTCCGGCTGGTGGACGAGGACTGCTCGGGACTGGGCTCGCAGCGCTATCCTTTCCGCGACGGTCCCGATACCTGCCTGAAGCGCGAGGTCATCGCCTCGGGCGACCAGATCGTCGACGCCAGTTCGGGTTTCTCCCAGGACGGCGGGCCCGCGGTGTTCATCCGCCTGGACGCCGCCGGCGGCGACCGCATGCTGAAGACCACCCGGGCCAACATCGACAAGCCGATGGCGGTGCTGTTCATCGAGACCACCCGGGACGTGGTCGAGCGCAACGGCGACATCGAGTACGTGACCCAGCGCTCCGAGGAGATCATCAACGTCGCCACCATCCGCGGCGTGTTCCGGAACGAGTTCCAGATCACCGGACTGAACCCCGCCGAGGCGCGGGACCTGGCGCTGCTCCTGCGCGCCGGTTCGCTGGCGGCGCCCATCTTCAAGGTGGAGGAGCGCACCATCGGCCCGAGCCTGGGCCAGGAGAACATCGACCGGGGCTTCATGGCAGTGACCATCGGCTTCCTCGCGGTGGTGCTGTTCATGGCCGTGTACTACCGGTCCTTCGGCCTCATCGCGGACCTGGCCCTGTTCACGAACCTGGTGCTGATCGTGGCGCTATTGTCGCTGTTTCAGGCCTCGCTCACCCTGCCGGGTATCGCGGGTATCGTGCTGACGGTGGGTATGGCCGTGGATGCGAACGTGCTCATATTCGAGCGAATACGCGAGGAGATCGCGAACGGTAATTCGCCCCAGGCGGCGATCCATGCCGGCTACGAGAAGGCATTCTCCTCCATCGCCGACGCCCAGATCACGACGCTGATCGCGGCCATCGTGCTGTTCACCTTCGGCACGGGCCCCATCAAGGGCTTCGCCATCACGCTCACCTTCGGGATCATCACCTCCATGTTCACCGCCATCATCGGGACCCGGGCGGTGGTCAATGCGGTCTACGGTTCCCGGCGGATCCAGACGGTGCCGGTATGAGCCTCAAGCTGCTGCCAGACAATACCCATATCGACTTCATGGGCCGGCGCTGGCCGGCCATCGTCCTGTCGCTGGTACTCATCGCCGTCTCCATCGGCTCGCTGGCCGTGCAGCGGCTCAACTTCGGCATCGACTTCACGGGCGGCATCCTGCTGGAGCTCGGTTACCCGGAGGCCGCCGATCTCGAGCGCATCCGCGGGGTGCTCACCGAGGCGGACTTCCCCGAGGCCGAGGTCACCAACTTCGGCACCGCGCGGGACGTGCTCGTGCGGCTGCCGCCCCGCGAAGGCGTGAGCGGTACCGAGGTGCGGGAGGATCTTCGCGACGTGCTGCAGGCCGACGAGCCGGACGTGGAACTGAGGCGCGTGGACTTCGTAGGCCCCCAGGTGGGCGAGGAGCTCACCGAGAAGGGCGGCCTGGCCATGATCTTCACGCTGATCATGATCTTCGCCTACGTGATGTTCCGCTTCCAGTGGCGCTTCGCCGCCGGCGCCGTCGCGGCGCTGGCCCACGACGTCATTATCACGCTCGGCTTCTTCTCGCTGTTCCAGCTGCCCTTCGACCTGTCGGTGCTGGCGGCCATCCTGGCGGTGATCGGCTACTCGCTGAACGACACGGTGGTGGTGTTCGACCGGATCCGGGAGAACTTCCTGAAGCTGCGCGGCCTCGAGCCGATCGATGTCATGAACACCTCGATCAATCAGATGCTCGGTCGCACCATCATCACCGGCATGACGACGCTGCTGGTGCTGGTGGCGCTGCTGGTGCTGGGCGGCGAGGCGATCGGGCCGTTCTCGGTGGCGCTGATCGTCGGCATCATCATCGGTACGTATTCCTCCATCTACACGGCGAGTGCCACGGCACTGGAGCTGGGCGTCAGCGCCCAGGACCTGATGCCGCCGGAGAAGGATCCCGAAGATGAGGTGGACGAACTGCCGTGACGCGCCTGCGTCCTGACGGGTCTGTCCCGCGTCCCGGCGGACCGCTCTAGGCGAGGATCCCGGTGAGGTGGGGAGCGGTCAGCCGGGCGAGCGCCGCGTAGATCTTCGGGCTGCCGGCGAGTACGTGGCCGGTCTCCATGAAACCCTCGCTGCCGTCCAGGCCACTGATGATGCCGCCCGCCTCGCGGATGAGCAGCGCACCGGCGGCGAGATCCCACGGCTTCAGCCCCGTCTCCCAGAACCCGTCCAGCCGACCGGCGGCCACGTAGGCCAGGTCCAGAGCGGCGGCCCCCGGCCGGCGTACGCCGGCGGCGTTGCGGATGACGTCCTTCAGGAGCGCCATATACGGGTCGAGGCCGGCGGTGCCCCGCCGGTACGGGAAGCCGGTGCCGATCAGGGCGTCGGCCAGGTCGCGGCGGTTCGTTACCCGGATGCGGCGCCCGTCCAGCTGCGCGCCCTCGCCGCGGGAGGCCGTGAACATCTCCTGGCGCAGCGGGTCGTAGATGACCCCGTGCTCCAGCCGGCCGCGGATCTGCAGGCCCACCGAGACACAGAACACCGGGAAGCCGTGCAGGAAGTTGGTGGTGCCGTCCAGCGGATCGATGATCCAGACGTGATCGGATTCGCCCTGGGCGCCGCCTTCCTCGGCCAGGATCGCATGGTCCGGGTAGTGGTTCAGGATGGTATCGACGATGACCGCCTCCGCCTGACGGTCGGCCTCGCTGACGAAGTCGTTGCGGCCCTTGGTCTCCACCTTGAGCCGGTCGAGCTGGTTCAGCTGGCGTAGCAGCATGTCGCCGCCCTTGCGTGCCGCCATGGCGGCGATGTTGGCGAGTGGTTGCATGCGCGGTTGTTGTCCGGTGGCGGGGTGTGTGGGTGCGGGCGGTAGAATACCAGACCGGATGGTGAGCGAGATGACCGAAGAGAGATGAACGAGGGCAGATGACGATCCGTATCGTACTGGTGGGCACGACCCACCCGGGCAACATCGGGGCTACGGCGCGGGCCATGAAGAACATGGGCCTCGGCGAACTCGTGCTGGTGGCGCCGCGCAGTTTTCCCCACGAGGAGGCCACGGCCCGCGCGTCGGGGGCGGAGGACGTGCTTGCCACGGCGCGCGTGGTCGACACGCTGGAGGCCGCCGTCGCCGACTGTGTGTGGGTGGCCGGCGCCAGCGCGCGCCAGCGCAGTATCGCCTGGCCGGAGCTGAGCGCCCGGGAGGCGGCGGAGAAGGCCATGGCCGAATCCACGTCCGGGCCGGTCGCGCTGGTGTTCGGGCCGGAGAAGTCGGGCCTCAGCAACGAGGACCTGGCCCGCTGCCAGGCGCTGCTCTACATACCCACGGCGCCGGACTTCAGCTCGCTGAACCTGGCGATGGCGGTGCAGGTGGTGACCTACGAGGTGCAGATGCAGCGTGCGGCCGGCCGCGAGCCGCCGCCCAGGGAGGTGCGGCCAGCGACCGCCGGGGAGATGGAGAACTTCTACCACCACCTGGAGGAGCTGCTGCTCGCCGCCCGCTTCCTGGACCCGGACAATCCCCGGCACCTGATGAAGCGGCTGCGCCGGCTGTTTGCGCGCGCCGAACCGGACATGAACGAAATCAATATCCTGCGGGGCATACTGGCCTCGCTGGCGCCCGCCGAGCGGAGACGCAACCATGAATGACGCCCGCACCATCTACCTGGACTATGCGGCCACCACGCCGGTGGACGAGGCCGTGGCTGCGGCCATGGCGGGTTGTCTCGGCCGGGGCGGTGTGTACGGCAATGCGGCCTCGCTGATGCACGAGCCCGGCCGACGGGCCGCTGCCGCCGTCGATGCCGCGCGCGCGGAACTTGCCGGCCTGCTCGGCGCCCGCCCCGGGGAACTGGTCTTCACCTCCGGCGCGACCGAGGCGGACAATCTCGCCGTCATCGGGGCGGCACGGTATTTCGCCGGCCGGGGGCGTCATCTGGTCACCACGCGCATCGAACACAAGGCGGTGCTGGACGCCGCCCGCCACCTCGAGCGGGACGGCTGGGAGGTGACCTGGCTCGAGCCTGACGCCGAGGGCCGCATCGACCCGGCGTCGGTCGCGGCGGCGCTCCGCGACGACACCGTGCTCGCCGCCGTGATGTGGGTGAACAACGAGACCGGCGTGGTGAACGATGTCGAGGCCATAGGCCGCCTGTGCCGCGAGCGGGGCGTGCTGTTCCACGTCGATGCCGCGCAGGCCGTGGGTAAACTCCCCATCGACCTCGCGCGCCTGCCCGTCGACTTGCTGGCTCTCACGGCGCACAAATTCTACGGTCCGAAGGGGGTGGGGGCGCTGTATATCGCGGATCGTCCCGGCGTACAGGTGCAGCCGCTCCTCTACGGCGGCGGCCAGGAACGGGGCCTGCGGCCGGGCACGCTGCCCGTGCACCAGATCGTGGGGCTCGGTGCCGCGGCGGCGCGTGCGGGCGAGGAGCTGTCCGCGGAACGGGCGCGGCTGGCGGCGCTCCGGGACCGCCTGAGTGCGGGCCTCACCGCCGTGGATGGCGTCTTCGTCAATGGCGGCGGTGCCGAGCGGATCCCGGGCATCGTGAACGTGAGCGTGGCGGGCGTGGACGGGGAGAGCCTGTTCGCATCGCTGGAACCGCTGGCGGTGGCGTCCGGCTCGGCGTGCAATACTACCTCGGGCGAGCCTTCCTACGTGTTGCGGGCCCTGGGCCGCGAGGACCGGCTTGCCGGCGCCTCGGTGCGCTTCAGCCTCGGGCGCTACACGACGGAGGACGAAGTAGACCGGGCGGTCGGTGTTTTCACCGGCGCGGTGGGGCGCCTGCGGCGCATCGCGGCACCACTGGGAGGCCGTGCGGCTTGAATTACGGCGCCGAAGTCCTCACCCTTTTCCGGGAGGCCGCCCACGCCGGGCAGGTGGAGGGCGGCGCCAGCGGCCGTGCCCGGGGGCGCACCAGCGGCGTGGAAGTCGTGTTCAGCGCCCGGGTCGCGGGCGGTAGAATAGGCCGCATGCGTTACGGTGCGCTGGGCTGCCCGTGGGTCATCGCGGCATGCGAATGGGCCTGCCGGCAGGCGGAAGGCAGGCCGGTCGCCGGCCTGGCGTCACTGGATGCGGCCGCGATGGCCGGGGCGCTGGCTGCGCCGGTGGAGAAAACGGGCAGTCTGCTGGTCGTAGAGGATGCACTGGCCGATCTGGGTCGTGCGCTGGCGGCGGGCGAAGACGCCGACGGCTGATGAAGCGATGGATGAACTGGCGAGCATAGTTAAGCGAGAACGGATATGGCCATCTCACTGACACAATCCGCAGCGGAGCGGGTAAGAAACCACATCGGCACCCGCGGCAAGGGGCTGGGTCTGCGACTGGGCGTGAAGAAGACGGGCTGCTCCGGATTCGCCTACGTCATCGACTACGCCGACGAGGTCGCGGACGGCGACTACGTGTTCGAGGATCACGGCGTCAAGATCGTCGTGGACGGCGACAGCCTCTCCTACATCGACGGCACGGAAGTGGACTTCGTCAAGCAGGGCCTGAACGAGGCGTTCAAGTTCCGCAATCCGAACGTGAAGGGCGAGTGCGGCTGCGGCGAGAGCTTCAACGTCTGAAAGCGTTGCCGGGCACGGCTAAGCCGAGTAAAATTAATAGCTTATGCTCCCGACCCGCACGCGGGACGGGAGTTTTTCGTACCCGATAACTACCCTCTGACAAAACAACGAAGGAAAGACCATGGCTCGTGAGCGCACGCTCTCCATCATCAAGCCCGATGGCGTGGAGAAGAACATCATCGGAGAAATCTACCGCCGGTTCGAGAACGCGGGCTTGCGCATCGTCGCCGCGCGCATGATGCACCTGACGACCGACCAGGCCGAGGGCTTCTACGCCGTCCACAAGGAGCGTCCCTTCTTTCCGGATCTGGTCTCCTACATGACCTCCGGGCCGGTGATGGTGCAGGCGCTGGAAGGCGACAACGCCATCGCGCTCAACCGCGAGCTCATGGGCGCCACCAATCCGGCGGACGCCGACGAGGGCACCATCCGCGCCGACTTCGCGAAGAGCATCGAGGAGAACGTGGTGCACGGCTCCGACGCGGCGGAGACGGCGGCCCAGGAGATCGCCTTCTTCTTCCCGGACGGCGTCTGCGAGCGCACCCGCGGCTGAACGCCGCCCGAGGACCGGATACAGAAGGATCATGAGCACCCCCGCGGAAAGACAGGAACTGCTCGGGCTGTCCCGGGACGAGCTGGAGGGATTCTTCGCCGGTCTCGGCGAGAAGCCGTTCCGCGCCCGCCAGCTGCTGCAGTGGCTGCACCGCCGGGGCATCACCGACTTCGGCGAGATGACCGATTTGGCGAAGTCGCTGCGCTCGGCGCTGGGCCTCACCGCCTCGGTCTCGCTGCCGCGCGTCATCTCCCGGCACCAGTCCGCGGACGGTACCGTGAAATGGCTGACGGCGGCCGGCGGCGGGCAGGCGGTGGAGACCGTGTTCATCCCGGAGCCGGACCGGGGCACGCTGTGCATCTCCTCCCAGGTGGGCTGCGCGCTCGACTGCGCCTTCTGCGCCACCGCGAAGCAGGGTTTCAACCGTAATCTCTCCGCGGCGGAGATCATCGGCCAGGTCTGGCTGGCCCAGCGCGAACTCGAGCCGCGGCCGAACGGCGACCCGGCCGTGACCAACGTCGTCTTCATGGGGATGGGCGAGCCGCTGGCCAATTACCGCAACGTGGTGACGGCGCTGCGGCTGCTGATCGACGACTATGCCTACGGCCTGTCCCGCCGCCGTGTGACCGTGAGCACCTCCGGCCTGGTGCCTCAGATGCGCCGGCTCGGGGAAGAGTGCAACGTCTCGCTCGCCGTGTCGCTGCATGCGCCGGACGACGAGCTCAGAAACCGCCTCGTCCCCATCAACAAGATGCATCCCATCGCCGAGCTGCTCGACGCCTGCTGGGATTACGCCGCTGCCCGCAGTAACCGGCACATCACCTTCGAGTACGTGATGCTGGACGGCGTGAACGATTCGCCGGCTCACGCGGACCGACTGGCGAAACTCCTGCGCGGGCGGCCGGCGAAGGTGAACCTGATCCCCTTCAATCCCTTCCCGGGCATCGAGTTCCGCCGCTCGCCGGCCGGGGTCATCGACGACTTCCGCGACCGTCTGCGCGGACGCGGCATCGTGGCCACGGTACGCCGCACCCGCGGTGACGACATCGACGCCGCCTGCGGCCAGCTGGCCGGCCAGGTAACCGACCGGGTGCGTATCCGGCTGAGCGAGAAGCCCGTGCGTCGGGCGCTTTCCGGAGGGTGAAGCGGATGAGGTCAGTGGCGTTGCGGAAGATGGTGGTCATTGCGGTGGCGCTCGTGCTGGCCGGCTGCGTCACGACCGAAAACGGCAAGCCTCGCTCCGAGGGTTCGCCCGAGGAGGCGGCACGCATCAACTACGAGCTGGGCGCCGAGTACATCCGCCAGGGCAACCTGGAACTCGCGCGCGAGCGGCTCGAGCGGGCCGTCTCCCAGAATCCGGACCTCGCGGTCGCACGCGCCACGCTGGCGCTCGTCTACGACCGCCAGGGCGATACCGAACTGGCCGACGACCAGTACCGCAGGGCGGTGCGGCTCGCGCCCGATGACGCCGGCGTGCAGAACACCTATGCCGTCTTCCTGTGCAAGCGCCAGCGTTACGACGAGGCCATGGACTATTTTGCCCGCGCCGCGTCGAATTCCCGCTACGGTACGCCCGCGGCGGCGCTCACAAACGCAGGCGTCTGCCTGCTGCAGAAGCCGGACTACGTGCAGGCGGAGCAGTATTTCCGCCGGGCGCTGCAGCGCAACCCCGCCTACAGCGAGGCCCTGCTGCAGATGGCGGCGCTGAGCGTCGACCGGGGCAATTTCCTGCGCGCCCGGGCGTTCGTGCAGCGCTATCTGGCCCAGCATCCGGCCGCGCCGGAGATCCTGTGGATCGGCGTGCAGGCCGAGCGCGCGCTCGGCGACGGCGAGGCGGCCGCCCGCCATGCCTCGGTGCTGCGGGAGAAATTCCCTTCCTCGGCCGAGACGCTCCGGCTGAACGAGGAGTCCGATGACTCGTGAGGAGATGAGCCAGGACGAGAGGGGCGAGGAGGAGTCGCGCGAGGAAGAGGAGGTCGACGGCCGCGAGGCGACGCCCGCCAGCCGCGGACCGAAGGCCGGCGCGCGCCTGAAGGCGGCGCGGCAGGGCCGTAACATCTCCCTCGACGAGATCGCCAGGGAACTGCACCTGGACGTAGACAAGCTGCGCGCCCTCGAGGCCAACCGCTTCGAGGTCTTCAGTGCGCCGGTCTTCAGCAAGGGCTACCTGCGACGCTACGCCGGCCTGGTCGGCGTCTCCGAGGACGAGGTGCTGGCCGGCTTCGACGAGCTGAGCGACGTTGCCGGGCCGCCGCCGGTGGTCATCAAGCCGTCGCAGGTGGCGCGTCCTCGCTACGCGCCGTCCCTGCAGGCGGTACTGCTCGTGTTACTGGCCGTGCTCCTCGGCCTGCTCGGCTGGTGGGCCTTCAGCGGGGCCGTGCTGAAGCCGGTGCCGGAAGTGGCCGGCGACGGCGCAGGCGAGCCCCTGCTGCCCGCCCGCGACGAAGACGCGCCGGCCGGCGGCACCACGGTGGTCGGAGCCGTCCCGCCGTCGCCCGCCGAAGCGACAACAGGGACGGTCGACGAGGCGGCCGATGATGGCGCCGCCGATCCGGCGCCCGCGACGGTCGAATCGACGCCGTCGGCCGGCGCTGCCGTCGGCGCGGATGCCGAGCCGCCACCCGCAGACACGGCGGAACTGGCCCTGACGCTGAGCTTCACCGACGAATGCTGGCTGCAGGTAACCGACGGCGACGGCGAGCGGCTCTACGCCGGTATCGCCCGGGGCGGCCAGGTGCGCCGTTTCAGCGCGGTTCCGCCGGTATCCCTCGTGCTCGGCAACGCGGACGCGGTGAGCATCGAGGTGGACGGCGAACCCTATCCCATCGGGCCGGCGGACCGGCGGGGCCGCACGGCGCGGATCACGGTACCGGGTTCGTGAGCGGCCCGGCCGTCGGCAGAAACCCATGAGCGCGAAGGTACGCCCGATCCGGGGCATGAACGACGTGCTGCCGCCGGACACCGGCCGCTGGCAGTATCTGGAAGACACGGTGCGCGACGTGCTGGAGTCCTACGGCTACCGGCAGATGCGCCTGCCGCTGCTCGAGTACACCGAGCTGTTCCGCCGCTCCATCGGCGAGGTCACGGACATCGTCGAGAAGGAGATGTACACCTTCGAGGATCGCAACGGTGACAGCCTCACCCTGCGTCCGGAGGCCACCGCGGGCGTCGTGCGCGCGGCCATCAGCAACGGCCTGCTGCACAACCAGCGCCACCGTCTGTGGACCGCGGGGCCCATGTTTCGCTATGAGCGTCCGCAGAAAGGGCGCTACCGGCAGTTCCACCAGATCGACGTCGAAGCGCTCGGTTATCCCGGGCCGGACATCGACGCGGAGATGATCCTGATGTCGGCGCGGCTGTGGCGGCGGCTCGGCATCCGCCGGATCCGGCTGGAGATCAACTCGCTCGGCACGCCGTCGTCGCGGCAGCATTATCGGGAGGTACTGGTGGAGTACTTCCGGTCACACCGGGACCGGCTCGACGAGGACAGCCTCCGCCGCCTGGACACCAACCCGATGCGGATCCTGGACAGCAAGAACGCGGACATGCAGGACATCGTCGCCGGCGCGCCGGACATTACCGAGTATCTGGACGACGAGTCCGCGGCGCATTTCGCGGAGCTGCAGCATATCCTCTCGGCCGCCGGCGTCGACTACACGGTGAACCCCCGGCTCGTGCGCGGCCTCGATTACTACACGCGCACCGTGTTCGAGTGGGTGACCGACGCCCTCGGGGCCCAGGGTGCCGTGTGCTCCGGAGGCCGTTATGACGGCCTGGTGGAGCATCTCGGCGGCGCTCCCACGCCGGCCATCGGCTGGGCGCTCGGGATGGAGCGACTGGTGGCGTTGTTCGAGGAGGAGGGCGGCGCGGAACCCGACGGCACGCCGGCCGTCTACGTGGTAGCCGTGGGCGAGACGGCAGCGGCCACGGCATTCGCGCTGGCCGAACGGCTGCGTGACGGTCTGCCGGGACGGGTGGTCGAGGTCAATGCGGGCGGCGGCAGCTTCAAGTCGCAGCTGAAGCGTGCCGACCGCAGCGGAGCGCGCTACGCCGTCGTCCTCGGCGAGAGCGAGATCGCCGCGCGCGAGGCGGGTCTGAAGCCGTTGCGGACGGACGAAGCCCAGCAGAGCGTCGCTTTCGACGAGCTGGCGGCGGTGCTCGCCGAGCGGCTGGACGGCGACGGGACGCGGCAAGGGCAGAAGGTTTAGAATGTCGGCCCCCCGCGGCCGGCGCTCAACGAGAAAGGGTCAGAGACATTGAACGATCTATCCGAGAAGGAAACCGTCGAAGCCATCCGTAACTGGTGGCAGGAGAACGGCAAATTCATCGTCGCCGGCATCGTGCTCGGTGTGGGCGGCCTGGTCGGCTGGAATCAGTGGCAGGCTCACGAGGCCGGGGAGGCGGAGTCTGCCTCCGCGGTCTTCGAGAAGCTCGTCACCGCGGTGGAGAACGGCAGCGAGTACGACGCGAAGGCCCATGCCGCCACCCTCGCCGAGCAGTACGCGGCCACACCCTATGCGCTGCAGGCGCACCTCGCCATGGCCAAGTTCTACATGGACCAGGGGGAGACCGAGCAGGCCGCGGCCGAGCTGCGGACCCTCGTGCAGGACGGCCAGCCACCCATCAGCCTGATCGCGCGCCACCGACTGGCGCGGGTGCTGCTGTACCAGGACAAGCCGGAGGAGGCACTGGCGGTACTGGATGTCCCGGATGCGGGCGCGTTCCGGCCCCGCTTCCTCGAACTCCGGGGTGATGCGCAGTTCGCCCTCGGGCAGATCGGAGAGGCCCGTGAGTCCTGGACGGCAGCGATCGCCGAGCCGGGTGACCCGCCGCTGATCGACGTGCGGCTCGTGCAGATGAAGCTGGACGAGCTGGGTGCACCCGCGATGGCCGGGACCGGGGCGCCGGAGGGAGGCGCACCGTGAGGGCTGCGCCCGCGCCGCATTCGACCGGACGCCTGGCGACACGGGCAGCGACATTAGGCGTCGCGCTGCTGCTCGGCGGCTGCGGTATCTTCGGCGGCCGCGACGAGGCCGTCGAGCCGCCGGCGGAACTGGTGGATTTCCGGCCCACGCTGGACGTGCGCCGGGTGCTCTCCGTCGGCCTCGGCGACGGCGCCGAGGATCTGCGCCTGGCGCTCGCGCCGGCCGGCGACGGCACGCGCATCTTCGCGGCCAGCCGCGACGGGCGGGTGCACGCCTTCGACGGCGAGAGTTCGGATCGGCTGTGGGAGACCCGGCTCGAGGTTCAGCTCTCGGCCGGCCCCGGCGTCGGCGACGGAAGGGTGGTGGTCGCCGGCAGCGACGGCGACGTCATCGCCCTGGCGGCCGGCGACGGCCGGGAACTCTGGCGCGTACGCATCGCCGGCGAAGTGCTCGCCCGGCCCGCCGTGGGCGGCAACCGGGTGGTCCTGCGTACCGCCGACGGACGGCTGCTCGCGCTGGCCGGCGACGACGGCGGGCAGCTCTGGCAACTCGAGCAGAGCGTGCCGCCGCTGACCCTGCGCGGCACCGCCGCGCCGGTGCTGGTGGCCGATGCCGTCGTCTGCGGTTTCGACAACGGCCGTCTGCTGGCGGCCTCCCTGCTGGACGGCGAGGTGCTGTGGGAGCAGACCATCACGCCGCCCCAGGGCAGCACCGATCTGGACCGGCTGGTGGACATCGACGGTGCGGTCGCAGCCATCGGTCAGGACATCTACGTGGCCGGCTATCAGGGCCGTGTGGCGGCGCTGGCGCTGGAGTCGGGCTCGGCCCTGTGGTCACGGGAGCTGTCGAGCTACTCCGGCCTCGGCGTGGATTTCACCAACGTCTATCTGGTGAGCGACGAGAGTGAGGTGGTGGCACTGTCGCGCTCCAACGGCACGGAGTACTGGCGTCAGGACGCGCTGCTGCGCCGTGGCCTGTCCACGCCCGCGCCCATGCCCCGCTCGGTGGTGGTGGGTGATTTCGAGGGCTATCTTCACTGGCTGGACGCGCGCTCCGGCGAGATGCAGGCCCGCGAGCGGGTGGACAACGCCCGCATCAGCGGCGATCTCTACGTCCAGGACGGGCGCATCTATGCCCAGACCGAGAGCGGCCGCCTGGTCGGCTTCGCGCTGCCGGCCGGCGACGGGGAGTAAGGGCCGCCGCCGGCCCGGGTAACGCCAGGGACGCCGGTACGACATCATGCTGCCCGTCATCGCACTCGTCGGACGCCCCAATGTCGGCAAATCCACGCTGTTCAACCGGCTGACCCGGTCCCGCGACGCACTGGTGGCCGACTTCCCGGGCCTCACACGGGACCGCCAGTACGGCTTCGGCAAACTCGGCCCGTTCCCCTACATCGTCATCGATACCGGCGGCCTGGCCGGCGCCCGCGAGGGCATCGACGAGCTCATGGAGCAGCAGACCCTGAAAGCGCTGGAGGAGGCGGACCGGGTCGTCTTCCTGGTGGATGCCCGCGAGGGCCTCACCGCCGCCGATGAGCACGTGGCGGACCTGGTGCGCCGCCGGGACGTGCCGGTGACCATCGCCGTGAACAAGGGCGAGGGGCTGGCCAGCGACATGGCGGCGAGCGAATTCCACGCGCTCGGGCTGGGTGACCCGGTGGTGATCTCCGCGGCCCACGGCGACCGGGTATCGGCCATGATGGATGCCATCCTGGCAGGCTTCGAGCCGGAGCCCGAGCCGGCGCCGACCGACAGCGTCGCCGTCGCGGTGATCGGTCGGCCAAACGTGGGCAAGTCCACGCTCATCAACCGGCTGCTGGGCGAGGAGCGCCTGGTCACCTTCGACCAGCCGGGCACCACCCGGGACAGCGTGCGCGTGCCGTTCAGCCGCGACGGCAGGGACTACATGCTCATCGACACGGCGGGTGTGCGGCGCCGGGCCCGCGTGCACGAGTCCATCGAGAAATTCAGCATCGTCAAGGCCCTGCAGGCGATGGAAGAGGCGGCCGTGGTCATCGCCGTGGTGGACGCCCGGGAGGGCGTCACCGAGCAGGACGTCTCCCTGATGGGGCTGGCGGTGGAGCGTGGTCGCGCCATTATCGTCGCCATCAACAAGTGGGACGGGCTCGCCGGCGACCGGCGTCGCCAGATCCGCGATGAACTCGACCGGCGGCTGCCGTTCATGGATTTTGCGCCGCGCTATTTCATCTCGGCGCTGCACGGCACCGGCGTTGGCGACCTCATGGCGAGCGTCGACGCGGTCTATGCCGCGGCCTGGCGTGACCTGCCGACGCCGGATCTCACCCGGGCGCTGCAGTCGGCGGTAGAGGCCCATCCGCCGCCGCTGGTCAGGGGCCGACGCATCCGGCTGCGCTTCGCCCACCAGGGCGGGCGCAACCCGCCGGTAATCGTCATCCACGGCAATCAGACCGACCGGCTGCCGGGCAGCTACAAGCGTTACCTGATCAACCATTTCCGCCAGACCTTCGGCCTGGACGGGACCCCCATACGACTCAGTCTCCGCACCGGCGACAACCCGTACAAGGGCCGCCGCAACAAACTCACGCCGCGACAGCAGCGGCGACGCAAGCGCCTGATCAAGCACGTCAAGCGCTGACCTGACCGCAGGGATCACACCAACCAGAAGAAGGACTCCACCATGAAGATACTGCAAGACATCCTCGAGGCCCGTAACGGCGGCGCCGTGAAGCAGCTGGCCGCGCAGTTCGGCCTGGGCGACGCCGAAGCCGGCGCCGCGGTGGCGAAACTGCTGCCCGCACTAACCGAAGGCCTGAAAAAGAACGCGGCGGCGCCGGGCGGCGCGGAAGCCCTGCTGGCGGCCCTGCAGAACGGCTCCCACCGCCGCTATATCGAGGACCCCGGCCGGCTCGCCAGCGAAGACACCGTTCGCGACGGCGAAGGCATCCTCGGCCATCTGCTCGGCAGCAAGGACGTCAGCCGCCGGGTGGCGGCGGACGCCGCGCAGGAGACCGGCATCGACGTCGGCAAGCTGAAACAGATGCTGCCGCTGGTTGCCGCGATGGCCATGGGCTCGCTGAGCAAGGAAAGCGCCGAAGGCAGCGCCGTGCAGGAAGAGCAGGGCGGCGGAATCGGCGGACTCCTGTCCGGCATGCTGGACGGCGACCGCGACGGATCGGTAACCGACGACCTCTTCGGCATGGCGAAGAAATTCCTGCGCTGACGACACGGCGGCGGTCGACGGTAGCAAGCGCTGCCGTCACCCCGCACAATGTAGGCCTGATGGACGCACCGAAACAGGAACCGAGGCCGAGCGCCAGGAAGATCCACCGCATCGAGGGCGAGTTCCCCATGCGCCGCGGCGGCGTGCTGGTGGATCCGCAGATCGCCTACGAGACGTGGGGCAGGCTGAACGCCGCCCGCGACAATGCGGTCCTGATCTTCACTGGCCTGTCGCCCTCCGCCCACGCCACTTCGTCCCGGGAGGACCCGGCGCCGGGCTGGTGGGAGGAGATGGTCGGGCCGGACCGGCCGGTGGACACCGAGCGCTATTTCGTCGTCTGCGTGAACTCGCTGGGCAGCTGCTACGGTTCCACCGGCGCGGCCTCCGTCGACCCCACCACCGGCGAGCCCTACCGGCTGAACTTCCCCGTGCTGAGTCTCGAGGACGTCGCCCGCGGCGGCCATGCCGTGGTCGAGTATCTCGGCATCGAGCGGCTGCACACGGTGATCGGCTGCAGCATGGGCGGCATGACGGCGCTCGCCTACTGTCTGCAGTACCCGGGCAGGGCGCGCCACATGGTCTCCATCTCGTCCTGCGACCGGGCGCTACCCTTCTCCATCGCCCTGCGCTCGCTGCAGCGGGAGATGATCCGCAAGGACCCGGCCTGGAACGAGGGAAACTACGAACTCGGCAGCGGACCGATCACCGGCATGCAGCTCGCCCGCAAGCTCGGCATGATCACCTACCGCTCGGCGAAGGAGTGGGAGCAGCGCTTCGGCCGCGAGCGGGTGTCGGAGGAGCATCTCTCGGGCGATCCCTTCTGCATCGACTTCTCTGTGGAGTCGTACCTGGAGAACCACGCCCGCAAGTTCACCGGCCAGTTCGACGCCAACTGCTATCTGTACCTCTCCCGGGCCAGTGACCTGTTCGACCTGGGCGACCATGGCGGCTCCCGCCAGGTGGCGTTCTCGCGCATCGACATCGAACGCGCGGTGGTCATCGGCGTGGAGACGGACTTCCTGTTCCCGATCCGCCAGCAGGAGGAGCTGGCCGACGGCCTGCGCAAACCCGGCCGCGACGTGGAGTTCGTGCGGCTGCACTCCCTGCAGGGCCACGACTCGTTCCTGGTGGATATGGATTCCTTCCGGCCGGTGATCTGCCGCTTCTTCGAGACCTGCAGCTAACCCCGGTAGGAGGGCCTTCAGGCCCGATCCGGCTTTCTTTTGGCGTTGGCCCACCCGCTGACAGGCCCGTAGCCGAGAAGCTTGGCACCGGTCAGAGAGCGTCGCTGACTGGCGGATCCTCCCGGCGACCATGACGGCCAGAATAGAACGGAGGTCTGGCAGGGCCGGATCGGGCCTGAAGGCCCTCCTACCTCAGGAAGACGGCCGGGTCTACCGCGGTGGCGTTCAGGTACACGCCCCAGTGCAGGTGGGGGCCGGTGACGCGGCCGGTCGCGCCGACGGTGCCCAGCCGTGCGCCTGCCTCCAGGTCTTCCCCTTCCGCGACGTCGATGCGCTCGAGGTGGCAGTAGAGGGTGACGAGTCCCTGGCCGTGATCGACGATGACCGTGTTGCCGTTGAAGAAATAGTCGCCCGTCGCCACCACACGGCCGGGCAGCGGATTCTCGATCGGCGTGCCCTTCGGCGCCGCGATGTCCATGCCCTTGTGGGGCGAGCGGGGCTGGTCGTTGAAGAAGCGGCGCAGGCCGAAGCTGGAACTCCGCCGGCCCGGCACCGGGGCCTCGAAGCCGAGTTCCGGCACTCGTGTCTCGCTGAAGCGGCCGAGGGCCGCGTCGATGATCCCTCGCTCGCGGCCGATGCGCTCGAGGTCCGCCGGATCGGGCGTCACGTGGCGGCGGTTCGGCACCGTCAGGTGCTGGGTGGCGTAGTCCGCCTCGCCGATCTCGAAGGGCACCTCGGTGCGTTCGCCGTCCGCCGTCTCGACCGACAGGGTCGCCGTGCCCGGCTCCCGGTCCAGCGGGATGCCGGCCACCGCCACCCAACGCCCGTCCTGCCGGCGCAGCATGACCCGGCGCTCGCCGAGGAAAGCCCGGGCGGGAGGCGAGGCCGTGTCCGGCAGGGTCACGGCCGCGATACCGCCCGGCCGGGGCGCGTGGGGCAGGGCCGTGCCGTCGGCCTGCGCGGCCTGGGGCACGGCGGCAGCCAGGCCGGTCACGAATGCGGTCACGAGCGGGGTCACGATTGCGGTCACGATAACGACGGCCCGCGGGCCCGTGATCGCGTGTTGAATCCTCTGCAGTCTCATTCCTCGTCCTCCGGCGTCTCGGCGGACTGCACGGTGGCGGTGAGCGCGCCGCGGGCGAGGCGGGCACGGATCCGCGTGCCGGGTTCGATTCCGGCCGCGTCCCGCAGGACCGTACCGTCCGGTTCGGCGGTTACTATCGCGTAGCCGCGTTCCAGGGTGGCGAGCGGACTGACGGTGTTCAACGCCCGGGCGTCGCCGGCAAGACGGGTTCGCAGGGTCTGCAGGCGCTCGGGCATGGTCCGGCGCAGCGCTCGGTCGGCCAGGGTCCAGCGGCCGTGCAGTTCCTTGAGCCGGCCCGCCGGTGAGGCGGCGAGCAGGCGCGCCTCCAGGCGCTCGAGATGGTGCCCCGCCGCGGTCAGCAGCGCGCTGCGGGCGGAGGTCATGCGACGCGACAGCGAGTCCAGGCGTTCCTGCTGGTGGCGAAGCCGGCGGGCCGGGCTCGCCAGCGTCAGGCGCCGCGCCAGCCGGTCCAGGGTCTGGCCGCGATCTTCCAGCCTGCGGTCGAGGCCCGTGGCGAGCCGCCGGGCGGCCTGATCCAGCCGCGCCGACCAATCACGCCAGTCCGGCACCACCAGTTCCGCCGCGCCCGAAGGCGTGGGCGCCCGCAGGTCGGCGGCGAAGTCCGCGATGGTGAAGTCGATCTCGTGACCGATGCCGGCGACCACCGGCACGGGACTGGCCCGTACCGCGCGTGCCACCGCTTCCTCATTGAACGACCACAAATCCTCCAGGGAGCCGCCGCCCCTGGCCAGTATGAGCACGTCACACTCGGCGCGCCGGCCGGCGGTCTCGATGGCGGCTACGATCTCCGCCGGCGCGGCGTCGCCCTGGACGGCGGTGGGGTAGACGATGACCGGCACCGCCGGGAAACGCCGCGCGAGCACGTGCAGGATGTCGCGGACGGCCGCGCCGGTGGGCGAGGTGACGATGCCGATCCGCCGCGGCAGGCGCGGTATGGGCCGCTTCAGCGCCTCGTCGAACAGCCCCTCCGCGGCGAGCTTCTTCTTCAGGGCGTCGAAGCGCCGTCGAAGCTCTCCCTCGCCGGCTTCTTCCATCTGCTCGACGATCATCTGATAGTCGCCACGGGGCTCGTACAGGCTCACCCGGCCGCGCACCAGCACCTGTTGTCCGTTCTCCGGGCGGAAGGCCAGGCCGCGCTGGCGCTGGCGGAAGAAGGCGCAGCGGATCTGCGACCCGTCGTCCTTCAGGCTGAAGTAGACGTGCCCCGACGCAGGGCGGGCGAGATTCGAGATCTCGCCCTCCACCCACAGGCGGGGCAGTTCGGTCTCCAGCAGCACTCGCACATCCCGATTGAGTTCGGAGACGGTGAGCGGGCGTTCCCGGCCGCCGCCGGGCAGTGGGCCATCCACGGGTTCCATGGCGCGACAGTATAGGCCACGGATTCAGCCTTGGGCGCGCCGGGTATCCGGTTTACCGGCCGAGCGGCGAGGCATACAATAGACCGTTTAACCCCACCCCCAGGCAGAACCCATGCGCATAGCGAAGGAAGCGCTCACATTCGACGACGTCCTCCTGCAGCCGGCCTATTCCGAGGTGCTGCCGAGGCAGGTCAGCCTGGCGACCCGGCTGACCCGCGAGATAGGGATGAACATCCCGCTCACCTCCGCCGCCATGGATACGGTCACCGAGGGCAGGCTGGCGATCACCATCGCCCAGGAAGGCGGCATCGGCATCATCCACAAGAACATGACGCCCGAGGAGCAGGCCCGCCAGGTGGTGCTGGTCAAGAAGTACGAGAGCGGCGTCATCTCCGATCCCATTACGGTGTCTCCGGATCTCACCATCCGGGAGGTCATGGAGCTCACCCGGTCGAAGAACATCTCCGGCGTGCCGGTGGTGGACGGTGACGAGACCGTCGGCATCGTCACCAACCGGGACCTGCGCTTCGAGACGAAACTGGACGCCGCCGTCTCCTCGGTGATGACGCCGAAGGAGAAGCTGGTCACTGTTCGCGAGGGCGCCGGCAAGGAGGAGGTTCTGTCCCTGCTGCACAAGCACCGCATCGAGAAGGTGCTGGTGGTGGACGACGACTTCCGCCTGCGCGGCATGATCACCGCCAAAGACTTCCAGAAGGCCACCGACTTCCCGCTGGCCTGCAAGGACGAGCGCGGTGCGCTGCGGGTGGGCGCCGCCGTGGGCACGGGCGCCGACACGGACGAGCGGGTCGAGCTGCTGGTGAAGAGCGGTGTCGACGTCATCGTCGTCGACACCTCCCATGGCTTCTCCCGCGGTGTGCTCGACCGGGTCTCCTGGATAAAGCAGCATTACCCGGACACCCAGGTGATCGGCGGTAACGTGGTCACCGCGGACGCGGCGCTCGCGCTGGTCGAGGCCGGTGCCGATGCGGTGAAGGTGGGTATCGGCCCCGGGTCCATCTGTACCACCCGGGTAGTCGCCGGTGTCGGCGTGCCGCAGATTTCCGCCGTGGCGGAAGTGGCCGATGCGCTGGCGCCGAGCGGTATTCCGCTGATCGCCGACGGGGGCATCCGCTTTTCGGGCGACATCGCCAAGGCGCTGGTCGCCGGCGGTTATTGCGTGATGATCGGCGGCCTGTTCGCCGGCACCGAGGAGTCGCCGGGCGAGGTGGAGCTCTACCAGGGCCGTTCCTACAAATCCTACCGCGGCATGGGCTCCATCGGCGCCATGGCCAAAGGCTCCAAGGATCGCTACTTCCAGGACGCCACCGAGGAACTGGAGAAGCTGGTGCCGGAAGGCATCGAAGGCCGGGTGCCGTACAAGGGCAGCATGGTCGCCATCGTCCACCAGCTGATGGGCGGCGTGCGTGCGGCCATGGGCTACACCGGCTGCAGCTCCATCGACGAGATGCGCACCAAGCCGCAGTTCGTACGCATCACCGGCGCGGGCATGCGCGAGAGCCACGTCCACGACGTCGCGATCACGAAGGAAGCCCCGAACTACCGGACCAAGTGAGCCGCCGATGTCACGGGACATCCATGCGCACCGCATCCTGATCGTCGACTTCGGCTCCCAGTACACTCAGCTGATCGCCCGCCGCGTGCGCGAGGCAGGCGTCTATTGCGAGATCCATCCCTGGGACATGGACGAGGCGGCGATCCGCGGTTTCGGCGCCAGTGGCGTCATCCTCTCCGGCGGTCCGGAATCCGTGAACCTGGACGACCCGCCGCGGGCGCACGAGGCGCTGTTCCAGCTGGGTGTACCCGTGCTCGGCATCTGCTACGGCATGCAGGCCATGGCGGCCCAACTGGGCGGCCGGGTGGAGGCTTCGGCGCACCGGGAGTTCGGCTACGCCGAGATCCGGCCCGCTGAATCAGGGCTGCTGGCGGGACTCGCCGACGAGCACACCGCCGACGGCACGGCGCTGCTGAAGGTCTGGATGAGCCACGGCGACCGGGTCGAGGCCCTGCCGCCGGGATTCGCGGCGGCGGCGGCCAGCGACAACTCGCCCCTGGCCGCCATGGAGGATCCGGAGCGCCACTTCTACGGCCTGCAGTTCCACCCCGAGGTGACCCACACCCTGCAGGGCGAGCAGATCGTCTTCCGCTTCGTGCGGGATATCTGCGGCTGCCCCGGCGACTGGACGCCGGGCAATATCGTGGCCGACGCCATCGCCGCGGTGCGCGAGCAGGTGGGCGACGGCCGCGTGTTGCTGGGGCTCTCCGGCGGTGTGGATTCTTCCGTCGTCGCCGCCCTGCTGCACGAGGCCATCGGCGACCAGCTCGTCTGTGTGTTCGTCGACCACGGCCTGCTGCGCCTGAACGAGGGCGACCAGGTCATGGACACCTTCGGCCGCCACCTGGGCGTGAACGTCATCCGCGTGAATGCCGCCGAGCGCTTCTTCGCGGCGCTGGAAGGCGTCGCGGATCCGGAGGAGAAGCGCAAGATCATCGGCCGGGAGTTCATCGAGGTCTTCGACGAACAGGCGCGGGAACTGACAGGCATCGACTGGCTGGCCCAGGGCACCATCTACCCGGACGTGATCGAATCCGCCGGCGCTAAGACCGGCAAGGCGCACGTCATCAAGTCTCACCACAACGTGGGCGGCCTGCCCGAGAAGATGAACCTGAAGCTGGTTGAGCCGCTGCGCGAGCTGTTCAAGGACGAGGTGCGGCGCATCGGCGTGGAACTCGGCCTGCCGCGGGAAATGGTCTATCGCCACCCGTTCCCCGGGCCAGGCCTCGGCGTGCGCATCCTGGGCGAGGTCAAGCGGGAATACGCTGCGCTACTGCAGCGCGCCGACGAGATCTTCATCTCCGAGCTGCGCGCCCACGATCTCTACGACCGGACCAGCCAGGCGTTCGCCGTGTTCCTGCCGGTGCGCTCCGTCGGCGTCATGGGTGACGGGCGGCGCTACGACTGGGTGATCGCGCTGCGTGCGGTCGAGACCATCGATTTCATGACCGCCCGCTGGGCACACCTGCCGTATGAGTTCCTGGAACGGGTGTCGCTCAGGATCATCAACGAGGTGGACGGTATTTCCCGGGTGACCTACGACATCTCCGGCAAGCCGCCGGCTACCATCGAATGGGAGTAGGGCGAGGCGGTATCGCCGCTAGTCTTTTTCGCGTGGCTCGAGGATCTCCGGCGTGAGGTCGCCGATGGTCGTGCAGGCGGTGAGCGCCATCGACACCTTCATCTCGGCCTGGAAGGTCTTCAGCAGCGCGCGCAGCCCGGCCTCGCCCCGGCCGGCCACCGCCCAGATCCAGGGTCGCCCGATCAGCGCCGCCTTCGCCCCGCTGGCCAGCGCGCGCACCACGTCCTGGCCGTTGCGCACGCCGCTGTCCACCAGCACCTCGGTCCTGTCACCGGCCGCCTCGACCACCCGCGGCAGCATATTGATGGTGGAGGAGACGCCGTCGAGCTGACGGCCGCCGTGATTTGAGACGATCACGGCATCGGCGCCGGCCTCCGCCGCCGCCACCGCGTCCTCCGGACTCAGCACGCCCTTGATCACGATGCGCCCGTCCCAGATGGAGCGCAGCCACTCGATATCCTGCCAGGTGACGGCCGGATCGAACTGGGAGTCCACCCACTCGCGGAAGTCGTCCGGCGTCGAGGCCTTCGGTACGTACTCGGTGAGGTTGCCGAAGACGTGCGGTTTGCCGTTCACGCCCACGTCCCAGGCCCAGCGGGGGTGCAGCAGGATCTCGCCGAGCTTGCCGCGCAGCTTGCCCCACAGCCCGGTGCCGCCGCTGAGGCCGTTGCGCACGTCACGGTAGCGGGCGCCGACGACGGCGAGATCCACGGTGAATACCAGCGTCCGGCAACCCGCGTTACCTGCCCGCTGCACCAGCTCCTTCACGTGGCCCCGGTCGCGCATCATGTAGAGCTGGAACCAGAACGGGCGCCGCGCCGCCTCGGCCACTTCTTCGACGGAGCAGATGCCCACGGTGGAGTGGCAGAAGGGGACGCCGAGGGCGTCGGCCGCCCGCACGGCCTGTACCTCGCCGCGCCGAGCCATCATGCCGGCCAGGCCCACCGGCGCGAGCGCCAGCGGCATCGTCCACTGCTCGCCCAGCAGCTCGATGCCGGTTTCGATGCGGGAGACATCGCGCAGCACTCGCTGCTTCACGCCCAGCGCCCGGAAGTCGGCGACATTCTTTGCGAGTGTCACCTCGTCGTAGGCGCCGCCGTCGATGTAGTCGAACAGGAAGCGCGGCAGGCGCTGTTCGGCGAGGCGGCGATAGTCCTCGGTGGAGGCGGGCGCGAGTCGCAGGGTGCCCATGCTGATCTCCTGTGGCGGATGAAAGGCGGGACGCAGAGGGCAAACTTAGCCAAAAGCGATACCATCAACAAGACAATGGAGGAGACGACCGACAGCATCGAGACCACGGACGAGGCCATGATGCGCCTCGCCATCGCCGAGGCGCGGGAGGCCGAGCGTCTCGGCGAGGTGCCGGTGGGTGCCGTCATCGTGAAGGACGGCGAGATCTGCGGCCGCGGGCGCAACACGCCCATCGGCTCCTGCGATCCCACGGGACACGCGGAGATCGGCGCGTTGCGGGAGGCCGCGCGCCGGCTGGGCAACTATCGGCTGACCGGCACCACCCTCTACGTCACGCTGGAGCCGTGCATCATGTGCGCAGGCGCCATGCGTCATGCCCGGGTGGAGCGCCTGGTGTTCGGTGCCGCCGACCCGAAGAGCGGCGTGGCCGGCACGGTGGTGGATCTGTGCCGCGGGCCCGGCGCCAACCACGACCTGAAAGTCACGGGCGGTGTGCTGGCCGAGGAGTGCGGTGAGCTGCTGCGGGCGTTTTTCCGCTCCCGGCGGGCAGCGGCGGGCGGCTAATCGACCGCGGCCGCCTGCGACTCGTCCTCGCCGCCGGTCTCGGCGGGCGCTTCTTCGCCGTCTTCCTGCGCGAGCACGGTCCCGTCCCTGCGTTCCTGCTCACGCTGCTCCCGCTCCGTGAGCCAGCGCAGGATGTCGAGGTAGGTGCGCACGTTCTCCACGTAAAGCACCGGTTCCCAGCCGCGAGCGTAGCCGTACATCAGCCGTGAATACCACTTGCGCCGGGCCAACAAGGGCAGCGTCTCGCTCACGTCGATCCAGGCGTCCGGGTTGCCGCCCTGGATCTCGACGATGCGCCTGGCGTCCATGAGATGGCCGTAGCCCACATTGTAGGCGGCCAGCGACATCCAGGTGCGGTCCGGCTCCCTGATGGAATCCGGCAGTCGCTGCTTCAGCCGGCGGAGGAAACGGGCGCCGCCGGAGATGCTCGACTCCGGATCCACCCGGTCCTCGATGCCGAGATAGTCCGCCGTCGCTTCGGTCAGCATCATGATGCCGCGCACCCCGGTGGGCGACACGGCGCCGGGCCGCCAGTGGGATTCCTGGTAGCCCATCGCTGCCAGCAGGCGCCAGTCGATGGCGTTCTCGTCGGCCGCCTCCTCGAACATCTCCCGGTAGCGGGGCAGGCGCCGCTCGTAGTGGCGCATGAAGGCGCGGGTGCCCACGTAGTCGAACTTGTCGGTGTGGCCATAGTAGCGCTCGAGGATACGGGCGAGTCGGCCGCCCTGCTCCGTGCGCCGCAGGTAGCGGTTGGCGGCCTCCACCAGGCTGTCGTCGGCGTCTGCGGGGAAGGCCCAGGCGATGGGGTCGGCCATCTCCAGGTCCAGCGCCACGCGCAGTTCGGGGTGGTAGTTGCGGATGATGTTGAAATCCGTGGAGTCGGCCACCGTGTAGTCGATCTCGTCGGCGGCGACACTCATGAGCAGGTCGGCCACCTCGGCGCTGCGCTCCTCGGTCCAGTCCAGCGCCGGCACCTCCTGCTGCAGGGACTCCAGCGTCTCCACGTGGCTGCTGCCCGCCATCACTGCGATACGGCCGTCGGTGAGCTCTTCCACGCTGCGGGGTTTGCCGGTGCCGAGCCGGTAGATCAGGTGCTGCGTCACCTCGTGATAGGGGATGCTGAACTGCACGCGCTCCTTGCGGGATTCGGTCGCAGAGAGCCCCGCCGCCGCCATATGCGCTTCGCCGGCCACGATGGTGGGTATGATCTGATCGAAGCTCTCCACCGCGGTGACCTTCAGCTCCACGCCGAGGCTGTCGGCGAAGCCTTTCACCAGGTCGTACTCCGGCCCTACGGGTCCGTTCACGCCGATGTAATACGCGGTGGGGCTGTTGCGGGTGACCACCCGCAGCTCGCCGAGGGTCTTCACCTGCTCGAGCTGGGGCGGGAGTTCCTGGCAGGTGCCGAGGAGTGCCGCGATCGCCAGATAGATGCCGATTCTGAAGACCATCAATCTCCTTCGCTGCCCGACGCCATCTTCTGCTTGCTCTTGGCGGCGGTGGACGCATCGCCGTGTCCCCGGCCGTATCTTCATTATAGGCGCCACACGAGGCCGCGGCTTGACAGCCGTCTCACACGTGACCATGATCCGCAGCCCATTCCCGGCAATGCGGCAACCGGGCGCGGTCCGCACCGAAAACGTGCAATCGGGCGGTGCGGCACCTAACCTGTTGATATAATTAGGCCGCCAACCCGCTTTTCAAGTACGGAGGGGTGCCGGAGTGGTCGAACGGGCCTGACTCGAAATCAGGTGTGCGCGTCAGCGTACCGTGGGTTCGAATCCCACCCCCTCCGCCAGAATCAGAGGGCCCCCGCGGCCCTTTTTTTCTCGCGTACCGGCCTCTGCCGGCAGCTCGGCTAGTCCGCGATGATCCTGAATTTGCTGGTGTTCTCGATCACGACGGAGACTACGAGCGTATAGCCGAATAACACAATGGCCGACTTCAATACGCTCGTCAGCCAGCCTGATTGATAGACGCGGCGCACAGCGACCAGGAAATAGGCGAGGAAGCAGACGAACAGGGCAAACTGAGAGATCAGGAAGGTAGTATGCCGGTCGGACAGGTTCTCGAGCGATAGAATCACGGCGAGTATCACGTAGGCTGCACTGTGCAAATGAAGCGAAAAAATCATGTGGTCGAAGTACAGTCGCCTGAGATAGACAATCTTCAGAAGCAGCGCGAACACGGGCAGCATGATGAACATCAGGCGCGGCAAATCCTCGGACAGAAAACGCGCCTGGACGGCCGCATCGAAACCCGGGTCCTGACCGGGATCGAGCAAGGCGCCGCTTTGTGCGAACCAGGCGAAAAGAACGAAAAACGAGATGCTGATTGCGAGATAGAGCCGCAGTGGCGGCGTAAAGGTCTGGCGACGACCGGCAAGAAACTCGGATGTCAGCATTCCAGGGTGGCGAAACAGGGTCTTGAGCGTCACGGCTGCCCGCCCGTCCAGTTCGAAGGTCTCTTTGACGACGTCCCGAATCAGGCTCCAGACCGGCCGCTCGAGATCGATGTCTCGCTGACCGCAGGCTGCACAGTAGGGTCCGTCGAGCCTGCGATGGCAATTCTGACAATGGGACATCAGACAGAGATACCGGGCTCGATGCACCGCGTCAATTCCGCATGCGATTGGTACGCCAGGCCGACCGGCCCTGGTTTCCGTCACCGGTGCCAGGATATCGAGCGATGAGACTTCTTCGGGCGCGCACGATTTTCCTCGCACCGCTGGTTTTATTTGCATTCCTTTACCTGGGTCTGCTCGTTTCCTCGCTGGTGGACGACCGAGTGATTGCACGGCTTGAAGGGCCGCCTTCCCGGCACCATACGGTCGCGATCTTCGGCGCCAGCGGGACCGCAGGCGACGGAATACTCAAAGCCGCGCTGGCCGATCCGGACGTCTCCCGGATCTACGTGTTCACCCGGCGTTCGACGCCCCGGATCGATGCAGGCGTGGCTTCGGGCAAGGTAGAAATGACGCTGCACCGGGATTACCTCGATTATTCGGCACTCCACGCGCAAATGGCATCGGCCGATGCCGTCTACTGGGCCATCGGGACGAGTAGCGTAAACGTCGACGAGGAAACCTACGGTCGGATCCACGTGGATTTCCCGGTGCGGTTCGTCCGGGAGTGGCTCGGTGTCAGCGACAATCCGGATATCTCGTTCCACTACATTAGTTCCAGCGACATTTCAGAGGATTCGCGCATGATGTGGGCGCGTGAGAAAGTGCGTGCGGAGAATACGCTCTTCGGCGTTGCGGAAGGTTCGAATCTCCGCGTGATCGCTTATCGGCCGGACTACATTGGTCCAACAAGAGAGGAAGCGCATTTGGGTCAGGATCTGCTCTACTGGTTTTTTGCACCCGTCGGGGCGGCGGTGGGGGCCACGCAGATAGGTCAGGCTATGTTGGAAGTGACGGCGCGGGGCCCCGAATTCCGGAACGGCGATCGACTCGCAACCCGCAGGATAATCAGATACAGCGATGCATATGAGCGGCGGCAGGCTTCTGTCTCCGCAGCATCGTTCGCTCCGGACTAGCTCGTCCGCCAGACAAGCAGGCATTCACTGAGTCTCTGCAGGGAGACTCGGTAAACGCCCTTTCTTCCCGCGAGCGGGCGGACTTGGAGAATTCCGACGCCAACGAGGGCAGCAGAGTGCTCAGCGTCTCCTCCGCCGGAAATGCCGTTCCGGTATCACAGCTCCTCCGTGATTTCCCAGAGCCTCAATATATGCTCACGGTTCTGCCTGGCGACGACCGCCAGATATCGCCCGTTGGGACTAATTCCAATCAGTGAGATGTTTGCCGGATAGGTATGGTCGCCTTTTGGAAAGGCCGTGAAGCTGGCCACTTCTGTTCCGCCAGCAATGTCGTAGATGACGAGCGTGTCACTGATGCCTTCCTCGACTGATGCCCCGGCTGCGCGCACGCCGAAGATCTGCCCGGAGTCTGATCCGAATACGACCTTCTCCAGCCCATCCAGTGTTGCAAGAGACTCGCCGCTGCCGACCGTCCAGACCGCGACCATATTGCCGTCATTATTGCCACCGACATTGGCCACGCTTTTTGCGTCGCGGCTGAAAAGGACCGAGCCAGGACTGAATTCAGCCACGGACAGACGCTGAAGGACGTTTCCCTCCGGATAGGCATGGACGACCGTTGCACCGCCTGGCTGCCGAAAGCGGCTGGTATAGGCGAGCGCCGATCCATCCGGCGCCCAGACGAGCGATCCTTCCGGCGTCTCGGCCGGGATGTCCGCCGGCGTATCGGCCGAACCCGTGAAAGCGATCACGTCGCCGCTCTCTCCGGACAGAGCAAAGGCCGCCACGTCCTGTTGCGGGTGATACTGTTCGAGGCCGTAACGATAGACCTCGCCAATCGAGTCACGCTTCGGCGCCAGATCCAGTCCTTCGAAAAAAGGCGCATCGGGTGGCGCATCGAGTGCCGCATTCAGCGCCAGGTCGATCCGTATCGGAAGCCGAGACCGGCCCTCTGTTAAATACGATCTCCCATCGTGACTCAACGTGCCGCCGAAGAAAGTGCTGTTTGCCCATCCGCTCCACAATGGCTGGAGGTCAGGCAGAGCGTAGTTCGCAATCTTGTTATTGTTGCCGATTAACAGGTAATTCCCATTCGGATCCCAACGCATCTTGTTGGGATTCTCGACAGCTTCGAGTTTACGCTCGGTGATCAGCTTGAACTGTGCGGGGCTCGTAACGACGACACCCGGCCAGTCGGTGCGACCCGGCCCGGCTTTTGCCACGGCGGGAGTTGCTGGCTGGGTTGCCGGCATCCGGCTGGTCACGCGCCACGATGCAGGCCGGGGATCGGTGACCTTCCAGCCGTCGCTCTCGTGCACCATGTCGACGGTGGCCGTCATGGCCGTGCGAACGTCGTTCTCCACCGATTCGGTTTCCAGCATTAGCTGTGCGCTGCTGCCATCCTCCATCACGTCCGCAAGGACGATCTCGTCGGCCGTCGGTTGTCGGTCTTCGGCGCTTTGCGGTGCGAACAGCATTCGGCTCATGCCTTCCAGTTGCTCCGGCGGCATCGCCTCGAGCTGTTTGACCTGTGCCGAAGGCAGGTAGGCATAAATGTCCTCAACAGAGGATGCCTGGCTGCGTGCCCCGAGGAATGACTGGTAGGCAGTGAAGGGGGCCGCGTCGTCGGGCATTACGTCGTTACTCGCATAAACCGCCGACGACAGACCGGCCAGAAATACGCCCACTCCGGCAATCAGGAATTTAATAATAGTTGTCATGCGTTCTCCCCCTCTATCCGTTCAGTTTGCGCGGGTACGATCGATGTCAAACTGCAATACAATGTCTCCGTGCGAATGCGTGGTCGCCGTATTGAATGCCGATGCTTATTCGTATATCGGAACGACCTTGCGACAGTAAAGGCTCAGACCGACGAGCTCTTCCGAGCCGCTGCGCGTATCGAAATGCGCGACAAGACCGGTGGCAGCATCGCCGACTCCACATGCAGTCATCATGTGCCAAGGCTCCACACAGTTAGTATGCTTCTCAGTGTCCTCGCGATAAGTGCCGAAAGAGCCATCCGAAAGAATTCGATGGCCGCGGATATTGATGCCTTTTACACGATTCTTCGATATTGAGTTTTCACTGGAGCACACCGAAATTGCGGTAACGGTGGAGTTGCCAATCGAAACATCAAGCTCTTGTGAAAGACTAAGCGCCCAATCACATTGATTTGTATTCCAAGCGATTTCTGACCACGAATACAAAAGCACTCTGCATGGGACGTTGTTTGTTTCCCAAACAGCCAATCGGTTAAAGCCTTTCTTATCCCCTCCGAATTCGTGTGGCTTTACGATGTCTCCCTTTTTTCCGGAAATTGCAGACCGGTAACGTTCGTCTCCGAACTTCCAGCCGACAATCCGTCGGGTCGTGTCCGTCGATGTTTCATCGGTCGCTGTCGTGCTACCGCTGGTGACCGAAGACCCTTCTACGGTAGCCGGATCACTGCCTTCACGAATCATCTGCTCGAGCTCTGAGTCCCCGGTTGCGAATATCGCATCGTCTTCGGAGTCGAGTTGCTGCTCTATACTCGACTCGACCTCGCTGGTCGTGGGTAGATTCCCGGCCAGACTGGCCCTGCTGGCAGTACCCGACGAACCATCCTTGGCAGAACTCGCCTCCTGCTGTTCCCGCAGGCGTTGAAAGGCCTCCGCGTCGGAAAGCGACGAGTCACCCGTCTGCCGGTCGTACTGATCGCCAGGCAGCGCCTGCGGGTCGTACTGATCGCCAGGCAGAGTCTGCGGGTCGTACTGATCGCCCGGCAGCTTTTGGGGGTCGTACTGATCCCCAGGTAATGTCTGCGTGTCGTACTGATCACCGGGCAGAGTTCGTAGAGCATCCTGATCGCCCGGTTCCGAGAGTCCCAAGTTCGGATTGAGTTCGTCGTCTGACACCTGACCCGGATCATATTGAACCTGGCCCGGCGTAATGGCGGTCTGGCCGTCGTCTCCCGCCGCGGTCCCCGCTCCACTCTGTGCATTGATTTCCTGAGAGGTGATCGCCTGCGTTCGGGTCCGGCTTGTGGCCACGCTTTGCCCCATCCAGAGTCCTTCAAGCTGCTCGGGCGTTAGCGCCTGATCGTAGATTCTGAGGTCGTCGATACGTACGTTCTTGAGAACACCCTGCAGCGTGTCATCCCAGGCCCCGACCCATAGATCGATCTCGCCCGGACGCGACTTCTCCGCAAGCTCGGCAGTCTCCGACCGGCGATCATAGTGCAGCCGCATCGTGCCCGCCGTTTTGTCCCAGACTGCGGCAACAAATAACCAGCGGTCCGGCCGAACGGCTGTCTCTGAAATCTGCGCCCTTGGCCCTTTCGCACCGACAGCGCGGCTTCCCACGGTCATCGTCGGTCCGGTGGGAGACCGGTTGGACACGATATAGCCGTTGCCATCGCCTTCAACGTAGACCCAGGCGGAGATGGTCAGCTGCGGATACAGCTCGTAGTTGATATCAAGGGGTAACCGGATAGCCTTGTCGCCCGGGAAAAATACCGACTGACCGTATTTTCCTTCGCGAAATTCTGGTGACGAAGTCGGTTCGCCGCCGGCAGCAATCGTCTGTACTTCCAACGGCAGACTGCCCTGATTTTGCAGGGAGCCGTCAAACGGGAGATGAAGGATCAATCCGCCCGGTAGTTCGTGTGCCGCCGGCATGCCCGCCAGGAGTATGCCGACTCCGATAACTGTCAATTTTGCCAATCGTCGCATCAGTCCTCTCCTACTGTTTGCCATACCAGCACACCTTCATTCTGGCAGCAGCAGGCCGATTACGGCCGTGATCGCCGCAGCCACGCCGACGGTCATGGCGAAGCGCTTGCCGGACGGTGCGCCAGTAAGCTTATCGAGGCGGCTGAATTGTCGAGCGACAGGTTGGATCAGTAGCATCAGTCCGGCGAACGTGAAAAAGATCCAGTGCTGCTGGATATCCCGCACCTGTCCTCCCGCCGTTTGTATAATGTCAGTCGCCTCCACCATGCCTGCTGCGAGCAGCGGTGCGCCTGCCAGCTCCTCGGTGAGAGTCAACCTTCCGTTGTCAGGAATGGCGATCAGGCTCACGGGACCCACGGGCGCAAACGTGGCGTCGTAGCGGAAGCGGACGTCGGGATTATTCCGGCTATAGACGTAGCCTCCTTCGGCCCACCAATTCGCATCGAGTTCGCTTGAATCAAGGTCGTCGGCGGTGACGGTTCGCCTTTCGAATGCCGAGGTGAAGAATTCCGTGGGGACGCTCCACACGCCTAGATCGAGCGTCTGCGTCACAAAGCTGGGTTCCTCGAACGGCTTTTCTGTCGGGTTGACGTGCTTGCTCTCGCCAACGATTGGAGTGGCGAATTTGTCGGAATCGATGAGGTCGAGGCTCCACACACGGTTGTAGTAGACACTGCAATCTCTTGCGCTGCCGGTTGAGCTTCGCCTGCAGCGCGAACGCTGCTCCCACTGACGGAGCTCGACCAGGCGTTTGAGCCAAACCCCGTTCAGTGTCACGCCGGTCAGCGGGTCGGCAACGCTCCCGCCCGCCAACTCGCCCCGGATCAGTACCAGTTCCCCATCGTATTGGTTGGTGAGAGTGTCGGCCGAGATGACTGGCAAGCCGTCGACTACGGCATCCTGCAATTCCTCGAGTGCGCTCTCGGTTGCCGCTTTCCGTGCGGACTGGTCGTAAGCACTCCACACGCCGAGCAGCAGGATCGCCAACCCCAAAAGCACTCTCAGAGTCGTTGCCAGGAGAGTGCCCGCCGATTCTCGCGCGGAGTCCTGATCTTCTTGATGAATCAAGAGAACCCTCTATTTTTCTTGGTATTTTGATTTTTTATCTCTTATTCCGGAACGCATTGTCAACCATTTGGGCAAAATCAACGGTTTAGAAGCAGGATCGAGCGCAGTCCGGCCATGCGACGACCAGTGACGGCCGATCCACGGCTGAATCCCGCCCCCTTCACTGCGTCATTCCTGGACTCTCGGGCGGGGATGACGCACCTATAATGCGACGAGTTTCGTCTTTCCGCGCCGAACTCGCTGTCTGCGGGTGGGTCGGAGTCCTTGGAGGTGTTTTCGATGCAGGACAGGTCGGATTTGCTCAGGAGTTGGTACCGCGTCGCCGGGATCGCCGGGCTGTGTCTCGTATCCCTGGCGGGAATCTCCGGCTGCGGCGGTGGCGGTGGCGGTGACGGTGGAGGTGGAACTGAGCCACCGGCGATCGTCGTCAACACGCTGCTGGACGACGGGTCGCCTGCAAGTGGCACGGTAACCCTGCGATCGGCTCTCGCATCCGCTTCGTCCGGACAGCCGATCACCTTCGATCCGAGCCTCGACGGCGGGACGATCGATCTGATCCTCGTGGACGAAGAGCATACGGTGCTGGTCGGCGAGGTCATGGGCTTCGACACCGCGAACAATATCTCCTACCTGGTCGGATATTTCGATCGGGATTACGGCCGATCTGCGTTGTTCGCGAACAAGGACGTCGTCATCGATGCGTCGGCGCTTCCCCGGGGCATAACCGTGAACTGGGACGGTGCAGAGCCGGCGAGGGTGCTGGCGGTGTCCGGCGACCTGACGCTGAACAATGTGTCGGTCACCGGTGGCAACAGTGTCTTCGATGTGGCCGAAGACATTGGCCAGCACCCGGACGACAACCAGACATCGACGCTTGCGCGGGGCGCCGGACTCGCTGTCTGGGGTGTGGCCACCCTGATCGACTGCGCCATCTACGATAATCACGCCGTCGGTGACGATGCCGATACTTCGCGTGACGGCGGCGCTTACGGCGGCGGTGTCTATGCGGACACGGTGCGGATGGAGAACTGCATCGTCAGCGGCAATACGGTCTACGGGGGCGGCGCGGCCGGCGGTGGCGTCTTTTCAGTGGGCGGGCGCGACACCGGGATCAGCGTCTCGTCGATCGTCGAGTCCGCGATCACCGAGAACCGGATTACCGGACTGTTCGCGTACGGGGGTGGTGTGTATTCGGACGGCGGCGGCATCGGGCTCTCGACCCGGATTCATGTGGAGAACAGCACGATCGCGCGAAACCTCGTCGAACCGCCGGTACTGCCTCCCTTCCTGTTCGACCTGCTGGATATCGGCTACTGGCGAGGCGCCGGCCTCTACATGTCCAACGGCTACATGCAGATCCAGGGCAGCACGGTCGTCGAGAATCAGGTATTCGGAAAATCGCGGACGAATGAGCTGGACAAGCCGAATATGGCAGGCGGTATTGCCGCGACCATCGGCGATGCGCACGCCGTGGAGGACATGGTCATCGGCCACTCCATCGTGGTCGGCAATACGGTGCACGAGATCGAAGGGGCCGGACCGGCCGGTTATACCATCGGCACGGTCTATCCCCACGATGTATTCACGGGGTCCGTCTTCGAGTTCCGCAGCATGGGCTACAACCGGATCGGCGTCATCGATTTCAGCCAGATTCTGGTGCCGGTCGGAGAGCCGGGCTGGGCTTCGCTGTCACGCAGACACTATCCGAAGCCCAACGACGTGGACGGCGTCATCCCGGTTGAGGTGCTCGGCAACGCCACGCGTTCCACGCTCATCGGTTCCGCCGGTGTCGAGGCCGATCCTTACGCCGTGCTCTACTACGATCCCGCCGGCAGCGCTCTGAATCAGATTCCGGCCAGTGACTACGAGGTCACCGAGGTGCTCGGCGAGCTGGACGGAGGGCCCGACGAGGGTATGAATCCGCTGCTTCTTCCGTTGGTGCTGGACCGGATCGAGGCGACCCACGGTCAACCGGGATTCGCCCGCGACTTCCGGGACTATTTTCAGGGCTATCTGTCGGATGTCGATCCGGATGCCGCGAGCGCCCAGCAATACCGCAACTGCGACGGCGTCGTGGTGGATACGTTGGAGCAGGCGTACTGGTGCGGTCCTGCGCAGACGTGGCCGAAACGGGAATACAACCATGCCTACATCGAGTTCTGGCATCATCTCGATGCCGCGCTCGCCGGCGAAATCGCTGCAGTGGGCACGGACCAGATCAGCGGCATCGGGGCGGCCCGCATCAACGACGACGTCTGGGTCTCGCTCTTTGGTCCCGGTCAGAGTCACTTCAACGGCATCACGGTAGAACTCGCCGAGAGGGTCGTCGGCATCGACTCACTGGATTCCGATCAGCGCGGCAACCCCCGGCCGGCCGACCTCAACGCCGATATCGGCGCCGTCGAAACCGACGATTAGCGGCCGGCTGCGCTGCTCACGCAGGCGGCGCCATAGCGCGGCCCACCTGCAACTGCCGCACGACGATCAACCCGAGCGCCGTGATATTCATCAGGAACGCATAGATCACGCTCGGCACTGCCAGCCCGGACACGCTCAGCAGGCTGACCGCCACCGTGATCCCCAGCGCGCTGTTCTGGATGCCGCACTCCACCGCCAGCGCGATCCGGCCGGCAGTGGGCAGGCGCCCGATCACCCCCAGCAGGGCGCCGGTCGCCATCGTCGTGACGTTCAGCACGAGGATCGCCGGACCCACCTTCGAGAAATGTTCCGTGATGCTCGGCCATTCCGTGTAGAAGGTCACGAACACGATCATCAGGAACACGGCGGTCGCCACCTTGCCGATCAGCTTCGCCACCCGGCACGCCAGCCATCCGGCCTGATTGAGGGCGAGACCTACCCCGACGGGCAGCAGCGTGATCAGGAACAGGCTGCCGATGGCCTGGCCCAGCGGATAATCGACAGGCGCCGCCTGACCGAGGAAGTGCTGCAGCGACAGACCGACGGTGACCGGCACCGTGATGAACGACAGCAGGCTCGTACACGCGGTGAGCGTGACGGACAGGGCGGTGTCGCCCCGCGAGAGGTCCGTGATCATCGCCGCGGTGACGCCGCCCGGACAGGCCGCGAGGATCATCAGCCCGACCGCGGCCTCCGGCGACAGGTCGAACAGCAAGGCGATGCCGAATGCGGTGAGCGGCAGCAGCAGCGTCTGGGCCGCGAGCCCCAGCCCCACCGCCAGCGGATAGGTGAGCATGCGGCGGAAGTCCGCGAGGCTCAGCTTCAGCCCGAGCGCGAACATGATGAAGGCGAGGCCCGCCGGCAGCAGCGTCGAGAGCACCGGGTTCACGTGAGCTTTTCCACGATCAGCAGCACGCCCACAAGCACCTGGATCATGGCGGTCCTGCCGAGTTGCGCGTTCATCCCCGGGCCCACCGGCATGCGGGCGAACAGCACGATCGCCCACAGGCAGACCGGCAGGGCAAGCCAGACGTAGCCGAGCGGCCGCACGCCCCAGGCGGCGGCGAGCAGCGGGAAGGGCGCCAGCAGGAGGAAGCCGTACAGCCAGCGGGAGCCGCGTGTGCCGAGCCGGCCGGCCAGCGTTCTGCGGCCTGCTTTCAGATCCGCGGCCGTGTCACGCAGGTTATTCACCAGCAGCACGGCGGCGGCGTAGCTGCCGATGGCGATGCCGGTCAGCAGGACGCCGGTGCCCGGCAGCACCTTTGCCTGCAGGTAATAGCTGCCCGCCACCGCGATCAGCCCGAAGAAGACGATCACGTAGGTCTCGCTGAAGGGTCCGTGCGACAGCGGCCGCGGACCCGAGGAATACGCGTAACCGGCCACCAGCGAGGCGAGGCCGATGGCGAGTATCGGGATGCCGCCGACGAATACCAGGTAGATGCCGGCGACGAGGGCGGCGAAGAAGCAGGCAAGGGCGGCGCGCCGCACCTGCCTCGGTTGGGCCAGGCCGGCGCCGGTGATGCGCACGGGCCCGATGCGGTCCGGCCCGTCGGCGCCGCGCTCGCCGTCTCTCGCATCGTTGAAGAGGTTGGTGCCGATCTGTATCAGCACCGCGCAGGCCAGCGTCACCACGAACGTGAGCCAGTCGGGGGTCACCCCCTCTCCCCATGCGAGGGCCGCACCGACGGCGACGGGTGCCGCGGCCATGGTGAGGGTGCGGGGCCGCATGCCGAGCAGCCAGATGTTCGGTGTAGTCGCCGCGGAGTCGCCCTTACGGGTGTTTCCCGATGTCGTCTTCATGCGCGGCCGATCAGAACTCGTAGCGCAGCGAGGCCAGCAACTCCCGCGGCCGACCATAGACGCGTTCCACGTAGGCGGCGGGTGTGTCGAAAGCGGAGTTGCCGGTCACGATGTAAGTCTCGTCGAACAGGTTGCGCGTCGCCAGCGTGAGCTGCCAGCGGCCGGAGGGCGGCACGAACGCGAGCGAGGCATTCACCAGATGGAACGCGGACTGGCGGATGCGCAGGCTGTTCACCGCGTCGTGGTACTCGCTGTCCTGCCACGACCAGTCCACCCGCGCGGTCACCTCGCCCAGGCGTCCCAGGCCGAGGCGGTAGGCGGTGCCGGCGGCCAGGCTCCACATCGGGGCGTTCGCGAGCCGGTTGCCCAGCTCCACGCCCGAGTCCTGCGCCGCCTGGTTCAGGCGTCGGTAACCCGTGTCCAGGTAGCCCGCCGAGACGCCGATCTCCCAGTCCGCCGACGCGAACCATTCCAGCTCGAGTTCTCCGCCCCGCACCCTGGCGTCGCCGGCGTTGAAGGTGAGCGGGTTGAAAGACTCGCGCACAATGATCTGCAGGTCGTCGTAGTCGGCATCGAACACGGCCACGTTCGCCCGCAGGCGCCCGCCGAAGGACGACGTCTTCAGGCCGAATTCCAGGCTGTCCACCGACTCCGGCCGGTACGAACTCGGCGCACGATCCGACGTGGGGCCCACGAAGCGCTGGTCGAAGCCGCCGCTCTTGTAACCGGTGGCGAAGGTGACGTAACCGAGCGCGTCGTCCGAGAGCCGGTAGCTCAAGTCGACGGTGACGTCCGTCGCGTCGAAGGCGAGCTCGCTTTCGCGGTAGTCGAGGATGCGCTCGCCGGCCGCCAGCGGGCCCGTCGGCGCGAGGTAGAAGCCGGCGAGTTCCGGCCAGGTCGGCGGGAAGAGGCCGGGTGCCGATCCGGCCGAGGCATCGCCGAGCGAGAACTGGTCCGGCAGATAGGTCTTGCGGTCCTCCGTGTGTCGCGCGCCCGCCGATAGCGCCAGCCGTTCGGTCACGTCCAGCGTGCCGTGGGCGAAGACCGCGTAGGACTGGTTGTCGTAGAAACCGCCGCTCTGGATGGCGCCGGGCGGCACCGTGACGTCCACCAGGTTGAAGCCGGACTCGTCGTAGTAGAACAACCCGAGAACCGCGGAGAGGCCGGGGTCGTCGGCGGCGTAGCGCAGCTGCAGCTCCTGGCTGAACTGCTCGTGCTCGAAGTCGTCGCGGGTGGCGAAGATGTTGGCGGGCGTGTTGTCGCCGTCCCGCGAGGACAACATGTCCATCTCGCGGTAGCCGGTGATGGAGCGCACGCCCCAGCGCTCGTCGAGGGTCCAGTCCACGGTGAGCGCGGCACCCCCGCTGTCCAGCTCGGAGGTGACCGGGAAGGTGCCCTCGGAGACGAAGGGGCCCGGCACCGAGCCGGCGCCGTAGCAACCCGGGGCGCTGCCGGTGGGTGCGCCCGGCGACGGGAAGGTGGGCGGTCCGCCGGCCGGCGTGGCGTCGAAGGCCGGGTTGATCACCACCGCCTCGCAGCTCTCGAGGACGGCGTTGCCGAAGGTCGCGAAAGGCTGCAGGTCGTTGACCCCGCCGGAGACGACCGGCGCGCCGTTCTCGTCGATGGTGGTGTAATCGATCACCAGCGACGCTGCCAGCCGGTCGGTCGGCTCCCAGCGCGCCGCCCCGCGGGCCGACCAGCGATCCCGGTCGCCGGTCCATACGCCGTCCCAGGGCCGCTCGACGTAGCCGTCCCGTTCGAGACGGCCGAGCGCGAAACTCGCGGCGAGCGTGTTCGACAGCGGCAGATTCCAGCGGAAGTTCAGCCCGCGCAGATCGTCGTTGCCGAGTCGCAGCTCCACGCTGCCGTCGGTATCGTCGAACCCGGGCTGGCGGCTGTGCACCTTGATGGCGCCGCCGATGGAATTGCGGCCGAACAGCGTCCCCTGCGGCCCGCGCAGGACCTCGATACGCTCGATGTCGAGCAGATCCAGCACGTTGCCGGGCGAGCGGCCGATGTAGATGCCGTCCACGTACAGCGCGACGCCGGGATCGGTGACCGGCGTGTAGTCGGCCTGGCCGATACCGCGGATGAATATCTGGCCGACGGAACTGGAACCGGAGGAGGGCGCGGCCTTGTCGAACTGCAGATTCGGCACGACGAAGCCGAGCTGGTCCATGGCATCGACCTGCCGCGCCGCGAGTTCGGCGCCGCTGAGTGCGGTGACCGAGATCGGCACCTGCTGCAGGTTCTCCGTGCGGCGCCGCGCGGTAACGACGATCTCCTCGATCTCCCCGGCCTGCCGGTTCGCGGCATCGGTATCGGCAGCACCGAACGTCGCCGCATGAGCCGGCGCGGCCGGCGACAGCGTCATGGCCACGGCCGCCACGACTGCCGCGACCATCGCTGGCGCTGTGTGGCACGGCGCTGGATTCATCGTGTGGTTTCCTGCGGCCCGAAAGCGGCAATACTAACCGTGCGGCCGGGGCATGTCAGTGGTGGCCGGCGGCGCAATTCCTGCCCCGGGCCGGCGGAGCCCGGGCAGGCCCATCCGGACGAAAACCTGTAATATTGCGCCCGGTCAAAAAAGAAGAACAACGATCATGACGAGTCCCGTTCTTGCCGACAGTCCGCGCGCACGTTTCCTGACGGGCTCCATGATGTATTTCGGGCAGGGCATCCCCTATGGCCTGCTCAGCATTGCGATTCCCGCCTGGCTCGCCAGCGAGGGCGTGGCAGCGGGAGACATCGCGTCGTTCCTCGCGGTGATCACGCTGCCCTGGGCCTTCAAGATCGCCGGCGGGCCGCTGATGGACCGCTACGAGTTCCTGGCGATGGGCCGGCGCCGTCCCTGGGTCCTCGCCATGCAGCTCGGACTCACGCTTTCGCTGCTCGGGCTTGCGCTGGTCGAGCGCCCCGGCGAGCAGATGGGGCTGCTGATGCTTCTCGGCGTCCTGATCAATATCTTCGCGGCCAGCCAGGACGTGGCGGTGGACGGCATGTCCATCGATCTCACGCCCGTCGAGGAGCAGGGACGCCTGAACGCCTTCATGGCCTTCGGCAAGTCCATCGGGTGGGCGTCCGCCTCGGCTGCGACCGGCATCGGGCTCGTGACGTTCGGTACCGGCGTCACGGCGATCGCCTGTGCGTCGGTCGCCGGTATCATCCTGCTGGCGTTCGTCATGATCCGTGAGCGCCAGGGTGAACGGCTGCTGCCCTGGAGCGAGGGGGCCGCGGCCTCGGTGCACCGGCCGGCCCAGTCGTTCCGCACGATGTTCGGTGAACTGAATGCCGTGCTGTGGAAACCGGCGAGCCTCATCGTCATGAGCATCATGTTCTTCGATGGCCTCGTCAGCGGCTACGGTCATGCACTGATGCCGATCGCGGCGATCAACGTGTTCGGCTTCTCTACCCCCCAATGGTCGCAACTGGTCGCCGTCATGGGCCTGATCGGCGCGGTCGCGGCGCTGGCCCTCGGACCGTTTATCGACCGCTACGGAGCCAGGCGGATGATGCTGGCGACCGTCGCGCTCGTGGCCGCGCATGCCTTTCTGCTGGCCGAGACCCAGCACCTCTGGGCGGACACCCTGTACGTCAGAACCATGCTCTCTATCTGGGTCCTGATGAACCCCGTCGTCATGGTCTGCATGATCGCACTGGCCATGGCTATCTGCGCGAGCCGAGCCTCGGCGACCCAGTTCGCCCTGTACATGTCGATCGCCAACCTGGGCAGCGCCGCCGGCTCCAAGACCTACGGCCTGATCGCCGATAGCACCTCTTACGTGCAGTCTTACCTGTTGATGGGACTGCTGGCCCTGTTCCTGATCGTGACGCTGCTCCTTTACCGGCACCGGGCGGCGGCGGGGCCCGGGACGAAGACCGCGCCGCGCTACACCGTGGGTATGGGCGCCGGCGGGGGCGGTGGCGTGTTCTGGTCCGGCGCGATGCGCTGTCCGAAATGCCGTGCCGACATGGAGGTGCTGGACGTGGACGGCACGGAGATCGACCGCTGCGTTCGGTGTCACGGACTCTGGTTCGACGCGGGTGAAGCAGAGCGGGTAATGCGCAAGAAGCGCGCGGCGGCCGAGATCGATATCGGCGACGTGGCCGTGGGCCGGGCGCAGAACCGGGTGGACCGTTACCGCTGTCCGCGTTGCGGAGGTGGCATGGTCCGGATGGTGGATCCGCGCCAGCCCCACATCTGGTACGAGAAATGCGGCTCCTGTCTCGGCACGTTCTTCGATGCCGGCGAGTTCGCCGACCTGAGCGAGTTCTCGATCGCCGACCTGTTCAGGCGCTGGTCGGTGCCGGAGCGGACCTGAGGCGCGGGCGGCAGATGACAGCGTTGTCAGTTTTTGCCAATATAGCGGGGCCACGATCAGCCCGACGATCGCATGGGGGATGCAGACAAGATGACCAAGACCAGTTCAAGCGCTTATCCGACGCTGTCCGAAATGGGCGTGGAGAGTCCGAAGCAGATCGCCCGCTACTACATCTCCAGCCTGAATTACGTCGATGTCCTGCGGGTCACGTACGAGCGGCCGAAAGGCTCGATACTGCCGTCGAGCCGGACCTACAAGTTTCCGCGGGTACAGGACGAGGGCGAGGGCAAGGCATCGGGTGTCATGCGAACCCATCCGAAGCTCCGCGCGGCCCTGGAGGAGCTCGATAGCATCATGGCAGCCAAGACCAGCAAGGAGACCATCACCCAGGAGATCCTGAACGAGATCGAACTGTTGGAAGAGGACATTGCGATGCGCACGGAGTGCCTGAAGGTGCTGGTCGGCAGGATCCCGCACGCCGATTGAGCTGTCGCTCTTCGGCATCGCGTCCGGGGGTTTCCCGTCCGGCATTCCGGATACCGGAGTCCGGCCCCGCTGGTAAACTCGCCGGACGATGAAACGCAATGAATTCGAAGGCGTGGTCCGCGAGGCCATCGACGGCCTGCCCGACTGGGTGCGCGACGCCCTGCACAACATCGACGTGATGGTGATGGACGAGGCCGACGAGGAGCTGGACCCGGAGGGCGGCGGGCTGCTCGGCCTGTACGTCGGCATCCCGCTCACCGAGCGCAGCGTCGAAGACGTGGCGGAGCTGCCGGACATCGTCTACATCTTCCGCAACCCCCATCTGGAGATGGGCCTGCCGCGGGACGAGCTGCTGATGGAGATCCGCAAGACCCTGCTGCACGAGATCGCCCACTACTTCGGCATCGACGACGATCACCTGGACGAGATCGGCTATGCCTGACCGGAGCCGTCAGTGACGCTTCCGCCCCGCGGCCGGCGGGCCCGGACCTTCGAGCAGTTCGCCGCCGCGCTGGAGGCGCTGATCAGCGACGAGGGCGTCGCCCGGGGCATGGCCTTCCGGCCGCGGCCGGACGACGTGATCATCACGCCCTTCGCCAAGTCCGGCACCACCTGGCTGCAGCAGATCGTCCACACGCTGCGCACCGGCGGGGACGAGGGCTTCGACGACATCTCGGCGGTCGTACCCTGGATCGAAACGGCTCACGACCTCGGCATCGACCTGGATGCGATCCAGCGAGCGGAGCCCCGCGCGTTCAAGAGTCACCTGCCGGCCGACCGCGTGCCGGCCGGCGCGCTTTATATCGTCAGCGTGCGCAATCCGGGTGACGCACTGGTCTCCCTGTACCACTTCATGGAGGGCTGGTTCTTCGAGCCGGGCAGCATCGACATGGAGACCTTCGCCCGTGGCAAGTTCCTGCCGCGCGGACAGGGCCGGGACTACTGGCATCATCTCGCCTCCTGGTGGCCGAGGCGCGGCGACGGCGACGTACTGCTGCTCTGCTACGAAGGCATGCGGGCGGATCGGGCCGGTGCCGTCAGGCGCATCGCGGAGTTCATCGGCGTGGCGCTGGACGATGCGTTGCTGGATCTCACCCTCGAGCGCTCGTCCATGGAGTACATGCTGGCCAACCGCCACCGCTATGACGACCGCCTGATGCGCGAACTGAGCGAACGCCGCATCGGCCTGCCCGCGGGCAGCGACTCCGCCAAGGTGCGCCGGGGAGAGACCGGCGCGCACAAGCGTGAACTGACGCCGGCGATCGAAGGCGAACTGGCGCGGATCTGGGCGGAGGAGATTGCGGCACGCTTCGGGCTGGCGGACTACGAGGCTTTCCGGACGGCAATGGACCAGCGACGCTGAGCGCGCGACGCTTCCTTGTGTCTGCGCGCCCCCTCGGGGAAACTCGGGTCTCATGAGAATCGCCCTATGAAAATCGCGATAGTCGGGGCCGGCATCAGCGGTCTCACCACTGCCTTCTATGTCAAACGGGCCCGGCCGGACTGGGAGCTCACGATATTCGACGCCGAACCCGTCCCGGGCGGGACCATGTACACGGCAGACGTGGAGGGCTTCCGCTTCGAGGCGGGCGGTAATGGTTTTCTCTCCAACAAGCCGGACAGCCAGCAGCTGGTGGAGGACGCGGGCGCGGATCACCTGCTGCTGCCCAGTTCCGATCTCGCACGGCGGCGATTCGTCTACAAGGACGGCCTGCATCCCCTGCCGGAATCGCCCCCTGCCTTCCTGAAGACGAAGCTGCTCGGCTGGCCGGCCAAGCTGCGGGTGGCCATGGAGCCGCTGGTCCCGCGGCGGAAGAAGACGACGCCGGAGACGTTGCAGCAGTTCGGCTATCGGCGCCTCGGCAAGGGCTTCACCGACGTATTCCTGGACGCGATGGTAGCCGGCATCTACGCGACGACGCCGGACAAGGTTTCCGTCGAGGCCGCTTTCCCGCTGGTGGTGGGGCTGGAGCGCGAGCACGGCGGGCTGTTCCGCGGCATGCTGGCGAGGCGCAAGAAGCAGGCGGGCCCCGGCGGCATCCTCATGAGTTTCAGGGGTGGGGTGAGCGCGCTGATCGAGCACCTGCACGAGGTCATCGACGCGGAATGGCGCCTGGGCGAGCCGGTGGCCGGCGTGTTGCGGCAGGGTAAACAGAGTCGAAGCTACGTGCTGCGCACACCGTCCGACACCCCGGAATTCGACCGGGTGGTGATCGCCTCGCCGTCCTACGCGGCGGCGGAGATCGTGAAGGACCTCGACGCCGGACTCGGCAAGCGCATCGGCGCGATCGGGTACTCGCCGGTGGCGGTCGTCGGACTCGGCTACCGGCAGCTGGATCGGGAGCTGCCGGGCTTCGGCCTCCTGACGACCACCAGCGCGAACCTGCCGGTGCTGGGGGTGCTGTGGGACAGCAGCATTTTCCCGGACCGGGCGCCGGAGGGCGGCCGGATCCTGAGACTCATCATCGGTGGTCAGCGCAATCCGGAACTCGTCGACCAGGACGACCAGGGTCTGGTCCGCACCGCGCTCGAGGGTGTTCGTGCCACCATGGGCCTGACCGCCGACCCGGACGTCAGCTACGTGAAGCGCTGGCCCCGCGGCATCCCGAGCTATGCGCCCGGGCACATCGCGCGAGTGGATGCCATCTTCGAGCGGCTCGCGAGCCACCGGGGCCTCTATCTCAACAGCAATGCCTATCGCGGCATCGCGATGAACGACTGTGTGCGCAACGGCAGACTGCTGGCCGAGCGCATCGTCGGGGAGGGCGGCTGAACATGGCGTGGGATGCTGCATTGCTGTCGTTGCTGGCTTGTCCGCGCTGCGACCGGTCCCTCGAGACCGACGGCGATTCGCTGCGCTGCCCCGGCTGCTCCACCGGTTTCCCCTCGCTCGCCGGCGTACCCTGGCTGTTCGCCGACCCGGATAATGCGCTGGCGGAGTGGCGTCAGCGCTTCGATTTCGCGCTGGCGGATATCGCGAAGGACAAGCAGGCGGCTGCGGCCGCGCTGGGTGAGGGCGGGCTGCTCGCGTCCACCGAACACCGGCTGCGCCATCAGGTCGCGGCCTGGCGCGCTCACGCCGAAGAGCTGAAGTCCCTGCTCGCCCCCCTGGGCGCGGGCGCATCCGAGGCCACCTACGAGACGCACCTGGCGTTGCGCACCCGGCTGCCGACCGAGGTCGGCCTGACCGCCTACTACGCGAACATCCACCGGGACTGGGCCTGGGGTGACGAGGAGAACCGTCAGTCGCTGGAGGCGGTGGTCGGAGCGCTGGGCGGCCAGGCGCCCGGCCGCCTGCTGGTGCTCGGCGCCGGCGCGGGCCGGCTTGCTTACGACCTGCATCAGACGCTGGCCCCCGAGCTCACCGCCGCCCTGGACTTCAATCCGCTGCTGGTGCTGGCGGCGGCGAAGCTCTGCGCCGGCGAGACCGTTTCCCTGCACGAGTTCCCGATCGCGCCGCGCCGGGTCGATGACGTGGCGGTGGCGCGAGAGCTGGCGGCGCCCGAGGCAGCGCTGCCGGGTCTGCAGCACGTCCTGGCGAGCGCGCTCAGGCCGCCTTTCCGCGCGGGCGCCTTCGACACCGTCGTCACTCCCTGGCTGGTGGACGTCCTGCCGGAGGACCTGGCCGTGCAGGCGGCGCGCTGGAATCGTCTGCTCCCCACCGGCGGCCGCTGGGTCTGGTTCGGTTCGGCCGCCTTCCGCACGCCATCGCCGGCGGCGAACTACAGCCTGGAGGAGGCGCTGGAGATTATTGCTATGGCGGGTTTCGGCGAACCGACCGTGACCGAGCGGGAGATCCCCTATATGGACTCGCCGCTGAGCCGCCACGGCCGCCGGGAGCAGGTGGTCACCGTCATCGCCGAGAAGACCGCGGAGGCTGCACGGCCGCCCCGCCACAAGGCCCTGCCGGACTGGCTGGTGGTGGGCTCCGAACCGGTGCCGGCGCTGGAGAATTTCCGCATGCAGGCGGTCTCCACGCGCGTGCACGCGTTCATCATGAGCATGATCGACGGTCGGCGCTCCATCGCCGACATGGCGAAGCTCATGGAGGAGAAGCGGCTGATGACCCGGGCCGAGGCCGAGAACGCGATACGCGGCTTCTTCATCCGCATGTACGAAGACAGCCAGCGCCCGCCGCCGCTGTAGGAGGGGCTTCAGCCCCGATCTTCGCCTGAGGTGGCCGAGCGCTGGTCGGGCCTGAAGGCCCTCCTACCAAATCTTCGTCCTTGAATGTGGTTTCATCTGTAACTAACATGGTGGTTTTCGCACAGGGCGCGGGGATACCGCGCGGGGAGAGACATAATGGCAGACCTGTTCGAAAACCCGATGGGACTGGACGGTTTCGAGTTCGTCGAGTTCGCGTCTCCCGAGCCGGGCGTGCTCGAGCCCGTGTTCGAGATGATGGGTTTCACCGCGGTCGCGAAGCACCGCTCGAAGGACGTCACCCTGTATCGCCAGGGTGAGATCAACTTCATCATCAACAACGAGAAAAAGCACCCGGCCTGGTATTTCGCCGAGGAGCACGGACCGTCGGCCTGCGGTATGGCGTTCCGCGTGCGCGACGCCCACGAGGCCTATGCCCGGGCGCTGGAGCGGGGCGCTCAGCCCATGGAGATCCCCACCGGGCCGATGGAGCTGCGCCTGCCGGCCATCAAGGGTATCGGCGGTGCGCCGCTGTATCTCGTCGACCGCTACGGCGACGATCAGAATTCCATCTATGACATCGACTTCGAGTTCTTCGAGGGCGTGGACCGGAACCCGAAGGGCTGCGGCTTCCAGTTGATCGACCATCTCACCCACAACGTCTATCGCGGCCGCATGGACTACTGGGCGAAGTACTACGAGCGGCTGTTCAACTTCCGCGAGATCCGCTACTTCGACATCAAGGGGGAATACACCGGCCTGCACAGCCGTGCGATGACGGCGCCGGACGGCAAGATCCGCATCCCGCTGAACGAGGAAGCCTCCGAGGGCACCGGCCAGATCGAGGAGTTCCTGATGGCGTACAACGGTGAGGGCATCCAGCACATCGCGCTGGCCACCGACGACATCCTCGCAAGCTGGGATGCGCTGAAGGAGCGCGGCCTGCCGTTCATGACGCCGCCGCCGGAGACCTACTACGAGATGCTGGAGGAGCGCGTCCCGGGCCACGGCGAGCCCGTCGAGGAGCTGAAGAAGCGCGGCATCCTGCTCGACGGCAGTACGGAGGAGGGCAATACGCGCCTGCTGCTGCAGATATTCTCCGAGACCCAGATCGGCCCGATGTTCTTCGAGTTCATCCAGAGGAAGGGCGACGAGGGCTTCGGCGAGGGCAACTTCACCGCGCTGTTCGAGTCGATGGAGCGCGACCAGCTCCGCCGCGGCGTGCTGAAGCAGACGGGTTGAGGGCAGCGTCATGGCACTGAAACGCATCCATCACGTGGCCTACCGCTGCCGCGACGCGAAGGAGACGGTGGAGTTCTACCAGCGGGTGCTGGACATGGACTTCCTCCTTGCCATCGCCGAGGACGAGGTGCCCTCGACGAAGGAGCCGGATCCCTACATGCACGTCTTCCTGGATGCCGGCATGGGCAACGTGCTCGCCTTCTTCGAGATCCCCAACTCGCCGGAGATGGGCAGAGACCCGAACACGCCGGCCTGGGTGCAGCACATCGCCTTCGAGGTGGAGTCGATGGACGAGCTCCTGCGGCTGAAGAAGAAGGCCGAGGACGAGGGCCTGGAGGTGGTGGGTCCCACCGATCACAGCCTGTTCCAGTCCATCTATTTCTTCGACCCGAACGGGCACCGCCTCGAGATCGCGGCCAACACCGCCACCGACGAGATGCTGGAGAAGCTCCGCGAGGTGGCCCCGGCGATGCTGGAGGAGTGGTCGCAGACGAAGCGCGCGCCGAAGCACGCCGCCTGGCTGCACGAGAAGGAACTCTCCTGACGACCGTGTAGGAGGGCCTTCAGGCCCGATTTCTTCCAACCCGGCTCCCGTTCTATTGTGGCCGCCCTGCGGGGGTATCCATCTTGCTCCCGACAAAAGGTCGCGGCGATGGATACCCCCGAATGACGGCCGTGCTCGCGGTGGCGTGAAGGAAGCGCCAGTCAGCGGCGTCTGCTGACTGGTGCCAACCCTTCCGGCTACGGGCCCGTCAGCGGGTGGACAAGGGTTGCGGGGTCGTCCGGACCGACTGGAGCCATGACGGTGGGAAGGAGGTCTGGCCGAAGCGAGCGAGGACACGACGTCCGAGTGAGCGTCCCCGCGACCCTTGTCCACCCGCTGGCGGGCCAACGTCAGAAGAAAGCCGGGTCGGGCCTGAAGGCCCTCCTACACGCCGGTGGGCGGGCGCGCTATCATCCCTGACCATGCCTGGTCTGTACTTCGAAGAATTCACCGTCGGACAGACGTTCGACCATCCCATCCGCCGCACCATCACGGAGGCGGACAACGTCTTCTTCACGGCGCTGACCCACAACCCGGCCGCCATCCACCTGGATGCCGAGTACTGCAAGGGCACGGAATTCGGTCGGCCGCTCGTCAACAGTGCCCTGACCCTCGGCTTCATGGTCGGTATTTCGGTGAACGACACGACCCACGGCACCACCGTCGCCAACCTCGGTTGGGACGAGGTGCGCTTCCCGCATCCCCTGTTCCACGGCGACACCATCCGGGTGGAATCCGAGGTGCTCGAAGTGCGCGAGAGCCGCTCGCGGCCGGAGAACGGCATCGTCGTCTTCGCCCACCGGGCCTACAACCAGGAAGACGTGCTGGTGGGCAGCTGCCGGCGCAGCGCGCTGATGCTGCGCGAGCCCGGAGGCGCCTGATGCGTTCCTATCTCTTCGTCCCGGCCGACAGCGAGCGCAAGCTGGCGAAGGCGGACGAGGCGGGCGCCGATGCCCTGATCCTGGACCTGGAGGATTCTGTCGCCCCGTCGCGGCGCGAGGTCGCGCGCCGGCTCGCCGCCGAGTTCCTCGCCGGGCCGCGGGGCCGGGCCGAGCGCTGGGTGCGTATCAACGGACTGGCCAGCGGCGCCGCGGGTGCGGATCTGCCGCCGGTGGTCGTCGAGGGCCTGGACGGCGTGGTCGTGCCCAAGGCCGGCGGTCCCGAAGACGTGCTGCGGCTGGATCGCTGGCTCGGTTCACTCGAGGTCGCCGCCGGCATGACGCCCGGCGGCGTGCGCATCCTGCCCATCGCCACGGAGACCCCGGCCGCGGTATTCCGTCTGGGCGAGTACGCCGACGCCGGTCCGCGCCTCGCCGGGCTGTCCTGGGGTGCCGAAGACCTGTCCGCCGCCATCGGCGCCATGGGCGCGAGGGATGGCCATGGCCGCTGGCTGCCTACCTTCCAGACGGTGCGCTCGCTGTGCGTGCTGGCGGCGGCGGCGGCCGGTGTGCCGGCCATCGACACCGTCTACACCGATTTCAAAGACATGGACGGCCTGCGCGGCTGTGCCGGGGCTGCCCGCCGGGACGGTTTCCTGGGCATGCTGGCGATCCACCCCGCCCAGGTGCCGGTGATCAACGAGGCGTTCACGCCGACGGAGGCCGAGGTGACGGGCGCCCGGCGCATCGTTGACGCATTCGAGGCGCAGCCGGACGCAGGCGTGCTGAGCCTGGACGGCCGCATGGTGGACCGTCCGCATCTGCTGCAGGCTCGCCGCGTGCTGTCGCTGGCCCGCGCGGCAGCCGGACGCTGAAGGCGGCAGCGCGCATCCGGTACACTGCAGCCAGAGCAAGCGGCCAGAGAGAATAACCAGCCACATTGCAGTCATCGAGGAGGGGAGCTGATGAGCAAGGTCTATCCGGTCAACGACTACTTCCGCGATCGCGGGTACATCGACGAGAAAACCTACGACGACATGTACCGGCGCTCCCTCGCCGACAACGAAGGCTTCTGGGCCGAGCAGGCCGAGCGCATCGACTGGATCAAGCCCTTCACCGAAGTGAAGGACGTCTCCTACGCGGCCGACGACCTGCACATCCGCTGGTACGCGGACGGCACGCTCAACGTCTGCTACAACTGCGTCGACCGGCACCTTGACGACAAGGGCGACCACCCGGCGATTGTCTGGGAAGGCGACGATCCGGCCCGGGACGAGACCATTACCTACCGCCAGCTGTACGAGCGCGTCTGCCGCTTCGCCAACGTACTGAAGAAGATCGGCGTGAAGCGCGGCGACCGGGTCACCCTCTACATGCCCATGATCCCGGAGGCGGCCGTGGCCATGCTGGCCTGCGCGCGCATCGGCGCGGTGCACTCGGTGGTATTCGGCGGCTTCTCCCCGGACGCGCTGGCCGGGCGTATCGTCGACTGCAAATCCAATGTGGTGATCACCGCGGACGAGGGCCTGCGCGGCGGGCGCAAGGTGCCGCTGAAGGCCAACGTGGACGCGGCTGCGGCGAAGCCCGGCGTGACCACGCTGGAGAAGGTGCTGGTGGTGCGCAACACCGGTGCGGATATCGACTGGGACGCCGGCCGCGACGTGTGGCTGCATGAGGCGGAGCAGGACGTGGACGCCGACTGCCCGCCGGAGGAGATGGGCGCCGAGGATCCGCTGTTCATCCTCTACACTTCCGGCTCCACAGGCCAGCCGAAGGGCGTGTTGCACACCACCGGCGGCTACCTGGTGTACGCCTCGCTCACCCACCAGTACGTCTTCGACTACCATCCGGGCGACGTCTACTGGTGCACTGCCGACGTGGGCTGGGTGACCGGCCACAGCTACATCGTCTACGGCCCGCTCGCCAATGGTGCCATTACGCTCATGTTCGAGGGCGTGCCGAACTATCCGGATTCCAGCCGTTTCTGGCAGGTCTGCGACAAGCATGAGGTGAACATCGTCTACACGGCCCCCACCGCCATCCGCGCGCTGATGCGCGAGGGCGAGGGGCCGGTGAAGCAGACCTCGCGAAAATCCCTGCGGCTGCTCGGCTCGGTGGGTGAACCCATCAACCCGGAGGCCTGGGAGTGGTATTACCACGTGGTGGGCGAGGACCGTTGTCCGATCGTCGATACCTGGTGGCAGACCGAGACCGGCGGCATCCTCATCAGCCCGCTGCCGGGTGCCACGCCCCTGAAGCCGGGATCGGCCACACGGCCGTTCTTCGGCATCCAGCCCGCACTCGTGGACAACGACGGCAATGCGCTGGACGGCCCCGCCGAGGGCAACCTGATCATGAAGGACAGCTGGCCGGGCCAGATGCGCACCGTCTACGGCGACCATCAGCGCTTCGTCGACACCTACTTCTCGACCTTCGAGGGCGCCTATTTCACCGGCGACGGCGCACGTCGCGACGAGGACGGTTACTACTGGATCACCGGGCGGGTGGACGATGTGATCAACGTATCCGGCCACCGCATGGGCACGGCCGAGGTGGAGAGCGCGCTGGTGGCGCATTCGAAGGTCGCAGAGGCGGCGGTGGTGGGCTATCCCCACGACATCAAGGGGCAGGGCATCTATGCCTACGTGACGCTGATGGAGGGTGTCGAGGCCAGTGACGAAGTGCTGGCCGAACTCAGGCAGTGGGTGCGCAAGGAGATCGGCCCCATCGCCTCGCCGGATCTGATCCAGTTCGCGCTCGGGCTGCCGAAGACCCGCTCGGGCAAGATCATGCGGCGGATCCTGCGCAAGGTGGCAGAGAACGACTACGGCAACCTGGGGGATACCTCCACGCTGGCCGACCCGGGGGTCGTCGACGACCTGATCGAGAACCGGCGCAACCGCTGAGCGGTCCGCGCCGGGTCAGCGTTGCCCGGAAGGGAGACTCAGCGGCCGGCCTGGCGGGCCCGGTCGTCGCCGTCGCCGCGGCGCTGCGCGTCGCGCTCGAGGCGCTCCAGGTGTTCGGCATAGGCGCGAGAGAAGTCCTCGCCGAACTGGCCGGGCAGTTTGCCCTCGGCGTGGCGGGTCAGCACCTCGTAGAGATCCGAGTAGAGGTCCCAGTACTTCGCCTTGTTGTTGCCGCCGAACAGTGAACTGCGCTTCAGTGTGCCCTCGAACTTCTGCTCCAGGTCCTCGGGATCGAAGCGCTCGGCGAAGTCGTCGAGCGCTTCGCGCATGGCGCAGATCACGGCGATCTCGTGGTGTTTCAGGTCCCGCACGGCCTCGCGGACGCTGTCCACCGCCGGCCCGTACTCGTTGCGGCTGCCCGTGAGCAGCGTACGCACGGCATCGTCGGCGCTGGCCGAGAATTTCAGCGGGTTGTTCGAGCCGGGCTGGATCGTGGTCTGCTCCAGGCGGAAGCTGTTCTTGACCGAGGCCCGATTCTGCAGCAGCTCCATGGCGCCCAGCACGAACTCGCGCAGTGCGAGCCCGGCGTTGTGCAGGATGCGCCGGCTGTCCGCATTGCCCAGATCCTCCGCGCTCATACCGAGCCCGCGCAGGAAGGCTTCGACGGCGTCCTTCGGCAGCGGGGTGCTTTCCCGCGGCACCGCCGGCGGTGTCTGCTCCGGCCTGACGGGCTTGTTGCCCTCGGGCCGGGGCATGTGGGTCACCTTCGCACTCTTCCGCTCGGCCTTCTTCTTGTCCTCGGCCTTTTGCCGCTTGACGTAGCTGTCGGTCACGGTGTCGCCGAACAGCCGCGAGCTCAGTTCCCGGGCGCCGGTGATCTCCTCGGCATCGACCAGGGAGAACTCGTCCGAGTCGTCGTCCAGTTGCACCAGGTCTTCACGGGCGATGGAGCTTCTGTGGTCTTCCTCTTCGGCGAGGAGGTCGAAGCCCTCGTCGATGGTGACGCTGATGATGTACTCGCCCATGCGCAGCACATCGCCGTCGAACAGGCGCTGGGGCTTGGCGCGGCCCACCGGCACGTCCGAACCGTTGATGTAGACGCCGTTCATGCTGGTGTCGATGAGGTAGTAGCTGCCGGCCTGGAAGTCGATGGTCGCGTGGTGGCTGGAGATGTAGCGTTCGGAATCGGGCAGGCGCCAGTCGTTGTCTTCGGCGCGCCCGATCGTGCCGCCCTCGCGGCCGAACTGCCGGACTACGTTATCGCCCAGCCGTTCTCTCTGCGTGCGGCTGGTTACTTCGAGTGTCAGTGCCATCGTCGGCCTCTCTGTCGGTGGGCCCAAGCGCCGTGACGAACGCCGTGACTTCCGTGTACACGGACGGACAGTGGCCTATTCTGGTGACTGCGGGCCCGGGTGGCCTTGTCACAGTTCACATTTACGCCAGCCCGGGCGCGGGAAACCCCTTGAAATTCCGTCCCCCATGCCCGATCCACGTCGTCCGACGCCGGCAGCCGGCGGCGGAATTCGGTTACACTCGCCCGCAGAAGACGGAACTTCCGGAAACCATGTCAGCGAAACGCATCTACAGGATCTCTTTCGTCAATCAGGGCAAGGTCTACGAGGTCTACGCGGGCGGCGTGAGCCACGGCGACCTGTTCGGCTTCCTGACCGTCGAGGATCTGCTCTTCGGCGAGCGCAGCAGCGTGGTGGTGGACCCCTCGGAGGAGAAGGTGAAGGCCGAATTCGAGGGCGTCAGCCGCACCTATCTGCCCCTGCACTCGGTACTGCGGATCGATGAGGTCGAGAAACAGGGAGCCAGCAAGATCAGCAAGGCGGAGGGGGGCAACGTCACCCAGTTCCCCATGCCGATGTACTCGCCCCCGGGCGACAAATCCTGAGCCGGCCGGGCGGCGTGGCGGACTTGTCTCCAGATCCCGCTCCGGATTCCCTCCTGTTCGTGCTGGCCGGCGCAGACGCCCTCTCCGCATTCCGCCTCGAGCGGCTGCGCGACACGCTGCAGCCGCTGCTGCCCGGCCTCGGGGAGCTTCACGCGCGCTACCGCTACTTCGTGGAGGCGGATCGGGAACTCGAGGACGCCGAGCGCGAGGTGCTGGGCGCGCTGCTGGGCACACGGGCCGACGACGCGACCGAGCCGCAGGATGGTCCGACTCTGGTGACCACGCCCCGCATCGGCACCATCTCGCCCTGGTCGAGCAAGGCGACGGACATCGTGCATGCCTGCGGCCTGGACGCCGTGCGGCGGGTGGAGCGGGGCATTGCCTGGCGTCTGGCGGGCGTGCGGGCGGACGAGGGCATCCTGCGCGCCGCGGCGCAGCGCCTGCACGACCGCATGACGGAGAGCGTTTTCCGGGATGCGGCCGACCTGGCGGCCATGTTCGCCCACCGGGAGGCGGCGGCGCAGCGCAGGATCCCGCTGGCCGCAGAGGGACGCGCCGCGCTGGAGCGGGCCAACGGGGAACTGGGGCTTGCGCTCGCGGACGAGGAGATCGACTACCTGGCCGAGGCGTATGCGGGCCTGGACCGGGACCCCACGGATACCGAGCTCATGATGTTCGCTCAGGCGAACTCGGAGCACTGCCGCCACAAGATCTTCAACGCCGAGTGGACCGTCGACGGCGAGGCGCAGCCGCTGAGCCTGTTCGCGATGATCCGCGAGTCCACGAAGCAGAGCCCGGACGGCATCCTCTCCGCCTACAGCGATAACGCCGCCGTGATCGAGGGCTGGCGCGCGCCGCGACTCATCCCCGAGCCAGGCACGCGGCGCTACCGCTACGTGGAAGAGCCGGTGCACATCCTCATGAAGGTGGAGACCCACAACCACCCCACGGCCATCTCGCCGTTCCCTGGCGCGGCCACCGGCTCCGGCGGCGAGATCCGGGACGAGGGCGCCACCGGCCTGGGCGCGAAACCCAAGGCCGGCCTGACCGGTTTCACGGTCTCACACCTGCACATCCCGGATGCGCCGCGGCCCTGGGAGCGGCACAGCGGCCGGCCCGACCGCATTGCGCCGGCGCTGGACATCATGCTGGAAGGACCGATCGGTGCGGCCTCGTTCAACAACGAGTTCGGCCGTCCCAACCTGGCCGGCTATTTCCGGGCCTGGGAGGCGCAGCCGGACTGGCTGCCGGACGGCGAGAGCCGCGGCTACCACAAGCCCATCATGATCGCGGGCGGCCTCGGCAACGTGCGCGAGGGCCACGCCGTGAAGGGCGAGGTGCCGGCCGGTACCCGGCTGGTGGTGCTGGGCGGCCCGGCCATGCTCATCGGCCTCGGCGGCGGTGCGGCTTCGAGCCTGGCCAGCGGCGCCAGCAGCGAGGAGCTGGACTTCGCCTCGGTGCAGCGGGGCAACCCGGAGATGCAGCGCCGGGCCCAGGAGGTGATCGACGGCTGCTGGGCCCGCGGCGAGGACAACCCCATCGTGCTGATCCACGACGTCGGCGCGGGCGGGCTCTCCAATGCCGTGCCGGAGGCGGTGGATCACAGTCAGCGCGGCGGGCGCTTCGAGCTGCGCGAGGTCCCGAACGACGAGCCCGGCATGAGTCCGATGGCCGTCTGGTGCAACGAGGCGCAGGAGCGCTACGTGCTGGTGATCGCCGAGGAGCGCCTCGGCGAGTTCGGCGAGCTCTGCCGCCGGGAGCGCTGCCCGTATGCGGTACTCGGCGAGATCACCGATGACGGCCGTCTGACCGTCACCGACCGCTGGCTGGGCGAGCCGGCGGTGGACCTGCCCATGGAGATGCTGCTCGGACGCACGCCCCGGCTCACCCGGCAGGCGGAGCGGCTCGTGCCGCCCGCGGCGGCGCTGGAGACCGGCGACATCGACCTGGCCGAGGCCTGCGCCCGGGTGCTCGCGCATCCGACGGTCGCGGACAAGTCGTTCCTGATCCACATCGGCGACCGCACGGTGGGCGGCCTCACCGCCCGCGACCAGCTGGTGGGCCCCTGGCAGGTGCCGGTGAGCGACGTGGCCGTCACCTGCACCGGCTTCCGGGGCTACACCGGCGAGGCAATGGCCATGGGCGAGCGCACGCCGCTGGCGCTGCTGGACGGTCCGGCGTCGGGCCGCATGGCGGTGGCGGAGGCGGTGACCAACATCGCGGCGGCGGCCATTGGCAACACGGGCGAGACGGATACCGCGGGCAATGCGGATGACGCCGGCGGTATCGGCCGTATCCGCCTGTCGGCGAACTGGATGGCGGCGGCTGGCCACCCGGGCGAGGATGCGAAGCTCTACGACACCGTGCGTGCCGTCGGCCTGGAGCTCTGTCCGGCGCTCGGTATCGCCATCCCGGTGGGCAAGGACTCCCTGTCGATGCGTACCGCCTGGCAGGAAGGCGGCCGCGACCGGCAGGTGGTGGCGCCGGTGTCCCTGATCGTCTCCGCCTTCGCGCCGGTGGAGGACGTGCGGCTCACGCTGACACCGCAACTCAGGCAGGCTGACGAGCCCTCGCACCTGCTGCTGATCGATCTCTCCGCGGGCGCCGACCGGCTGGGCGGCTCCTGTCTGGCCCAGGTCTATAACCTGGAGGGCGGCGAGCCGCCGGACCTGGACGAGCCGGCGCGGCTGCGCGGCTTCTTCGCCGCCGTGCAGCGGCTGAATCGGGAGGGCCGCCTGCTGGCCTATCACGACCGCTCCGACGGCGGGCTGTTCGCCTGTGCCGCGGAGATGCTGTTCGCCGGGCGGATCGGCATCGACCTCACGCCCCCGGACGGCGAGAACGGTACCCTGGGCGCGCTGTTCGCCGAGGAACCCGGCGCCCTGGTGCAGGTGCGCGAGAGCGAGCTCGAGGCCGTGGAAGCGGTGCTGGCGGAGGCGGGACTCGCCGGCTGCGTGCGCCGGGTGGGCCGGCTGCGGGACGATCAGTGCCTGGTGATCCACGCCGGGGACGAGCCGGTCACCTTCGAGCGCGGACCGCTGCAGCAGGCGTGGGCGGAGACCAGTTACCGGATGCAGGCGCTCCGGGACAATCCGGAGACCGCCGCCGAGCAGCACGGGCAGATTGCGGACGACGACGACCCGGGACTGAACGCGGCGCTCTCCTACGACCCGGCCGAGGACGTGGCCGCACCGTTCGTCGCGGCGGGTGCCCGGCCGAAGGTGGCCGTGCTGCGCGAGCAGGGCGTGAACAGCCAGCACGAGATGGCGGCGGCGTTCGTCGCGGCCGGCTTCGAGGCCGTGGATGTGCACATGAGCGACCTCGCGGCCGGCCGGGACAGCCTGGCCGACTACGCCGGTCTCGTCGCCTGCGGCGGCTTCTCCTACGGCGACGTGCTCGGCGCGGGCGGCGGCTGGGCCAAATCCATCCTCTACGACGAGGCCATGCGCGAGCGCTTCGCTGCCTTCTTCGAGCGCGGCGATACCTTCACGCTGGGTGTCTGCAACGGCTGCCAGATGCTCGCAACTTTAAAAAGTTTAATTCCTGGTGCCGGACACTGGCCGCGGTTTCTCGCCAACCGCTCGGAGCAGTTCGAGGCCCGGCTGTCGCTGGTGCAGGTGGAGGCCTCGCCGTCGCTGTTCCTGGCCGGTATGGCGGGTTCGCGGCTGCCCATCGCCACCTCCCACGGGGAGGGCAGGGCGGCATTCGACAGCGAGGGTGATCGCCGCGCCTGCGAAGCGGCGGGCCTGGTGGCCGTGCGCTACGTGGACAACCGGGGCGAGCCCACCGAGGTCTATCCGGCGAATCCCAACGGCTCGCCCGGGGGCATCTGCGCGCTCACCACCGCGGACGGTCGCGCCACCATCGTCATGCCCCATCCGGAGCGGGTGGCCCGGAGCGTCCAGAATTCCTGGCATCCCGCGGACTGGGGCGAGGACGGCGGCTGGCTCAGGATGTTTCGCAACGCCCGTGTGGCCGTCGGCTGACCGTCAGCTTCGCTCAGCCGATCTCCCGTTCGTCCGGCGTCTCGCGGACGAACAACTGGCGCACCTTCAGCGCCCGTGTGAGTTTCGAGCGGCGCACGAACAGCTGATAGAGCATGTCCTTGGCCAGCTCCAGCAGTACGCCCGCCTCGGCGCGGCCGAGCTCCGGCAGGGGCGCGTTCTCCGGTGAGCCGTCGAACAGCGTCCGCCGGGCCGGCTGGAAGATCTCGTCGTCCAGGCCCGCCAGCTTCTTCGCCGACATGACGATGTCGAAAGCGGCGAGTTTGCCGCCGTCGCCGGCGGCGGCGAAAGCGCTCTCCGCGGTGCGCCGGCACATCGAGGCGAAGGCGTTGAGGTGGCCGTCGGAATAGCAGCCGAGCGCCTCGCGGAACAGGCCCTGGGTGTCCTCGGGCAGGTAGTTGAAGGGGAACTTCTCCTTCGGCCGTTCCAGTTCGGCGAAATTGCTGTAGAGCTCCACCCGCTGGCCGGCATACTCGCGCACCGAGAAGCGCAGGAATACCGGCGCGGCACAGGAATCGCACTGGAACACGAGTCCCACCCGGGTGGGGCGGGTGCGCAACAGCGGGTCCACGTCGGGCACCGCCTGGGGCGTCATATGCGCGTAGACGTCGCAGTACGGGCACTCCAGCGCGAAGTGGCCCGCGTCCCCGGTATGCAGCCCCTGTTCCCGGTCCAGGTAGAAACTCATGCCGTCCCCCTCAGGCGCTCAGCCTCCGGTAGCGTATGCGTTGCGGCCGTTCCGCGCGGTCGCCGAAGCGCCGCCTGCGGTCTTCTTCGTATTCCTGATAGTTGCCGGCGAACCAGGTCACCTGGCTCTCGCCCTCGTAGGCGAGGATGTGGGTGGCGATGCGGTCCAGGAACCAGCGATCGTGCGAGATCACGATGGCCGAGCCCGGGAATTCCAGCAGCGCCTGCTCCAGCGCCCGCAGCGTCTCCACGTCGAGGTCGTTGGTGGGCTCGTCGAGCAGCAGCAGGTTGCCGCCGTCGCGCAGCACCTTGGCGAGATGCACCCGGTTGCGTTCCCCGCCCGAGAGCAGCCCGATCTTTTTCTGCTGATCGGCACCGCGGAAGTTGAACCGGCCCACATAGGCCCGGGACGGGGTCTCGTAGTTGCCCACCTTCAGGATGTCCTGGCCCTCGGAGATCTCCTCCCAGACCGTTTTGTCGTCGTTCAGGCTCTGTCGCGACTGGTCCACGTAGGCGAGCTCGACGGTATCGCCCAGCCGGATGGTGCCGGCGTCGGGCTCCTCGGTGCCCGTGATCATTCGGAGCAGCGTGGTCTTGCCCGCGCCGTTCGGGCCGATGACGCCCGCGATGCCGCCCGGCGGCAGGCTGAAGGAGAGATCCTCCATCAGCAGCTTCTCGCCGTAGCCCTTGCTGACGCCGTCGAGCTCCAGCACGACGTCGCCCAGGCGCGGGCCGGGCGGGATGTAGATCTCGTTGGTCTCGTTGCGGGTCTGGTAGTCCCGTGAGGAGAGTTCCTCGAAACGGCGCAGCCGGGCCTTGGCCTTGGCCTGACGGCCTTTCGGATTCTGCCGCACCCACTCGAGCTCCGCCTGCATGGCCTTGCGCCGGGCCTGCTCGGTCTTCTCCTCCTGGGCCAGGCGCATCTCCTTCTGCTCCAGCCAGGAGGAATAGTTGCCCTGCCAGGGGATGCCATGGCCCCGGTCCAGTTCGAGAATCCAGCCGGCCACGTTGTCCAGGAAGTAGCGGTCGTGGGTGACCGCGATGACGGTCCCGGGATACTCCTCCAGGAAATGTTCCAGCCAGGCCACGGATTCGGCATCCAGGTGGTTGGTGGGCTCGTCCAGCAGCAGCATGTCGGGCTTGGACAGCAGCAGGCGGCACAGGGCCACCCGGCGGCGCTCGCCGCCGGAGAGCTTGGTCACGTCCGCATCCCACTCCGGCAGGCGCAGCGCGTCGGCGGCCACCTCGAGCTGGCGCTCCAGCTCCCAGGCGTTGGCCGCGTCGATGGCGTCCTGCAGCTTGCCCTGCTCGTCCAGCAGCGCGGTCATCTCGTCGTCGTCCATGGGCTCGGCGAACTTCATGCTGATCTCGTTGAATCGCTCGATCAGCGCCTTGGTCTCCGCCACGCCTTCCTCGACGTTGCCGCGCACATCCTTGTCCGGGTCCAGCTCCGGCTCCTGGGGCAGGTAGCCGATATTGATGCCCGGCTGCGGCCGTGCCTCGCCCTCGAATTCCTTGTCGAGGCCTGCCATGATGCGCAGGAGGGTGGATTTGCCGGCGCCGTTCAGCCCCAGCACGCCGATCTTGGCGCCGGGGAAGAACGACAGCGAGATGTCGTGCAGGATGTAACGCTTGGGCGGCACCACTTTCGCCACCCGGTTCATTGTGTAAATGTATTGAGCCATGTCCCGGTATCTTTTGAGCCCGGCGCCCATTATCGGTGATGGCACAGGTGCTGGCCAGCGCGGGGGGAGGTCTGCGGCGTCATGACGGAACGCGTGCGCGTCTACAAGGGCGGGGCCCTGGCCCGCTACGGCTTCGGCGAGGACCATCCCTTCGGCCCGGATCGCCATGACGTCTTCCACGACGGCCTCATGGAAGCCGGCATGGACATCGAGGTGAGTTACGCCGATCCCTGCGACGGCGACCGGGACCTGCTGGCCCTGTTCCATACCGACGCCTACATCGATCACGTCGCCAGGGCCTCGGCCACCGGCGACGGCTGGCTGGATGCCGGCGATACCCCGGCCTTCCCCGGCGTCTACGAGGCGGCCACCACGGTCGTCGGCACCGTCCGTCACGCGGTGGATGCCATCATGGCCGGCGAGTGCCGCACCGGTTTCGTGCCCATCGCCGGCCTGCACCACGCGCGCCGCGACAGCGCCGGCGGTTTCTGCGTTTTCAACGACTGCGGCATCGCCGTGGAGTATCTGCGCCGGCAACACGGGCTGAAGCGCATCGCCTATGTGGATATCGACGCCCATCACGGCGACGGCGTGTTCTACGGCTTCGAGGACGACCCGGACCTGCTGTTCGCCGACATCCACGAGGACGGGCGCTTCCTCTACCCGGGTACCGGCCATCGCTGGGAGACCGGCAAGGGCGCCGCCGAGGGCACCAAGCTCAATATCCCCATGCCGCCGAGCGCGGACGACAGTGTGTTCCGCGCGGCCTGGAGTCAGGTGGAGACCTATCTGGCCGAGAACCGGCCGGAGTTCATCATCCTGCAATGCGGGGCGGATGCGATGGCCGGCGACCCCATCACCCATCTGGCCTACACGGAGGCGTCCTATTCGCTCGCCGCCTCCCGGCTGTGGCAGATCGCCGCGGAGCACTGCGAGGGCAGGCTGCTGGCCACCGGCGGCGGCGGCTACAACCGCCCGAATCTCGCCCGCGCCTGGCGGGCGGTGGTTAGAAGCCTGCTCGACGCCCAGTGACGCTCGCCCGCCCGGGGCATACAATTACCGGATTTTCCCGCCCACAGACCGGAGGACCGGATGTACCCACAGACGATGAGCATCGCCAGCTTCGACGAGGAACTCGCCAGCGCCATGGCCGAGGAGTCGAGGCGCCAGGAGGAGCACATCGAGCTCATCGCCTCGGAGAACTACGCCAGTCCCCGGGTGCTGGAGGCCCAGGGCTCTGTGCTCACCAACAAGTACGCCGAGGGTTATCCGGGCAAGCGTTATTACGGCGGCTGCGAATACGTGGACATCGCCGAGCAGCTGGCCATCGAGCGGGCGAAGGAGCTGTTCGGCGCTGACTACGCGAACGTGCAGCCGCATTCGGGCTCCCAGGCAAACGCCGCGGTCTACCTGGCGCTGCTGAAGCCCGGTGACGGCCTCCTGGGCATGAGCCTGCAGGACGGCGGCCACCTCACCCATGGCGCGGCGCCAAACTTCTCCGGCAAGCTGTTCGACGCCCATCAGTACGGCGTGGACGAGGACGGCTACATCGATTACGACCAGGTGGCGGAGCTGGCCGAGACGCACAGGCCGAAGATGATCATCGCCGGTTTCTCCGCCTATTCGCGGGTGATGGACTGGCAGAAGTTCCGCGACATCGCCGACGGCGTCGGCGCCTGGCTGCTGGTGGACATGGCCCACGTGGCCGGTCTGGTTGCCGGCGGCGTGTATCCGAACCCGGTGCCGGTGGCCGACGTGGTCACCACCACCACCCACAAGACCCTGCGCGGGCCCCGCGGCGGGCTGATCCTCGCCCGCGAGAACGACGAGATTACGAAGAAGTTCAATTCGCTGGTCTTCCCGGGCACCCAGGGCGGGCCGCTGATGCACGTCATCGCGGCGAAGGCGGTGGCGTTCCTGGAGGCCATGGCGCCGGAGTTCCGCGATTACCAGCAGCAGGTGATCGACAACGCCCGCGCGATGACCGACGAGCTGATCGGCCGCGGCCACAAGATCGTCTCGGGCGGCACCGACAATCACCTGTTCCTGCTCGACCTCATCGCCAAGGACATCACGGGCAAGGACGCCGACGCCGCCCTCGGCGCCGCGAACATCACCGTGAACAAGAACACGGTGCCGAACGAGCCGCGCTCGCCCTTCGTCACCAGCGGCCTGCGCATGGGCACGCCGGCGGTCACCACCCGCGGTTTCGGCGACGCCGAGTGCCGGCAGCTGGCCAACTGGATCGCCGACGTGCTCGAGGACATCACGGACCAGAGCCGTATCGATGCGGTACGCCGGCAGGTGCTCGAGCTCTGCGCACGATTCCCGGTCTACGGCTGATGCGCCGGCCGACGTGCTGGCCCACGTATCGGCCGATGTTCTGAGGGCGCCGCCGTGCACTGCCCGTTCTGCGGACACGCCGAGACCAAGGTCATCGACTCCCGGCTCGCCGCGGAAGGCCGGCAGATCCGCCGCCGGCGCCAGTGCGAGGACTGCCGCGAACGCTTCACCACCTTCGAGACCGCCGAGCTGGTCATGCCGCGCATCATCAAGCGCGACGAACGACGCCAGCCCTTCGACGAGGAGAAGCTCCGTGGCAGCCTGGTGCGGGCGCTGGAGAAGCGGCCGGTCAGCGCGGAGGCGCTCGAGCAGGCCATCGGCCATCTCATCCACCGGCTGCGCACCCTCGGCGAGCGCGAGATCTCCTCGACCCTGCTCGGCGAGATGGTGATGGAGGAGTTGCGTGAACTGGACGAGGTGGCCTACGTGCGCTTCGCCTCCGTCTACCGCAGCTTCCAGGACGTGACCGAGTTCCAGAAAGAGATCCGCAAGCTGCAGGCGCTGTCCGGCGCCAGCCGGGAACAGATGTCGCTGCTGCCGGCTCTCGAGGGCAGGGCGGGCGGCAAGGCCGGCCCTGGTGACGGCCGTGGTGACGGCAATAATGCCGGCGGGAAGGACAATGACGGCGACTGAGGTCGACGTGCACGACCGGATCTGCATGGCGCGCGCGCTGCGTCTGGCCGAGCGCGGCCGCTACACGACGGCGCCGAACCCGCGGGTGGGCTGCGTGCTCGTGCGCGGCGGTGAGGTCGTGGGCGAGGGCTGGCACGAGCGCGCCGGCGGACCCCACGCCGAGATCGTGGCGCTGGCGGCGGCCGGTGCCGCCGCGCGGGGTGCCACCGCCTACGTCAGTCTGGAGCCCTGCTGTCACCACGGGCGCACCGGTCCGTGCACGGAGGCGCTGAGCGAGGCCGGCGTGGCGCGCGTGGTCTATGGCGCCGACGACCCCAATCCCCGCGTGGCCGGCGAGGGGGCGGCGCGGCTGCGGGCGGCCGGCATCGAGGTGGCCGGCGGGTTGCTGGCCGCGCAGTCGCAGCGCCTGAACGCCGGCTTCGTCAAGCGCATGCGCCACGGCCGGCCGCGGGTGACGCTGAAGACGGCCTCCAGCCTGGACGGGGCCACGGCCATGGCGAGCGGCGAGAGTCGCTGGATCACCGGCGAGGCGGCGCGGCGGGACGTGCAGCGGCTGCGGGCGGCCAGCGGGGCCATCGTTACCGGTATCGGCACCGTGCTGGCGGACGATCCCCGCCTCACGGTGCGGGACGAGGAATTCGGTGCCGAGCCCCGGCAGCCCTTGCGTGTGGTACTCGACAGCCGCCTGCGTACGCCGGCGGCGGCGAAACTCCTGGCCGGTCCGGGCGCACTGCTGATCCACGGCCCTGCGGCGACCCGGCCGGACGCGCTGCCCGGCGGTGCCGAGTGCGTCGCCGTGCCCGCCGGCCCCGCCGGACTGGACCCGGGCGCGGTGCTGGCCCTGCTGGCCGAGCGGGAGGTGAACGACGTCCTGCTGGAGGCGGGCCCGGAACTGTGCGGCGCCTTCCTCGCAGCCGGACTGGTCGACGAGCTTGTGATTTACCTCGCGCCCCATATCATGGGTAGCGAGACCCGCCGCCCCTTCGTCACGCCGGGGTGGACCCGGCTGGCCGAGCGCGGCGAGGTCGACGTCATCGACGTCCGGCGATTCGGGCCGGACCTGCGCATCACGGCCCGGCCCGTCGAGCGCCGCCGGGGCCGCGCAGAAACCGACACGGAGACCTGACATGTTCACCGGTATCGTGCGCGCCGTCGGCCGCATCGAGCGCATCGACCAGCGCGGCGGCGACGTCCGTCTCGCCATCGCCAGCGGCCCCGACCTGGATTGCAGCGTCTACGGCACCGGCGAGAGCATCGCCGTCTCCGGCGTCTGCCTTACGGCGCTGAACCTGCATGCCGGCGGTTTCGAGGCGGACGTGTCGCGGGAGACGCTGGACGTCACCAGCCTCGGCGACAAGGGCGTGGGCAGCCGGGTCAACCTGGAGCCCTCGCTGGCGCTTGGCGAGCGGCTCGGCGGCCACCTGGTCACCGGCCACGTGGACTGCCTCGGCCGGCTGGAGAGTCGCAGCGAGGACGCGCGCTCGGTTAGACTGACGTTCTCGCTGCCGCGGGAGTACGCGCGCTACGTGGCCCGCAAGGGCTCGGTGGCCGTCGACGGCGTCAGCCTGACGGTCAACGAGGTCGGGCCGGAGCGTTTCGAGGTGAACATCATCCCCCACACGGCGGCCGTCACGACCCTGGGCGAGCTCGGCCCCGGCGCCGCCGTGAACGTCGAGGTGGACCTCATGGCGCGCTACGCCGAACGGCTGTTGAGCGCGGAAGGAGGCGGCGTGGATCTGGACTTACTGAAGGCCAATGGTTATGCCTGAGACCGCAAAGAAGGACACGGGCGAGAAGATCCGTTTCTCGCCCATCGACGAGATCGTCGCCGACATCCGTGCCGGGCGCATGGTGATCATGGTCGACGACGAGGACCGCGAGAACGAGGGCGACCTCATCATGGCCGCGAACTGCGTGCGGCCCGAGGACATCAACTACATGGCCCGCTACGGGCGCGGCCTGATCTGCCTGACCCTGACCCGTGAGCGCTGCGAGCAGCTGCGCCTGCCGCTGATGGTGGGCCACACCAACGCGATGCACGCCACCAATTTCACCATCTCCATCGAGGCGGCCGAGGGCATTACCACCGGCATCTCGGCCCACGACCGGGCCCGCACCATCCAGGCCGCGGTCGCACCGGACGCGAAACCCGAGGACCTCTCCCAGCCCGGCCACATCTTCCCGGTCATGGCGCAGCCCGGCGGCGTGCTGACCCGCGCGGGGCACACCGAGGCCGGCTGCGACCTGGCCCGCCTGGCCGGCATGGAGCCCGCGGCGGTGATCGTCGAGATCCTGAACGAGGACGGCAGCATGGCCCGGCGGCCGGACCTGGAGGCCTTCGCCAACCGGCACGGGCTGAAGATCGGCACGATCGCGGATCTGATCCGCTACCGGCTGGAGAAGGAGGTCTCGGTGGAGCGCATCAGCGAGCATTCGGTGCAGACCGGCGAGGGCGAGTTCCGCCTGTTCTGCTTCGAGGACCACGTGAACCGCACTGTGCACGTGGCCCTGGTGCACGGCACGATCCGGCCGGACTCGACGCCGCTGGTGCGCGTGCACATCCAGGATACGCTCGGCGACGTGGTGGGCGTGCGCGACCCGGCCTTCGGCTGGCCCCTGCGCGACGCCATGCACCGGGTGGCGGCGGAGGAGAGTGGCGTCATCGTCATCCTGCGCGACCAGGAGGGGCCGCGGGAGTTCATGGAGGCCGTGGCCGCCATGGAGCGCCCGGTGGAGGAGCTGGAGCGGCGCCGGGACGGCGCGGCCGTGCTGCGCACCTATGGTGTGGGCGCCCAGATCCTGCGCGATCTCGGCGTGCACCGCATGCGGGTGCTCTCCGCGCCGAAACAGATGCATGCCATCTCGGGCTTCGGCCTCGAGGTGGTCGACTACGTTCAGGGCCAGTGACCGGCCACCGGGTGACGGACGGGAAATCGATGGACACTATCAAGACCGTGGAAGGCGACCTGCTCCTGCGCGATGCCCGCATCGCCATCGTGGCCGCGCGCTTCAATGACTTCATCGTCGACCGGCTGGTGGCCGGCGCCGTCGATACCCTGCTGCGCCACGGCGCGGCCGAGGCGGATCTGCAGCTGATCCGGGTGCCCGGCGCCTGGGAGATCCCGCTGGCCGTCGACAAGGCGGCGGCCAGCCGGCGCTTCGAAGCGGTCATCGCGCTCGGCGCGGTGATCCGCGGCGCCACGCCGCATTTCGATTACGTCGCCGGACAGTGCGTCAAGGGCATCGCGGCCGCGGGCGAACGCCACGGCGTGCCGGTGGCCTTCGGCGTGCTCACGGTGGACACCATCGAGCAGGCGGTCGAGCGGGCGGGCACCAAGGCGGGCAACAAGGGCGCGGAGGCCGCGCTGTCGGCCATCGAGATGATCAATCTGCTGCGGCGACTCGACTGAGCCGCCCATGAGCAGAGCCCCCGCAACCTCCCGGCGCAGCCGCTCGCGGGAACTCCTGGCCCAGGCGCTCTACCAGGCCCAGCTGACCGGGCAGGAGCACGCCGAACTCGCCCGTCAGTTCGCCGAGCGCGACGAGTACGCGCGGGTGGACCAGGACTGGTTCCGCGAGATCCTGAAAGGGGCCATGTCGCACCGGGCCGACCACGAGGCGGACATCGCCGGGTTCGCGGACCGGCCCTTCGACCAGCTGGATCCGGTGGAGATCGCCGTGCTGCTGGTGGGGCTGGAGGAGCTCCGCCATCACCCGGAAGTGCCGTTCCGCGTGGTCATCAACGAGGCGGTGTCGGTGGCGCGGCGCTACGGCGCGGCGGACGGCCACAAGTACGTGAACGCCATCCTGGACAAGGCCGCCGCCCGCTACCGCCAGCCGGAGAAGGCCGTCGTCCGGCGCTAGCCCCTCCGACCCGTCGCCTGGGGATCCCGTGGACGAATTCCAGCTCATCGAACGCTACTTCCGCCGGCCCGCGCCGGGGGGCGCCGGCGTCGAGGTCGGCGTGGGCGACGACGGCGCCATCGTACGGCTGCCGCCGGGCCGCGAACTGGTGGTCGTCGTGGACACGCTCGTTGCCGGCGTGCACTTCCCGGCGGACATGGTGCCGGCGGACGTGGGCTACCGGGCCCTGGCCGTGAATCTCAGCGACGTGGCCGCGATGGGCGCGGAGCCTGCCTGGATGACGCTGGCGCTCACGCTGCCGGCGCCGGACGCCGACTGGCTGGAGGGCTTCGCCACCGGTCTCTGGGACCTGGCCGAGCGCCACGGCGTCGCGCTGATCGGAGGGGACACCACGCGGGGACCGCTGACCGTCAGCGTGGAGGTACTGGGCCACCTGCCCGCGGGCACCCGCCTGCTGCGCGGCGGTGCCCGCCCGGACGACCGGGTCTTCGTCAGCGGCACGCCCGGCGATGCCGCGGCGGGCCTGGGCCTGCCGTTGCCCGCCGACGATGCGCAACGCCGGCTGCGCTCGCGCTTCCTGCGGCCCGAGCCCCGGCTGGGTCTCGGCCTTGCGCTCGCGGGCCGGGCCAGCGCCGCTATAGACGTCTCCGACGGCCTGCTCGCCGATCTCGCCCATATCTGCGAGGCCAGCGGCGCCGGTGCCGTGATCGACGAGGAGCGTCTGCCCCTGTCGGCGGCACTGCTCGAGTTCGCCGGCCGCGAGCGCGCGGCCGGGTTCGCGCTGACCGGCGGCGACGATTACGAACTCTGCTTCACTTTGCCGCCGGACGTGGATCCGGATCAGCTCTCGGCCGATGTCGCCGTCACCGCGATCGGCGTCATGACGCCGGAGCCGGGCATCCGCCTGCGCCGGCAGGGACGCGACGTGGCGCTGCCGGCGGGCGGCTACCGGCACTTCGGAGACGAGCCGTGAGCCGGCCGTCGGCGCGCACCGTCTTCGGCGATCCGGTGCACTTCCTGGCCTTCGGCGCGGGCGCGGGGCTGGCGCCGAAAGCGCCCGGCACCGTGGGCTCCCTGTGGGGCGTGGCGCTCGCCTGGCTGACCGCCGGCTGGGCGCTGCCGGCCCAGCTCGCGCTGCTTGCGGTGCTGATCGTGGCGGGCTTCGGCATCTGCGGCGAGAGCGCCCGGCGGCTCGGCGAACACGACCACCCCGGCATCGTCTGGGACGAGATCGCGGGCTGCTATCTGACCCTGCTGGTGGCGGGTCCGGAACCCGTGTGGCTCGTCGCCGGATTCGCCGCATTCCGGCTGTTCGACATCTGGAAACCCTGGCCGATTCGGGACCTGGATCACAGACTCCACGGAGGCGCCGGAATTATGCTCGACGACGTCGTTGCGGGGGTCTACGGCGCCCTCGCTCTCGCCGCCCTCGAATGGATCAGCAGCACCTCGTTAAGTTAAATGGGACAGCCAGTCGCCACAGACGCCTCTTCGTCCGCCGTATCGTCGACGATACCGGAGAAGATCGGCAAGTACGTCATCATCAACGAGGTGGGGCGGGGCAGTACCGGCAACGTCTACCTGTCCCATGACCCGTACTATCGGCGCGACGTCGCCATCAAGGTCTACAACATCGGCAACGATGAGGACGACGCGGAGCGCACGCGGGTCACCCGCAAGATGTTCTTCAACGAAGCCCACATGGTGGGCATGCTGCAGCATCCGAACATCCTGCCCATCTACGACGCGGGCGAGGAAGACGGCAAGTACTACGTCGTCACCGAGCACGTCCACGGCGCCCGCACGCTGGCCAAGTACTGCAAACCGGACAATCTGCTGCGCATCGACGACGTCGTGGAGATCATTTACAAGTGCGCAAAGGCGCTGCACTACGCGCACAGCCGCGGCGTGATCCACCGCGACGTCAAGCCGAGCAACATCATGCTCACGACGGACAACGATGTGCGCATCATCGACTTCGGCATCGCACTGGTGACCGACTCCGATGTCTCCCAGATCCAGGGCATCGCGGGCTCGCCCAGTTATATGTCACCGGAGCAGGTGCAGTCCTATGCGCTCACCAACCGGTCGGACCTGTACTCGCTGGGCGCCGTGATGTACGAGCTGCTGACCGGCTTCCGGCCGTTCCGCGCCAACAATCTCTCGAAGCTGCTGCACCAGATCGTCTACGCCACGCCCCAGCCCATCCTGCGCTACCGCGACGACATCGGCGAGGAGCTGGAGAACGTGGTGGCGGTGGCGCTGCAGAAGGACCCGGACAAGCGTTACGCCAACGGCCTCGCACTGGCCGCGGAACTGACCCGGGTCTACCAGCAGCTGCGCGAGCGCTACGACAGCCTCGACAACAACGAGCACTTCAACCTGCTGCGCCAGCTGCGCTTCTTCCACGACTTCTCCCACAGCGAGATCTGGGAAGTGCTGCGGGCGAGCGACTGGCGCGAATACAAGGAAGGCGAGGAGATCGTGCGCGAGGGCGAGATCGACGATCGCTTCTACATCATCGTCGCCGGCCAGGTATCGGTGTCGAATCACGGCCGCGAGGTCGGCCGTCTCGGCCCGGGTGAGTGCTTCGGCGAGTCGAGCTACGTCAGCGGCGCAAAGACCCTGGCGTCCATCAGCGCGCGCAAGCCGCTGACATTGCTGAGGGTGAGTGCCACCCTGATGGAGCAGGTGTCCTCATCCTGCCAGCTGCGCTTCAACAAGGTATTCCTGCGCTCGATGATCCACCGCCTGCAGCTCGCCAGCCAGCCGCTGGAAGACACCGCGCCCCACGACGTGCACCCGGCCGGCTAACGGCCGGTATAGGCGAGGCCGGCTGACGCCACTAGTCTCCCGGTTCGAACGGCGCGGTCTCCTCCTCGCTGCCGGCCTTCTTCAGCAGGACTTCCACCTTCTGCTCGGCCTCGCGCAACGCCGTCTGGCACTGGCGCGTGAGCGTGATGCCGCGCTCGAATTTCTTCATGGCTTCTTCCAGGGGCAGGTCGCCGGTCTCCATCTCCTCGACCAGCGCCTCCAGTTCGCCGAGCGCCTGTTCCAGATTGATATCTTTATCCTTCTTGTCGGCCATGCACGTTCCCCTTGCAGATGGCGGCTACGCTACCGGCGCCACCCCGGCGGGTCAACGCGCGCCCGCGCGCGGGCGCGCGCTTGACAGGGGCAGGGGGCCTTTCTAGACTTCCTGTTAAATTTAGACTCAGTCTAAACCCACCGTTCACCCACCCTGCTTAAGGAGCATCGAGATGGAACTGAAAGGCAGCAAGACCGAACAGAATCTGAAGGACGCGTTCTCCGGCGAGTCCCAGGCCAACCGCCGTTACCTGTACTTCGCGTCGAAGGCCGACGTCGAGGGCTACAACGACGTGGCCGCCGTGTTCCGCTCCACCGCGGAAGGTGAGACCGGCCATGCCCACGGCCACCTGGAATACCTGGAAGCCGTCGGCGACCCGGCCACAGGCGAGCCCATCGGCGACACCGCCTTGAACCTGAAGGCCGCCATCGCCGGCGAGACCCACGAGTACACCGACATGTACCCCGGCATGGCGAAGACTGCCCGTGATGAAGGCTTCGACGAGATCGCGGACTGGTTCGAGACGCTGGCCAAGGCCGAGCGCTCTCACGCCAACCGTTTCCAGAAGGCCCTGGACACGCTGGACAGCTGATACGGCCGAAGGGGGCGGCCGGGCCGGCGCGGTCCGGCCGCCCTTTGTCTTTTCTGCGGTCTTTTCTGCGGGAGAACAAGAATGAGCGACGAGCGTCGGGAAGGCAGCCTGGAGGCGCCCACACGCCATCCCATCGACTGGAAGAACCCGGAATTCTGGGATGAGAAAGCGCTGTTCGACGAGATGGAGCGCGTGTTCGACATCTGTCACGGATGCCGGCGCTGCTTCAACCTCTGTCACTCCTTCCCCACGCTGTTCGACGCGGTCGACGAATCCGAGACCATGGAGCTCGACTCGGTGCCGAAGAAGGCCTACTGGGACGTGGTCGACCACTGCTACCTCTGCGACATGTGCTACATGTCGAAGTGCCCCTACGTACCGCCCCATCCCTTCAACGTCGACTTCCCCCACCTCATGCTGCGGGCAAAGGCGTTCCGCTTCCGCCGCGACGGCGCCTCCACCCGGGACAAGATCCTCTCGTCGACCGATACGGTGGGCCGGCTGGCGGGCATTCCGGTGGTAGTGCAGGCGGTCAACGCCGCCAACCGGAGCAAGACCGGGCGCAAGCTCCTGTCCAAGACGCTGGGCGTGCACCCCGACGCACCGCTGCCGCCCTACCACGCGTCCACGGCCCGCAAGCGGCTGAAGTCCCACCTGGGGCGCAGCGGCGAGGGCGCCGAGCCCGCCGGCCGCACGAAGGGCCGGGCGGTGCTGTTCACCACCTGCTACGGCAACCGCAACCTGCCCTCCATGGACGAGGACCTGGTCGCCGTGTTCGAGCACAACGGCATACCGGTGACGCTCGCGGCGAAGGAGCGCTGCTGCGGCATGCCGAAACTCGAGCTGGGTGATCTGGATGCGGTGGCGAAGGCGAAGGACGTCAACGTGCCGGAGCTCGCGCGCTGGGTGGACGAGGGCTGGGACATCGTCGCCCCGGTGCCTTCCTGCGCGCTCATGTTCAAGCAGGAGCTGCCGCTCCTGTTCCCGGAGGACGAGCAGGTGGCGAAAGTGCGCGACGCCATGTTCGACCCCTTCGAGTATCTGGCCCTCCGCCACAAGGAGGGCAAACTGAAGACGGACTTCTCGAAGCCGCTGGGCAAGGTGTCCTACCAGGTCCCCTGCCACCTGCGGGTGCAGAACATCGGCCAGAAGACCCGGGAGATCCTCGCGCTGGTGCCCGATACCGAGGTGAAGGCCATCGAGCGCTGCTCCGGCCACGACGGCACCTACGCCGTGAAGCAGGAGTTCCACGATACCTCGGTGAAGATCGCCCGTCCGGTGGTCCGCCAGGTGGACACCGCGGCGCCCGATCACTTCGTGAGCGACTGCCCCATGGCCGCCGAGCAGATCGCCCGCGGCACCGACAAGGTGGACGCCAACCATCCCATGAGCCTGCTGCGCAGCGCCTACGGGATCTGAGAGTTACGACTGAATCGACCACAGGGACGCGAAGACTATGGACAAACTGACCGCCGACGACCTGATGACGCTGGAGACCTATGCGCGCGAACGGGCCGGCTTCAGGGCGAAGGTGCTGGAGCACAAGAAGAACCGCCAGATCAACCTGGGCGAGAACGCCACCCTGTATTTCGAGGACCGGCTGACCATGCAGTACCAGGTCCAGGAGATGCTGCGCATCGAGAAGATCTTCGAGCCCGAGGGTATCGCCGAGGAACTGGAGGCCTACAACCCGCTGATTCCGGACGGCAGCAACTGGAAGGCCACCTTCATGGTGGAGTTCCCGGACGAGCAGGAACGCCGCGAGCAGCTGAAGCTGCTGCGCGGCATCGAGGATGCCGTCTGGCTGCAGGTGGAAGGCTGCGAGAAGATCCGCGCCATCTCCGACGAGGACCTGGAGCGCGAGGACGACACCAAGACCTCCGCCGTGCACTTCATGCGCTTCGAACTCGCGCCGGAGATGGTCGAGGCGCTGCAGGGCGGCGCGAAACTCTCGGCGGGCATCGACCACGACCGCTACAAGGCCGAGGTGGACCCGGTGCCGGAAGCCACCCGGGGATCGCTCGCCGCCGATCTGGACTGAAGCGCCGCAACGCCCCCGCCGCAACGGCCCCGGCGATGGCCGGCATATCTGCCCGACCGCCGGGGTTTTTTCTGCCCAGCGCGGCCGGCCATCCTGCTAGAATCCCGGCCGTGATACTCGCCGTCCCGTTGCGTAACACCGTATGAATCAGAGATACAGCGCCGCCGACATCGAGGTGTTGAGCGGTCTGGAGCCCGTGCGCCGTCGCCCGGGCATGTACACCGACACCACCCGCCCGAACCACCTCGCCCACGAGGTGGTGGACAACAGCGTGGACGAGGCCCTGGCCGGCCACTGCCGGCTGATCTATGTCACCGTGCACGACGACGGTTCGGTGGCAGTGAGCGACGACGGCCGCGGGATGCCGGTGGACATCCACCCCAAGGAGAAGATGCCCGGCGTCGAGCTGATCCTCACGCGCCTGCATGCCGGCGGCAAATTCTCCAACAAGAACTACCAGTTCTCCGGCGGCCTGCACGGCGTGGGCGTCTCGGTGGTGAACGCCCTGTCGAAAAACCTGGAAGTCTGGATCCGCCGGGACGGCAAGGAATACAACATCTCCTTCGCGGGCGGGAACAAACGCAGCAAGCTGGAGGTGGTCGGCAGCGTCGGCAAGCGCAATACGGGCACCACCATCCGTTTCTGGCCCGACCCCCAGTACTTCGATTCGCCGAAGGTCTCGCTCTCGCGGCTGCGCCACGTGCTGAAGGCGAAGGCCGTACTCTGTCCCGGCCTCACCGTGCGGCTCACCGTCGAGAAGACGAAGGAGACCGAGGAATGGTGCTACCAGGACGGCCTGGAGCAGTATCTCACCGAGGCCGCGGGCGACGTGGAGCACCTCCCGGAGACGCCGTTCTCCGGCAGCATGAGCGGCAACCAGGAGGCCGTGGACTGGGCGCTGTACTGGCAGGCCGGCCAGGGTGACCAGGGCGGGACCGGCGTCGGCGAATCCTACGTCAACCTCATCCCGACCCTGCAGGGCGGCACCCACGTCAACGGCCTGCGCACGGGCCTCACGGACGCCGTGCGCGAGTTCTGCGAGTTCCGCAGCATCCTGCCGCGGGGCGTGCGTCTGGCGCCGGAAGATGTCTGGGACGGGGTCGACTACGTGCTGTCGGTGAAGCTGGAGGATCCGCAGTTCTCCGGCCAGACCAAGGAGCGGCTCTCGTCCCGCCAGTCGGCCGCCTTCGTCTCCGGCGTGGTGAAGGACAGCTTCGGGCTGTGGCTGAACCAGCACCCGGAGACCGGCGAGAAGATCGCGGAGCTGGCCATCGGCAAGGCCCAGCGGCGCCTGAAGGCGGCCAAGAAGGTGGTGCGAAAGCGCGTGGTTTCCGGGCCTGCGCTGCCTGGCAAGCTCGCCGACTGCACGGCCCAGCAGCCGGAGCTCTCGGAGATCTTCCTGGTGGAGGGCGACTCGGCCGGCGGCTCGGCCAAGCAGGCCCGCAACCGTGAGACCCAGGCGGTGATGCCGCTCCGGGGCAAGATCCTGAACACCTGGGAGGTGGATACCGCGGAGATTCTGGGCTCCCAGGAGGTGCACGACATCAGCATCGCGCTCGGCGTGGATCCGGTCGGCGGCGACACCGCCAACCTGCGCTATCACAAGATCTGCATCCTGGCCGACGCCGACTCCGACGGGCAGCACATCGCCACGCTGCTGTGCGCGCTGTTCCTGCGGCATTTCCCGGACCTGGTGGCGCAGGGGCACGTCTACGTCGCCATGCCGCCGCTGTATCGCATCGACGTCGGCAAGGAGGTGTACTACGCGCTGGACGAGGGCGAGCGCCGCGGCATACTCGACTCCCTGGCTGCGGAGAACCGCAAGGCGAAGGTGGCGGTGACCCGATTCAAGGGCCTCGGCGAGATGAGCCCCGCACAGTTACGCGAAACCACCATGAATCCCGACACCCGGCGGCTGGTCCAGCTCACCGTCGAGGGCAAGGAGCAGACCGACCAGCTGATGGACATGCTGCTCGCCAAGAAGCGCGCCTCCGACCGGCGTCGCTGGCTGGAGCAGAAGGGCAACCTGGCCGACGTCTGACGACGGCCGCCTCCCCCGCGGGGGATAGAGACAACCGGTCAACACTATGCAGAACACCCTGAATCTCGAGGGCGTGGAACGCCAGCCGCTGAAGGAGTTCACCGAGAAGGCGTATCTCGACTATTCGATGTACGTCATCCTCGACCGGGCGCTGCCGCGCATCGGCGACGGCCTGAAGCCCGTGCAGCGGCGCATCATCTATTCCATGAGCGAGCTGGGGCTCTCGGCGGCCTCCAAGCACAAGAAGTCGGCGCGCACCGTCGGCGACGTGCTGGGCAAGTTCCATCCCCACGGCGACGCTGCCTGCTACGAGGCCATGGTGCACATGGCCCAGTCGTTCTCCTACCGCTATCCCGTCGTCGACGGCCAGGGCAACTGGGGCTCCACCGACGACCCCAAGTCCTTCGCCGCCATGCGCTACACGGAGGCGCGGCTGACCCCTTACGCGGCGCTGCTGCTGGCCGAACTCGGCGAGGGCACGGTGGACTGGGAGCCCAACTTCGACGGTTCCCTGGACGAGCCCCTGGTGCTGCCGGCGCGGCTGCCGAACCTGCTCCTGAACGGCACGACGGGTATTGCCGTGGGCATGTCCACGGACGTCCCGCCTCACAACCTGACGGAGGTGGCCGAGGCGCTGGTGCTGCTGCTGGACAAGCCGCGCTCGACGATCAGCGACCTGATGCAGCATATCCGCGCACCGGATTTCCCCACCGGCGGCGAGCTGGTGTCCTCTGCGGCGGACATCGAGCAGATCTACGCGACGGGCGGCGGCACGCTCCGGCTGCGCGCGACGTGGCGGGAGGAGGGCGAGCACATCGTCGTCACCTCGCTGCCGCACCAGATCTCCGGCTCCCGCGTGCTGGAGCAGATCGCCTCCCAGATGCGTGCGAAGAAGCTGCCGATGGTGGAGGACCTGCGCGACGAGTCCGATCACGAGGAGCCTACGCGGCTGGTGATCACACGGAAATCGCAGCGAGTGGACAGCGGGCAGCTCATGTCCCACCTGTTCGCCACCACGTCGCTGGAGCGCACGCTCAGGGTGAACCTGAACGTCATCGCCCTGGACGGCCGGCCGCGTGTGTTCGACCTGAAGTCGCTGCTGGCCGAGTGGCTGGAGTTCCGCAAGGCCACGGTCACGCGGCGGCTCGAGTACCGGCTGAAGAAGGTCACGGAGCGCCTGCACATCCTGGAAGGACTGCTGATCGCCTACCTCAACATCGACGAGGTGATCGCGATCATCCGCGAGGAGGACGAGCCCAAGGCGGTGCTGATGGAGCGCTTCGGCCTGACCGACGTCCAGGCGGAGGCCATCCTGAACCTGCGCCTCAGGAATCTGGCCAAGCTGGAGGAGATGAAGCTCAGGGGCGAGCAGGACGAACTCGCCGCCGAGCGCGCGGACATCGAGAAGACGCTGGGCAGCAAGGCGCGCCTGAAGACGCTGCTGAAGAAGGAAATACGGGCAGATGCCGAGCGTTACGGCGACGAGCGGCGCACCCGCATCGTCGAGCGCGAGGCGGCCCAGGCGCTGGACGAGACGCAGCTGGTGGCCAGCGAACCGGTCACGGTCGTGCTGTCCGAGCACGGCTGGGCGCGCGCGGCGAAGGGTCACGAGATCGACCCGACCACCCTCAATTACAAGTCCGGCGACGGCTTCCGGGCGGCCGCGCGGGGCCGCAGCAACCAGACCGCGGTGTTCATCGATTCCACCGGGCGCGTCTACAACGTGCTCGCCCACCAGCTGCCCTCGGCGCGCGGGCAGGGCGAGCCACTGTCGGGACGCTTCAACCCGCCGGATGGCGCGAGCTTCCAGGGCGTGATGATCGGCGACGCCGACGACCGCTGGGTGCTGGCGAGCGACGCGGGCTACGGTTTCGTGGTGACGCTGGGCGAGCTGGCGACCCGCGCCCGGGCGGGCAAGGCGGTGCTGCGGGTGCCGAAGGGCGGCAATGCGGTGGTCCCCGCGCCCACCGAGTGGGTGGAGGGTGAGTTGCTGGCCGCGGTGAGCAGCACCGGCCGGCTGCTGGTATTCGACCTGGACGACCTGCCCGAGCTGGCCAAGGGCAAGGGCAACAAGATCATTGGTATTCCGTCGAAGAAGTACCAGAGCGGCGAGGAGCGGATGGTGGCCGTTGCTGCGGTGCCGCCGGGCGCCGGGCTGGTCGTGCACTGCGGCAACCGCCACATGACGCTGAAGGCCGGCGACCTGGAGCAATACCTCGGCGAACGGGGCCGCCGCGGCGCGATGCTGTCGCGGAACTACCGCAAGGTCGACCGGCTCGGCCTGGACTGAGCCGCACGGTCAGACGTCAGGCGCGGCGCTTCTCCGACAGGGGGATGACGGCCGTTTCCCGGTCGCTTTCGTCATCATCGTCCGCGCTGTCGTCGGCCGCCGCCTGAGAGTCGGGCTGCTCCGCCGACGGCAGTTCCGCCGTGGCCGCGGCGTACACGCCCGTATGCTCCACCGTATCGCCCGCGTCTTCGGGCTGTGACGGCATCTCCGTGGTCGCGTCGTCGGCGGACAGCACCGCGGTCTGATCGCCTTCGTCGATGATGTCGCCATCCCGCTCCAGGACGGCCGTGGCACCCGTCTGCTCTCCGTCCCCGGCAGCCGCGGCCCGCGCCTCTGCGGCCCGCGCCTCCGCGGCCCTGGTTTCGGCCCGGGTCGCCGCAATCGTTTCGGCAATGCTCTCGTCGACCTCGTCGCCGTGGGTGGTGATCTCCTGGTCCAGCGCGATGGCGGCGTCGACGAGCTGCTTCGCGAGCCGCTGGGTGGCCGTAAATTCCTGCTCGTAGTCTTCCTCGAGCATCTCCAGGTCGGCCACCGTCGCCAGGGTGCCGGTGTCCTCGGCGTCCCCGTTGCGCTCGTCGCTGGTGTCCTGGGCGTCCGTGTCGGCGGCCAGCTCGGCGCCGGTGTCGACCTCCATGATCATGCTCTCGTCGATGCGCTCCTCGGGCGGCAGCACGGCGCCGCCGTCCGTCTCCTCCACAGTATCGCTGTCTTCGAACTCGGGGAAGTTCATGCGGGCGACGGCCAGTTCCTGTTCGGTTATGACGTCGTCTACTAGCTCGTCCGACGCGTCGTCCGACAGGTCTCCAATTGCCTTGCCGCCGGCGTCGCCGTCCTCCTCGTCGCCGAAATCGAGGTCGAGAGACCTGAGCTTCGACTGCGCGGCGTCGGACCACTCCTCTTCGGAGACGATGACGTCCGGCTCCTCGCGCTCGAAGACCGGTGTGGCGATGACGTCGGTGTCCTCGCCCTGGTTACCGTCGGCCACGGCGCCAGCGCCGGCCGCGGGCAGGCCCTTGCGTGCGGCCGCAGGCGTGGGTGCGCGGCGGAAGAACTCCCGCAGGCTGGAGCGGAAGATCACGAGTCCGAGCAGCAGGCCGATGCCGGCGCCGAAGAGGGCGGCGAACAGCGGGCTCACGCCGGAGCGCGGTGCCGGATCGCTGTCCGTGATGCGGGGTGCGGGACCGGCGGGCGTCTGCACGACGCCGGTATCGCCCCCGGCGGTGTCGCCGGCAGCCTCGGACTTGAACGGGCTCGGCGGCTCGGCGGCCATCTCGTCCATGGCCTGGCGCACGGCGGGGCGTATCCGCTCGGCCGCGGCGGCTGACGCCGTCGATGTGGCGGGAGCGGTTGCGGGAGTGGCACTAGTGGCAGTCGCGGCAGTCGCACTCGCGGCGGGGGCCGCTGCTTGCGCATTCCCGCCGGCTCCCGCCGTCGGCGCAGAGCGCGCGGGCTCGCCGCCCGCCGCGGACGGGTCCGCGGGCTGCGTGGCGGGATTCGGAGTGTTAGCGGCCGTCACTATCGTATCCGTCGCCGGAATCTCGAGCACGCTGCCGGCCCGCAGCCGATCCATGTCGCCGCCGATGAAGGCCTCCGGGTTGGCTGCGAAGATCCGCTCGGCGGTCGCCCAGATGCCGCCGGGGCGGTCGGTGACCCGCTGGGCGATCGTCGACAGCGTATCGCCGACCCGTACCCGGTATGCGCTGCCGGGGCTGACCGGTTCCGACGGCGCCGGCACGGTCCCCCGGCTGGCGCGTCCGCTCGCTGGCGCGGCCGGCAGCACGGCGGCCGGTTCCGCCGGCGCGCGGCGGGGCGCCGGCACGGGCGCGGGCTCCGCGGCGGCCGCTGTGAAACCGGGCGGGTCGATGATCAGCGTGTAGGAACGGATGATGAACGGGGTCGAGGGGCAGTCCACCTTGAGGTTCATGCCCAGCAGCGGTTCGCGGATACTGCGGTCGCTGCGGATCACCAGCCGGTTGCCGGCCGTGGAGCTCACGCGGCCCGATGTCAGCGCCGGCAGGCCGGCGGAATCGCCAGGCTGGCCGCGCACGAGACTCACGCAGTCGGCCGTCAGCCGTTCGTTGCCCCAGGTGGCGTAGGGGACGACCACCTCCAGCGGCTGCCCGAGGCCGGAGCGCACGACCGGCTCGCCCAGTTCCAGCGCGGCGGCGGGCCCGCCGGCCAGCAGGGCGCAGACACAGCTCGCTACCAGGGTCGATCGGGGCGTCGAGTGTGAGGAAGACCGTGCGCCCGCTCGCTGCGCGCGGCCGGCCCGATAGGCCGGGTCCGCCCGGTCGACGGCCGTCCCGGTCGCCTGTTTGGTTTCGTCGTTCATCGGCGGCGATATCCTCGTTCGCTGTGGACCCGCGATGCGCGCTTCGCGGGTGAGTGTCGCGGGAGCATCGCCGCTCGGGCCGGTGCGCACCATGAAACCCGTCATAATTTCGGAAAAAAGCAGGACCGGACGTCCCGTATGCGGACAGAGTGTGAACCGGGTCACACGGGGCGCACGCCCTCAGGCGGTCTCCTGCAGCACCACCTCGGGTTCGTGCACGTAGTAACCCTGCATGTAGGAGATGCCGAGCTGCCACAGCACCGCCATGGTGTTGGCGTCCTCCACCCGTTCCGCGATAGTGCGGGCGCCGACGGCGCGGGAACGCTCCACCAGGGTCTGCACCTGACGCTGCAGGGCCTCGTCGCGGGCCAGCGACTGGACCAGCGAGCCGTCGATCTTGACGTAATCCGGTTGGAGCTTCTCCACCGTCCGCAGCGAGCGCTCGCCCGTGCCGACGTGCTCGAGCGCGAAGTTCGCGCCCAGGCTGCGCAGCGTGTGGGCGAGCACCGAGAACTGGTGCAGGTAGCGGATGGCGTCCTCCTCGGCCAGCTGGAAGCAGAACTGCCCGGGTTCGGCGCCGAAGGCGTTGAACTGCTCGCGCAGCCAGTCCGGCAGGCTCTCGTCCACGATCGAGTGCCGGGACAGGCGCACGAACAGCTTGCCTGCCTGGCTCGAGGCAGCCAGCTGACAGGAGGCGCCGATGACCCAGCGGTCGATCACCTGCATGAGATTGTTGCGTTCTGCCGCCGGCAGGAATTCCGACGGCAGTACCTTGTTGCCCTGCTCGTCCAGCATGCGGATGAGGATGTCGAACATGCCCTGCTGCTCGCCGTCCAGGCTCGCGATGGGCAGCTGCAGCAGTCGGAAGCGGTTGTCCATCAGCGCCGACTTCAGGTGCCGCACCCAGATGGCGTCGTTGCGCCGCATGCGGGTGTCGGTCTCCGCCGTCTCGTTCATCAGCACCGTGGCGCCGCCGGCGTCGCGGCCGTGGGCATAGGCCTCCGCGGCGCTCGCGATCAGCGGGCCGGATTCCCGGATCATGCCCGTGGCGGCGCACAGGCCGATGGTGCAGGTGAGGCCGACGGCGCCCTCTTCTGCCGAGAAGCGGTGCGCCTTGACCTTCTCCAGCAGGCGCTCGCCCCAGCGCTCCGCGTCCCGCTCCGAGCCGCGTTCGAGCAAGGCGAGGAAGGAAGTGCCCTCGAAACGGCCGGCCAGCTCGTCCTCGCCCAGTTCCTCGCGCAGCTGTGCCGCGAACTCGGCCAGCACGTCCTCGGAGCGGAAGATGCCCACCTTGGACTGCACGTCGCCGAAGCGGTCCGGCTTCACCCAGGCCAGCACGCGCACGCCGGATTCCATGGGCACGGCCAGGCGGGCGTCCAGCGCGTCGACGAAGTGCTTGCGGGCGAGCAGTCCGGTGGTGGGATCGGCAGTGAGGGCCCGGTGCACCATCTCGCCGGTCTCGCCGCCTTCCGGCGCCGACGGGGCGATGGAGACACGGATGGCGGGTTCGCCGTCGTGCTCGGTCTTCTTCAGTTCGAGTTCGACCGCGAGCTCCGTCTCCTCGCCGGTCAGCGCCCGGGCCTGCAGGACGTCGTCCTTCCACTTGTCCTTGTCCGCGGCCACCAGCGCGCCCTTCAGCGGCCCCTGAGAGGCGGCGGCGAAGCTGTCCATCAGTGGCATGCCCACCAGGGCGCTGGCGTCGGCGGCACCGAAGAGCTCCAGCCAGGCCGGGTTCACGTCGACGATGATGCCTTCCTGCACGTAGGCGATCGCGTCCGCCGACTGGTTCATGTAGGCGCGCAGCTGACGCTTGTATTCCGTGGCCGTCTCCAGGGTCGCGTTGAGCGCGCGCTCCATGCGGTGGTTTCTGAGTTCGCGCTCCAGCACCGCCTGCAGGCGGTGGCGCTGGTCGAACGAGACGAGATCCCGGGCGCCTGCCTGCATGGCGGCGGCGATCGCGTCCTCGTCCACCACCCGGCCGATGAGCACCAGCGGCGTCTCCGGTGCGTAGCGGTCGCGCAGGCGGGCCACGCCGGTGACCTCGGCGATCTGGTCGTCGAGTACCTGCAGGATCAGCTCCAGCTCCCCGGCCAGGGCCGCCTCCAGCTGCTCCGCGCTGCGCACCCAGACGCAATGGGCGGGATGGCCCGCGTCACGCAGCGCGCTGTTCACGCGCTCGACGTTGTCCTGGGTGGCGGTCAGGACCGCCAGTGGTACGCCTGTCTTCTGGGTCAACCTGGAGGGCTCCGGTTACGGCTCTGCGGCGGCCGTGCAAGGCGTCGGGTGTGTTCTTACCCGATAGCGTCAATCGACATACTCGATCGACAGTCATGGGCCGCCCTAGTCGGTCCGGATACTACCTCAGCGTTTCTGCCGGTTGTTTTCGGCGTCGCAAAAACGTGACACAGATCATGCGGGGGCCGCGGCGGGCGCCGACGGATCGGCAGCGGCGGCGCCTTACGCCGGGCGCGCCCGGCGCGGTATCATGAAGGGATCGAGCACACTCCTCGCAGGAACAAGATGGCGACGACCTAATGGCAACATACAGCACCAACGAATTCCGCTCCGGCCTGAAGATCATCCTCGACGGCGATCCCTGCAACATCGTCGAGAACGAGTTCGTCAAGCCGGGCAAGGGTCAGGCGTTCAACCGGGTGAAGATCCGCAACCTGAAGACGGGGCGGGTGGTCGACAAGACCTTCAAGTCCGGGGACAGCGTGGAGGCCGCCGACGTGATGGAGACGGAGATGCAGTATCTCTACAACGACGGCGAGTTCTGGCACTTCATGGTGCCCGATACCTTCGAGCAGTACGCGGCGGACGAAAACGCCATCGCCGAGGCGCGCCAGTGGCTGAAGGAGCAGGACACCTGCGTGGTGACCCTGTGGAACAACTCCCCGCTGGCGGTCGCGCCGCCGAACTTCGTCGAGCTCGAGATCACCGAGACGGACCCGGGCATCCGCGGCGACACCGCCCAGGGCGGCGTGAAGCCGGCGAAGCTCGAGACGGGCGCCACGGTGCGCGTGCCGCTGTTCCTGGAGCAGGGCGACGTCATCCGCGTCGACACGCGCTCCGGCGAGTATGTCTCACGCGTGAAGGACTAGGGCCGGCGTCTAGAGCGAACGCGCCGCCGCGCCGAGGTGCGCGGTGAGCAGGGCCGCCGCCGCTTCCAGTCGTGCGACGTCGTCGTCGGCGAAGCGGCCGGCCTCCGGGCTGTCGACATCCAGCACCCCGTACACCTCGCCGTCGCGGATCAACGGCACGACCACCTCCGAGCGTGAGTCCGGATCGCAGGCGATGTGGCCTTCGAAGGCGTGCACATCCGCCACGCACAGCGTCTCGCGCCGCTCGGCTGCGGTGCCGCACACGCCGCGGCCCAGCGGGATGCGCACGCAGGCGGGCTTGCCCTGGAACGGACCCAGCACCAGTTCGTCGCCGCGGCGGATATAGAGTCCCAGCCAGTTGACCCGTGGCATGCGCTCACAGAGCGCTGCGACGAAGTTCGCGCAGGTGGCGAGCGGGTCGTGCTCACCGGCCAGCAGCGCCTGCAGGGCCGTGAGGAGTTCGTCGTCGCCGGCGGTCGATGTGCGGCTCATGTCTCCTGCTCCTTGTCCTGCCCCGTCCCGGCGTCCCGGTCCGGATCGATGACCGGGAAAGCCTGCACGCGGCGGATGTCGTCGATGCTGGCCGCGGCCATCATCACCCGGTCGAAGCCGACCGCCACGCCGGCGGTCTCGGGCAGGCCGTGCGCGAGCGCCGCCAGCAGCGCCTCGTCCGCCAGCATGTCCGGCCGGCCCCGCGCGCGCCGGGCGGCGCGGTCGCGCTCGAAGCGGGCCCGTTGTTCGTCGGCATCGGTGAGTTCCACCCAGCCGTTCGCCAGCTCGCGGCCGTCGAGGAAGACCTCGAAGCGCAGCGCGAGCCGCGGGTCGGCGGGGTCCAGGGCGGCGAGCGCCGCCTGGGCGGCCGGGTAATGGGTCACCGCGGTGAGCGTCTGCGGCTCGGCGAGGGCGGGGGCGACCACGGTGCCCATGAGGAAGTCGAGTGCGGCATCCCGGTCCTCTGCCGCCGCGCCGGCTCCCGCGGCGGCCGCGGCCGCGAGCACGGCCTCGTCGCCGGCCTCCACCGGGTCGACGCCGGCGGTTTCGCGGAAGACGTCGCGGTGGCGCCGTGTGGCCGTTTGCAGCTCGCCCCGCACCGGCCCGATCAGCGTCGTCAGCAGCGACAGGGTATCGGCGACCACGGCGTCCAGATCCTGGCCGTGCCGGTACCACTCCATCAGGGTGAACTCGGGCTGGTGGCGGCGGCCATGCTCGCCGTCGCGGAACACGTGGCAGATCTGGTAGATATCCGGTGCGCCGGCGGCCAGCAGCCGCTTCATGGCGTACTCGGGCGAGGTATGCAGGAACCAGCGTCGGCCCGGCGTGGCGGCGAGTTCCGCCCGCACGCTCTCGATGTTGGCATCCGTGACGCCGCGGCGCGTCAGCACCGGCGTGTCCACCTCGGTGAGGCCGCGGTCGGCGAACCAGGTGCGGGCGGCGGCCAGCAGACGGGCGCGCAGGGCGAGTACCGGCCAGTCGGCGCCCGGCCGCCAGTGCGCCCGCCCCGCGTTCACGGCGCCGGGGCGGTGAGGTTGCCGACCACCTGGCCCGTGCGCAGGCGGGTGCCCGGCACCAGGCCGGCCGAGAACGCCGCGGCGCCGGCCGGCAGCAGCAGGATCACCGTGGAGCCCATGTTGAACCAGCCCAGCTCGTCACCCCGGGCAAGCGCCGGGGCGTCCGCGCCGCCGCGCCAGTCCCGGCGGGTCGGGAACGGATTGCCGGCCCGGTACTCCGGCTGCCAGACCGTGCCGATGGTGCCCACGTTCAGTGCGCCCACCAGCACCACCGCCATCGGGCCGCAGGCGGTGTCGAATACGGTGACGAGCCGCTCGTTGCGCACGAACAGCCGCGGCACGCCCGCCGCCGTGGTCGCGTTGACGCTGAACAGGCGGCCCGGGACATGCGCGGTACGCACGAGGCGGCCCGCCAGCGGCATGTGCACCCGGTGGTAGTCGTACGGTGCGAGATAGACTGTGAGGAAGGCGCCGTCGGTGAAGGTCTCGGCCAGTGCCGGGTCGCCGCCGAGGAGCTCCGTGGCATCGTAATGCCAGCCTTTAACCTGCAGCAGACACCGCCCCTCCAGCCTTCCGGACTGGCTGATGACGCCGTCGCAGGGGGAGGCCAGGGCCCGGTCGTCCTCCGGCTGGGGGCGCAGCCCCGGCTTCAGGCGGCGGGTGAAGAAGTCGTTGAAGTGCTCGTAGCCGTCGGGCACCGGCCGCTCAGCCTCGGACGTGTCCACGCCGAACTGCCAGCAGAACCAGCGGATGGTGGCGTTGCGGACGAGGCGGTTGCGGATGCGGGTGAGGCGGTAGACGAGCCGGGTCAGGAGTTGCTGGGGCGCGACGTACTGCGCCAGCACGAACAGCCGGGGTCCGATGCCGAGGGACGTGCCCGACACGGGTCAGTCGGCGCCGCGGCGCACCGGCGCCTCGAAGGCCAGCACCCGGCCGTCGGCGAACGCGAGCTCCACGGTCACCGTGCTGCCCGCGGCGGGCAGCGGGTCGGCGAACAGCATCAGGTGGCGGCCGCCGGGCGCAAACGTCGCGGTCTCCCCCGCGGCTATGGCCACGGTGTCCAGGCGGCGCATGCGCATGACGCCGTCGGCCATCGTGGTCTCGTGGATCTCGACCCGCGGGATGCCGGTTGCCGTGACCGCCTCGAGTACCACGTCCTCGCCGCTGCCGTTCTCGAGGACGAAGTAACCGGCGGTGGCGGAGGCGGTCGGCGGCACGGCGCGTATCCACGGATCCTGCACGCCGATGGCCCCGGTCGACGAGTCCGGCTGACAACCGGCCAGCGTTACCAGGCCCGCCAGCACGGCGAGCGCCGCGAGAAAGACGGCCGGCAGGCGCATCACCCCGTGCCTCCGGGCGCGGCGGGCACCGCCCGGCCGTCGAGGATGGCGGCGATGTCCCGCGCCATCGGCTCCACCCGGTGGGGCGTGCCGAAGACCGCCCGCAGCCGCGCATCCGGCCCGATCAGCAGCACCGAGGCGCTGTGATCGACGGTGTAGGCGGAACGGTCCTCGTTCCAGACCTTCGCGCTGATGATGCCGAGTTCGCGGGTGAGTGCCGCGATGGCCTCCGGCGTGCCGGTGGCGCCCTGGAAGGCCGGGTCGAAGTAGCGCACGTAATCGGCGATCGTGCCCGGGTCGTCACGCTCGGGGTCCACGCTCGCGAACAGCACCCGGGGCACCGGGTCGCCCTCGCTCTGAAGCCGGCGTTTCACCGCCGCCAGGGTCTCGAGCGTGGCCGGGCAGATGTCAGGGCAGTGGGTGAAGCCGAAGAACACCAGCGACCAGTCGCCCTCGAAATCGGCCCGGGTGAACGCGCTCGCGTCCTCGCGGACGAGTTCGAAGGCGGGCAGGGGGCGGCCGGGGGAGAGCAGGGTGGCGCTCTCCACCTCGACGTCCCGGGGCAGCACCAGGCCGCCTATGACGATGCCTGCCACCAGCGCAAGGGCGGCGGCGGGCAGGAGTGCAGTGCTGGATCGGGGCATGGCGGGAAGCTCGTGGCTGGCAGTGATGCAGGGTTTGACGGTTGAATTCGTTCGGGGTTCGGTCGCGGATTCTACCGTGTTCCACCTCCCGCTTCGCGCTATCATTAGCGGTTATTGGTCATTGGTCCGCCCTCGCTTCGCCCGCTCCCGAAACGCACACGCGCCAGACACGTTCCAGGTCCACGTCAGATGAGCCCCGCCACCACGGCCGGCAACCCGGCCCTCGCCGCTGCCCGCATCCCGCGCAGGGTCGCCGACGCCATCCCCTGGCTGGCCGACTGGTTCGAGGCGGCCGATCTGTGCTTCGGCCACGGCACCGACAATTCGCTGGATGAGGCCGCCTGGCTGGTGCTGGCGGTGGCCGGGATCGACTTCGACGACCCGTCCGCGCCGCAACTGCTGCTTGCCGACACCGAGCGCAGGCGCATCGCCGAGCTGGCCACGCGGCGGCGGCGCGATCGCATCCCGCTGGCCTATCTGCTCGGCGAGGCCTGGTTCGCCGGACGTCGCTATTTCGTAAATGAGAACGTGCTGGTGCCGCGCTCCCCGCTGGCGGAACTGATCCTGGAGCGCTTCGCGCCCTGGGTGCGGCCGCAGCAGGTGCGCCGCATCCTCGATATCGGCACCGGCAGCGGCTGCCTCGCCTGCGCCCTCGCGCACGCGTTCCCGGACGCCCGGGTCGATGCGGTGGACGTCTCCGCCGACGCGCTCGCCGTCGCCCGCCGCAACGTGCGCGAACACGCACTCGGCGACCGCGTGGAACTCCTCGAGGGCGACCTTTTCGCGCCGCTGGCCGGGCGGCGCTACGACCTCATCGTCAGTAACCCGCCCTACGTGGACGCCGACGCCATGGCCGCCATGCCGGCGGAGTATCGCCGCGAGCCCGCCATCGGCCTGGCCGCCGGCGAGGACGGTCTGGCATCGGTGCGGACTATCCTGAATAATGCGGCCGCATATCTCGCGCCGGACGGGGTGCTGGTGGTCGAGGTGGGGGACAGCCAGCGGGCGCTGGAGCGGACGCGGCCGGATCTGCCGTTCGTCTGGCTCGAGTTCGAGCACGGCGGCAGCGGCGTCTTCCTGCTGACGGCCGGGGATCTGGATCGCGCCGGCGGCGCCACAACAACCTGAGCAGAGCATGTCCGGAAACACATTCGGCCGGCTATTCACGGTCACCACCTTCGGCGAGAGCCACGGCCGCGCGCTGGGCTGCGTGGTGGACGGCTGCCCGCCGGGCATGGCGCTGGAGGAAGCCGACATCCAGCGCGATCTCGAGCGCCGCCGCCCGGGCAAGAGCCGCCATGTGAGTCCCCGCCGCGAGCCGGACCAGGTGCAGATCCTCTCCGGCGTGTTCGAAGGGGTCACCACCGGTACGCCCATCGGCCTCGTGATCGAGAACACCGATCAGAAGTCGAAGGACTACTCCGAGATCAAGGACAAGTTCCGCCCCGGCCATGCCGATTTCACCTACCAGCAGAAATACGGCATCCGCGATTACCGGGGCGGCGGCCGGGCGTCGGCGCGGGAGACCACCATGCGGGTGGCCGCCGGGGCGATCGCCAGAAAGTACCTGGCCGAGCGGCTCGGGGTGGCCATCCACGGCTACGTCTCCCAGCTCGGCCCTCACCTGATCGAGGCGAAGGACCCGGCCGCCGCCGAGGACAATCCCTTCTTCTGCCCGGATCCGGAGCGCGTGCCCGAGTTCGAGGCCTACATGGACGCGCTCAGGAAGGAGGGCAACTCCATCGGTGCACGGGTGACCGTGTCCGCGAGCGGCGTGCCCGTCGGACTCGGCGAGCCCGTGTTCGACAAGCTGGAGGCGGACCTGGCTCACGGTTTGATGAGCATAAACGCGGTAAAAGGGGTGGAATTCGGAGCGGGATTCGCCGTGGTCGCACAGAAGGGCAGCGAGCACCGGGACGAGATCGACGCCGGCGGCTTCCGGAGCAACCGGGCGGGCGGCACGCTGGGCGGCATCTCCAGTGGCCAGGACATCCTGGTGAGCATCGCGCTGAAGCCCACCTCCAGCATCCGCATCCCGGGCCGCACCGTCGACCGGAGCGGCGCGGAGACGGACATCGTCACCAAGGGCCGTCACGACCCCTGCGTGGGATTGAGGGCCACGCCCATCGCCGAGGCGATGGTGGCGCTGGTGCTGATGGATCATTATCTGCGGCATCGGGGGCAGAATGCGGATGTGCCGAACGGGGGCGGGGATCGGGCCTGAAGGCCCTCCTACATGCATTAGAGACGTAAGGAGATAGACGGGAACCCATGTCGAAAACGTATGACGTCGCAGTCGTCGGGGCCACCGGCCTCGTGGGCGAAAACATGATCCGGATCCTGGAGAGCCGGGGCTTCCCGGTAGGAAGGCTCTATCCGCTCGCCAGCGCGCGCTCGGTCGGCCGCACCGTGAGCTTCCGCGGCGAGGAGGTCGACGTGGAGGACCTCGCCGAGTTCGATTTCTCGCGGGCGCAGATCGCGCTGTTCTCCGCCGGCGGCTCCGTCTCCGAGGTGCACGCGCCCCGGGCCTGGGATTCCGGCTGCGTCGTGGTCGACAACACCTCGTTCTTCCGCTACGACGACGACATCCCGCTGGTGGTGACCGAGGTGAATCCCGAGGCCATCGCCGGCTACACCACCCGCGGCATCATCGCCAATCCCAACTGCTCCACCATGCAGTTGCTGGTGGCGCTGAAGCCCATCCACGACCGTGCCCGGATCCTGCGCATCAACGTCGCCACCTACCAGGCGGTCTCGGGTGCCGGGCGCAGCGCCGTCGAGAAACTCGCGAAGGACTCCGCGGCCATGCTGGGCGGCAACCCGCCCGATGACGAAGGCCCGGAGAAGCGGGTGGCGTTCAACGCCGTGCCCCACATCGACGTCTTCCTGGATAACGGTTACACCAAGGAAGAGATGAAGATGGTGTGGGAGACCCGCAAGATCTTCGACGACGACACCATCGAGGTAAACCCGACGGCGGTGCGGGTGCCCGTGTTCTACGGGCATTCCGAGGCCGTGCACATCGAGACCGAGGTGAAGCTGAGCGCGGACGACGTGCGCTCGCTGCTGATGGAGGCGCCGGGGGTGAAGGTGATCGACGGGCACGAGGCCGGGGCCTATCCCACCGCCGTCACGGAGGGCGCGGGCACCGACGAGGTCTACGTCGGCCGCATCCGCGAGGACATCAGTCACCCGTCCGGCATCGACCTCTGGGTGGTGTCGGACAACGTACGTAAGGGCGCGGCTCTAAATAGCGTGCAAATAGCTGAAATATTGGTCAAAAATTATTTATAGGCTATAGTTGGCCACGGATTAATGTTAAACGAGCTTGCTAATCTGATCCCGCAGCCTGCCCGCGTTGCACGGCTGCGGGTCAGTTTTATGAGCCGGAGAAGACTTATGCTCGGAAGACTCGCTGGCGCCACGCTGATTCTGCTCCTGGCGTGGTCGGGGACGGCTCAGGCCCTGGGCCTCGGGGACATCAGGCTCGAGTCGGCACTGAACGAGCCTTTCCGGGCCCAGATCGAGCTCCTGTCGGTGACGCCGGAAGAACTCGAGGGCCTCACGGTCCAGCTGGCGTCGACCGAGACGTTCCGGCGCTACGGCATCGACCGCCCTTCATTCCTGAGCGGGTTCCGCTTCGAGATCCGGCAGCTGTCCGGCGACCGGGGCGTTGTCCGCATCACCTCCCGCGAGCCGGTCACCGAGCCCTTCGTGACCTTCCTGGCCGAGGCCATCTGGCCGCGGGGACGCCTGCTGCGTGAGTACACCGTGCTGCTGGACCCGCCGACCTTCGCGAGTGAGGAGGCGACGGAGCAGGCCGCCCCGGTGCGGGCGCCGGCGGCGCCGGCGCAGCGCAGCCCGGATGCGGGCAGTATCCGGCGTGCGCAGGAACCCCGTCAGGCCCCGGCCGGACTCGATGCCGGCGACACCTACCGGGTGCCGCGCAACGAAACCCTGTGGGGCATCGCGCAGCGTGTGCGGCCGAGCGGCCTGACCATGAACCAGGTCATGGTGGCGCTGTACGAGAACAACCCTGAGGCCTTTGACGGGAACATCAACCGGCTGCGCGAGGGCGCCGTCCTGCGCATCCCGTCCGAAGATGCGATGTACGGCATCAACCGCTCCGAGGCGGTGGCCGAGGTCAGCCGGCAGAACCAGGCCTGGCAGGGCGGCGAGTCAGGCAGCCTGCGCCTGGTGCCCCCCGACGAGGCGGCGCAGACGGCAGCGACGCCGGGCACCCCCGGCGGTACGGCCGGTGCAGGGACCGCGGCCGGCACCAGCGCGGCGGAGGCCGAGCGGCTGCGCCGGCTCGAGTCGGAGCTGGCCGAGCGCGAGCGCCTGCTGGCCATCAAGGACCAGGAGCTCGCCCAGCTGCGCCAGCAGCTGGCGAGCCGTGAGGACGCCGCGGAGACACCGCCGGCTGCGGCCGAGGACGAAGCGGTCACGGCGGCGCCGGGCGTCGATCTGGAGGCCGAGGGTGAGGCGGCCGCGGAGGCGGGCGGCGACGAGATCTTCGCCGAGTCCGAGCCCGCCACGGAAGCCGACGATACGGCGGCCGAGACCGGGCAGCCGGCGGCACAGGAACCGGCCCCCGCCCGCACGACGCCGGCTGTCGTGACGACCCAGCGCGACGACGACGGCGGCATCATGGGGCTGCTGGGCGGCCTGCTCGGCAGCATCTGGACCTACGTGGGCCTGGGCGTCGTCGTCATCGCCCTGCTGCTGCTCGTGCTCGCACGGCGTCGCGGCGGCGAGCCGGAGGACAGCACCGGCACCTGGGAAGCACTGGACGACGACTTCGAGGACGACGAGGAGCGCGAGGCCACCGAGCGTCTGCGCGCGCTCGCGAGCGACGACGACTCCATCGTGGTGGTGGAGAAAGAGGAGGCCCCCTCGAGCAAGGGCACGGGTGCCGCGGCGGCGGCAGCCGGCGCAGGCGCCGCGGCAGCGGCGGCGGGCGCAGGCGCCAGGGCCGACGAGCAGCCGGATACCGGTGCGAGCGGCTCCTATTCGCTGGAGGACACGTTCAGCAGCGAAACCGCGATCAATCTGGACCAGTCCGACCCGCTGGCCGAGGCCGACTTCCACATGGCCTACGGTCTCTACGATCAGGCGGCCGACCTGATGCGCAACGCCATCGCCGCGGATCCGGACCGCACCGATCTGAAGGCAAAGCTCGCCGAGGTGTACTTCGTCTGGGGCAACAAGGACGCGTTCGTGGACGCGGCCGAGAACCTGCACGACGCCCTCGGCGGTGAGGCCGGCGCCAAGGACTCCGACTGGGACAAGATCGTGATCATGGGCCAGCAGATCGCGCCGGACCACGAACTGTTCGCCGGCGCAGCGGCGGCCGGCGGCGGCGACGTCGACCTGTCCTTCGACGAGGAGAGCGGCGTCGGCACGCTGGACGTGGACTTCGGCTCGGACGAGGAAGGCGGCGTCGATCTGGCTTTCGGCGACGACGACAGCGGCGACGCCGACCTCGAGGGCACCTCGGGAGGCCTGGATTTCGTGCTCGACGAGACCGGCGAGCGCACCGGCACCAACGAGATGCTGCTGGATCCGGCGGATCTGGCCGAGACAGGTGAGTACGAGGCGTCGGACGACAGCCTCGGCGGCGAAGAGCCCACCCAGGAATCGCCGACGCTGGAGAGCCGGTTCGACGAGGATACCCAGGAGTCGCCGACGCTGGAGACGCCCTTCGAGGAAGAGGATACCCGGGAATCGCCGACGGTGGAGACGCCGGCGGGCAGTTCCGCGGACGAGGGGGCCGACCAAGAGATCACCCAGGAAACACCGACCATCGAGACCTGGGGCCTGGGCGAGGACGACACCAGCGAGCTGCCGGCCATCAGTGAGGAAGAGCAGCGCCGCTCCGAGCAGACGGCAGAGATCGACCTGGACGACCTCGGCCTGGATCTGGACGGTATGGAGGAGTCCGGCGAGCGTTCGGCCACCGTGCTGCAGTTCCAGGACGACGGCAGCGACTCCGATGACGACCTGCTGGACCGTACCGGCGAGACCCAGGTGCTGGGCGACGACGATGCGACGATGCTCGCGCCGGGCGCTGCCGGCGCCGATAAGCCCGTGGGTCGCGAGTCCGGGAGCGAGGAGCCGGGCGACGACGATGCGACCACCCTGGCGCCCGCGGCGGATCCGGACTTCGCCGAGACCGAGGCGCTGGACGAGCGCGACGATGACGACGACACCGGTGCCACGGGCCGCATGCCCCGCCCGGGCGCGGAAGACGTCGACGTCGACCTGGACGATCTCACGGCCGCCATCAAGCAGAGCGACCTCGGCGACCTCGAGACACCGCGGGACGAGGAAGACACGGTCGAACAGCCCGCCTCGACGGATGCGTCGGGCCGGTTCAGCAACGAGGTCTTCGACGACGACGAACTGGACTCCATCCTCGACCTCGACGTGGGCGAGGACCTCTCCGACGACGACGATGCACCCACCGAGACGGGCATGCAGGAGACCGGCGAAGGCCGCACCCAGACCGAGGTGGGTACCAAGCTGGACCTGGCGCGTGCCTACGTGGACATGGGCGACCCGGAGGGTGCCCGCAGCATCCTGCAGGAGGTGCTGGAGGAGGGCGACGAGGGCCAGCGCCAGGAGGCCAACCGGCTGCTGGACGCGCTGCCCGACTGAGTGGCCGACCGGGACGACCGCCCGGCCGCCCGAGTGGCCATCGGCGTCGAGTACGACGGCACCGCGTTCCAGGGCTGGCAGCGCCAGTCCCACGGACGCGCCATCCAGAACGCCTTCGAGGCTGCGTTGTCGGCGGTGGCCGACCAGCCTGTCGAGGCCGTCTGCGCCGGCCGTACCGATGCCGGCGTGCACGCCACCGGCCAGGTGATCCACTTCGACCCGCCGGTGCAGCGTCGGCTGCGCAGCTGGCTGCTCGGCACCAACAGCAACCTGCCCGCCGACGTCAGCGTGAGCTGGGCGCGCGCCGTCAGCGCGGACTTCCATGCCCGTTACTCCGCCGTGTCGCGCAGCTACCGCTATCTCATACTGAACCGGCCGGTGCGCTCGGCGCTGCACCGCCACCGGGCCTGCTGGGTGCACCAGCCACTGGACGAGGGGCGCATGGACGAGGCGGCGCGCCATCTGATCGGCGAACACGATTTCTCCGCCTTCCGCGCCGCCGGCTGCCAGTCCCGTTCGCCGGTGCGCAACGTCACCGCCATCACGGTGTGCCGGCAGGGCGAGTGGGTCGCCATCGACGTGAGCGCGAATGCGTTCCTGCAGCACATGATCCGCAACATCGCCGGCCTGCTGATCACGGTGGGCCGGGGCGAGCGGGAGCCGGGCTGGGCGGCGGAGCTGCTGGCCGGCAGGGACCGCACCGCCGGCCCCTTCGCCGCAGCCGCGGCCGGCCTGACGCTGGTCGCCGTGGACTATCCGCCGGAGTTCGGCCTGCCCGACGGCCGTGATTTCGCGGGCCTGCCGGCAGGGCTGCCGCCGGTCTGACAGGGAAAGGACGAGGGGGTATCATCGCCGCATGAGCTGGTTCTCGAAAATCATGCCGTCTCGCATCAGCACCGAGGGACGGACCCGTTCGGTGCCGCGGGGCATCTGGATCAAATGCCAGGCCTGCGATGCGCAGCTCTACCGCGCCGAGGTGGAGCGCAGCCTGCACGTCTGCCCGAAGTGCGACTACCACATGCGCATCGGCGCGCGGCAGCGGCTCGAGTCCTTCCTGGACAAGGACTCCATCAACGAGCTGGATGCGGGGATACAGCCCCGCGACCCGCTGAAGTTCCGCGACAGCAAGCGCTATCGCGACCGCCTCTCCCAGGCCCAGAAGCAGACCGGCGAGAAGGACGCGCTGGTCACCGTCACCGGCGCCCTGCACAGCCGCCCGGTGGTGTGCTCTGCGTTCGAATTCAGCTTCATGGGCGGCTCCATGGGCTCGGTGGTCGGCGAACGCTTCGCCCGCGCCGCCGAGCACGCACGGGAGACCAGCATGCCGTTGATCAATTTCTCGGCCAGCGGCGGGGCACGCATGCAGGAGGCATTGTTCTCGCTGATGCAGATGGCGAAGACGAGCGCCGCGCTGGCGGCGCTGGCCCGGGCGAAGGTGCCGTTTGTCTCCGTCATGACCGATCCCACCACCGGCGGGGTCTCCGCCAGCCTGGCGATGCTGGGCGACGTGAACATCGCCGAGCCGCGCGCGCTGATCGGCTTCGCCGGCCCGCGGGTCATCGAGCAGACCGTGCGCCAGACGCTGCCGGAGGGCTTTCAGCGCAGCGAGTTCCTGCTCGATCACGGCGCGCTGGACATGATCGTCGACCGGCGGCAGATGCGCGACACCATCGCCGACGTCATCGCCATGCTGGAGCGCCGCCCCTCGCCGCTGCCGGCCTCTTCCTGATCCGGCACCCGCCCGCGTGGATGCTCCCCTCATAACCAGGAGGGATTTCGATACCCTCGACGAGTGGCTGGACTGGCAGTCCGGGCTCAGTGCCGCCGAGATCGAGCTCGGCCTGGAGCGCGTGACCCGCGTGCTCGGCGACATGGGGCTTTCGCGTCCGCCGCTGGTGATCACCGTCGGCGGCACCAACGGAAAAGGTTCGGCCGTGGCCCTGCTGGAGCAGCTGGCCCGGCAGGCCGGCCGCCGTCCGGGCGTCTACACCTCGCCCCACCTCGTGCGCTACAACGAGCGCATCCGGCTGGACGGCCGCGAGGCGGAAGACAGCGAGATCATCGCCGCCTTCCGGCAGGTGGAGTCGGCCCGCGGCGAGGTGCCGCTGACCTATTTCGAATACGGCACGCTGGCCGCGCTGGCGGTCTTCGAGGCGGCGGGTACGGACTGCGTGCTGCTGGAGGTGGGCCTCGGCGGACGGCTGGATGCCACCAACGCCGTCGATGCCGATGGCGTGATCATCACCAGCGTCTCTCTGGACCACGAGGAGTGGCTGGGCAGCGACGTCGAGTCGATCGGCCGGGAGAAGGCGGGCATCATGCGCCACGGCCGTCCGGCCGTCTTCGGCGGCCGGCAGCCGCCGGCCTCGGTGGCCGGGCATGCCGCCGCGGTCGGCGCCGATCTGCGGCTCGCGGGCCGGGATTTCCGTGCCGTGACCCCGGATGACGGCCTGCCCGGGCAGGGTTCCCGGGGGCGCTGGGACTGGGAAGGGCGCCGCATCACGCTGGCCGACCTGCCGCGGCCGGTCTTCGGCGGATCGGAGCAGATCGAGAATGCCGCCGCGGTGTTCGCGCTGCTGGAGGCGCTCGAACTGGACGCCTGGCTGCAGCCGGAGGCCGTCGCGCGCGCCCTCGCGCTGCCGGGCCCGGCGGGGCGCCAGCAACGGCTGCGGGCGGGCGCGGACTGGTGGCTGGACGTGGCCCACAACGGCGCCGCCGCCCGGGCCCTCGCCGACCGCCTGGCCGCAGAGCCGGCCGCCGGCACCACCTTCGCGCTGGTGGGACTTCTGGCCGACAAGGACGCGCTGGAGTTCACCACCGCCCTGGCCGGCGTCGTCGACGAGTGGCTGGCGGTGCCGCTGGAATCGTCTCGCGGCACCCCGGTGACCGCGCTCGCGGCCACCATCGCGAACGCCACCGGCCGGCCCTGCCGCATCGAGCCCTCGGTGGCCTCGGCAGTGGCAACCGCGCAGGCGCTTGCCGGCCCGGCCGACCGGGTCGTGGCGGCGGGCTCGTTCTACGTCGTCGGCCCGGCTCTCGAGGCGCTTCGGCTATACTCGCCGCCGGAGCGGGAACAGCAACAACCGCTGCCGCCGGGCGATCGGACCCGGCAAGGCGGGCCCGAGGATCGGCGCTGACGAAACTCGAATGGCAACACGAATAGAAACGCGAACAGAAACACGGATGGGGGTATAGCTGCCTGTCGCCATGGATCGATCCACCAAAGAACGCCTGACCGGGGCCATCGTGCTCGTCGCCGTCGCCTGGCTCGTCATCCCGGTGTTTTTGGACGGGCCGGAAGAGGAGACCGGGACGGTGCGCCAGAGCGTGGACCTGCCGGGACAGGAGGGCCAGCCCACCCGCACTCGCCGCATCGTGCTCGACCCCCGGCCGGAGACCGCCCGCGGCGAGGAGGCCGGGGAGAAGATCACCGACCCGCCACCGGCCACGCGCAGGCTGCCGGCGCCGGCGAGCGGCAGCGCGACGACGGCAGCGCGCGAGGAGACGGCGGAATCCGAGCCCGCCGGTACCGCGCAACAGACAACGCCCGAGCCGGCAGCTCAGGCTGCCCGTGAACCCGAACCGGAGCCTGAGGCGGAGCCGGAATCTGAGCCGGAGCCGGAGCCCGGGACCGCCGCCGCGCCGGCGCAGCAGCCATCGCCCGCCGCCACGGAGTCTTTGTGGGCGGTGCAACTCGGCAGCTTCTCCAGCGAGGAGAACGCGGAAGGCCTGGCGACCGATCTGCGCGACCAGGGTTTCCCGGCCTTCCTCAGCCGGGTGCAGAGCGGCGGGCGCACGCTGCATCGGGTGCGCGTCGGGCCGCAGGGCAGCCGCGACGAGGCGGAGAAAGTGGCGGCGGCCCTCGCGAAGGCCGGGCAGAACGGGCAGGTGGTCACCCATCCGTGAGGACGATTGTCGCCACGATCGTGAAGGGGATTGTCAGTACGATCGTGATAAGGATTGTCGCGACAATCGTGAGGACCATTGTCAGTCTGATAAACTGATCGCGATCCGACGCAGCGCCGTCCCCATCCCACACTGACTCACACTGACTCACACTGACGATACTGAGCGAACACACGCCATGGTCCCGGTCGCAGATATCGCCATCGCCGTGCTGGTCCTGATCTCCATGATCGTCGGGGCCTGGCGCGGGTTCTTCAAGGAGGCCGTCTCCGTCATCTCACTGGTCGTCGCCATCTGGCTCGCCTTCCAGCTCGCCCCGCTGGGCGCGGGCGTCGTGGAGACGGTGGCCGGCGACTGGATCGGCTCCGAGGGGCTGCAGGCGTGGATCGGCCGCGGCCTGATCTTCGTGGCGGTGCTGCTGATCGGCGGCCTGGTGGGCTGGCTGATCTCCATGGTGGTGGAGGCGAGCGGCCTGAGTGGCACGGACCGTTTCCTCGGCCTCGGCTTCGGTTTCGGCCGCGGCGCGCTGCTGGCCGGCGTGCTCGCGCTCGCCGGCGGCTATCTCGGCTTCTCCCAGGACCAGTGGTGGCAGGAGTCGCGCCTGATGCCGTACGCCGAGCGCGTCGGTAACGGCATCCGTGTGCTGGCACCGCGGGCCCTGGAGGCGATAGACGGGATCAACGACATGGACGGTGCGGACGGCGACACCCCGGAGGGGCCGGATAGCCCGATAGCGATGCGACCCGCCTCTGAAGCGCCCGGGAGCCCGTCATGTGCGGCGTAGTCGGCATCGCGGGTACGAGCCCGGTCAATCAGGCCATCTATGACGCCCTGACCGTGCTGCAGCACCGGGGTCAGGATGCCGCCGGCATCGTGACGTGGGACGGCCAGCGGCTGCATTCGCGCAAGAGCAACGGCCTGGTCCGGGACGTCTTCCACCAGCGCCACATGCTGCGCCTGAAAGGCAACATCGGCATCGGCCACGTGCGCTACCCCACGGCCGGCTGCTCCAGTTCGTCCGAGGCACAGCCGTTCTACGTGAACTCCCCCTACGGCATCTGCCTGGGGCACAACGGTAATCTCACCAACGCCGCCGAACTCTCCGAGCTGCTGCGCCGCGAAGACCGGCGCCACCTGAACACGGGCTCCGACTCCGAGGTGCTGCTGAACGTCTTCGCCCACGAGCTGCAGCAGCGGGCGGACGGCGAACTCACGCCGGACGTCGTCTTCGACTCGGTGGCCGCCGTGCACGAGCGCTGCCGCGGCGGTTATGCGGTGACCGCGCTGATCATCGGCCAGGGCATGCTTGCCTTCCGTGACCCCTACGGCATCCGCCCGCTGGTGCTGGGCAGCCGCCGCACGCCGGCCGGCACCGAGTACATGGTGGCCTCCGAGAGCGTGGCGCTGGATGCACTCGGCTTCCGCCTGGTGCGCGACATCCTGCCCGGCGAGGCGATATTCGTGGACACCGCCGGCGAGTTGCACATGCGTGCCTGCGCCGAGCAGCGCGCCTACGCCCCCTGCATCTTCGAGTTCGTCTATTTTGCCCGGCCGGACACCATCATCGATCGGCTGAGCGTGTACAAGACGCGTCTGCGCATGGGTGAGACGCTGGCCGACCAGATGCTCGCCGCCCGGCCGGACCACGATATCGACGTGGTGATCCCCATACCGGATACGAGCCGCACGGCCGCGGTGCAGGTGGCCCACCGCCTGGGCGTGAAGTACCGGGAAGGCTTCATCAAGAACCGCTACATCGGCCGGACCTTCATCATGCCGGGCCAGGCGATGCGCGAGCGTTCCGTGCGCCGCAAGCTGAACGCCATCGACCTGGAGTTCCGCGGCAAGAACGTGCTGCTGGTGGACGACTCCATCGTACGCGGCACCACCTCACAGCAGATCATCCGCATGGCGCGGGAGGCCGGCGCGCGCAAGGTCTACTTCGCCTCGGCGGCGCCGCCCGTGCGTTACCCGAACGTCTACGGCATCGACATGCCGGCGGCCACGGAACTGGTGGCCCACGGCCGCTCCGAGGCCGAGGTGGAGAAGCTGATCGGCGCCGACTGGCTGATCTACCAGGACCTCGACGACCTGGTGCGGGCGGTGCAGCACGACGACGCCCAGATCAACGAGTTCGACACCTCCTGCTTCTCCGGCAAATACGTTACCGGCGACGTCACCGAGGATTATCTGCGCCAGCTCGAGAGCGCCCGCTCCGACGAGGCCAAGCAGCTGTACCTGGGGCTGGGCGGTGAGGCCGGTGCCGGGCAGGCGGCCGACGCGGGCACGGAAGACAGCGACGCGGCCATGAGCACGGTCTAGGACCTCGCGGCCCTTATCGACCCTAGTCCATAGACCTGGCCGGCGCGGCGGGAGAGCTCCGGGATGAGCCACAGATTCATGATCATCGACGCTCATCCGGAATTCCGGACACTGCTGATGCATCACATCACCACCGTCTGGCACGACGCCGTGATCACCGAATACGACCCCCACGTCTCGGGCGCGCTCGCCGACAACTTCGGCGGCGCCGACCACGACGTCGTCCTGATCGGCCACCGGCTGGGCAGCATGGACGGGCTGCAGGCGCTGCGCCGCTATTGCGCGCGCCCCTCGTTCCCGCCGGCGATATTCTTCACCGCCAGCCGGGATCCGGCCGACGGCGCCCGGGCACTCCAGTACGGTGCCCAGAGCTTCTTCCACAAGTCCGACATCGGCCATGCGGCCCTCATCGCGGCGCTGCGCCGGGCGCTCAGCTCGCGTCGCAGCCTCGCCTCCACCGACAGCCTGTTCTTCGGCGAGAGCGGCGAGGACGGCAAGGGTGGCACAGGTGGCAGCGCACGGGGCTATCGGCTGCGGCGCAAGATCGCCTCCGGTGACGGTTCGGCGGTGTATCTCACCGAGCACGAGGCCAGCGGCCGGGAGGTCGTGCTGAAGATCCTGCGCGAGGTCCCGGACGCCAGCGACGAGGACGAGGACGCGCTGACCCGCTTCCTGCAGGAGTTCGAGGTCATCGCCGAGCTGGACAACCCGAACATCGTGCGCATCCACGACCTCGGCATCGGCGACGATCACGCCTACATCGCCATGGAGTACTTTCCGGCCGGCGACCTGCGCACCCGTATCCGCGCGGGCATGGATGCCGACGAGGCACTGGACGTGGCGCGCCAGATCGCCGGCGCGCTGAAGGCCATCCACGCCGTCGGCATCCTCCACCGCGACCTGAAGCCCGGCAACATCATGCTGCGCGAGGACGGCAGCATCGCGCTCATCGACTTCGGGCTGGCCAAGCGGCTGCGGCTGCGGGCCGAGATCACCGGCACCGGCGAGATCTTCGGCACGCCCTACTACATGAGCCCGGAGCAGGGCCACGGCCGGGAGACCGACGAGCGCTCGGACCTCTACAGTCTGGGCGTCATCCTGTACGAGATGCTGACCGGCGAGAAACCCTACAGCGCCGATACCGCCATGGGCATCATCTACAAGCACGGCCATGCGGACATCCCGCGGCTGCCGGCCGAAACCGCTGCACTGCAGCCGCTGGTGGACGGCCTGCTGGCGAAAGACCCGGCGGACCGTTTCCAGTGCGCGGACGAGGTGCTGGCATGGCAGCCGTGAGGCCGGGCGTGTCGGACAACGCGCCGGTGGCCGTCCCGCAGGCGATACGCGAGTTCCTCGACGCCGCGACGCCGGCGGCCTGGGTGGACGCTGCGGCCGCGGAGCCGGGCCTGATCCTGATGGATCACGCCAACTGCGAGCTGAAGGCGGCCTCCACCGCCATGAACCTCATTTATCGCTACCCCGAGCGCACGGATATCGGCTGGCAGATGTCCCGACTGGCCCGCGAAGAACTGCGTCACTACGAGCAGGTGCAGCGCCTGATGAAGACCCTGGGCATCGCCCCCCGTGCCCTGAGCGCCTCGCGCTACGCCGCCGGCCTGCGCGAGGCCGCCCGCCGCCGCGACCCCGGCCGGCTCACCGACCTGCTGCTGATCGGCGCCCTCATCGAGGCCCGTTCCTGCGAGCGCTTCGCGCTGCTCGCACCGCGGCTGGAAGGGCGCATGGCGGCTCTCTACGCCGGCCTGCTGGCCTCCGAGGCACGCCACTTCGAGAACTACCTGGCCTTGGCCGGGACGGGGGAGGGGGCCGACGCCGTCGAGGTGCGGCTGGCCGACCTGCGCGCCGTGGAGAACGAACTGGCCACATCCCCGGACACCGAACTCCGCTTCCACAGCGGCCCACCCCCGCCGACCACGTAGGAGGACCTTCAGGCCCGATCCGGCTCTTCTGACCGCGGCATCCTTCTATCGGGGTTGGCCCGCCATCGACTGAGGCGGACTACGGGGGACGCTCAGTCGGACGTCCTGTCCTCCTTCGCTTCGGCCGGGCCTCCTTCCCGCCGTCATGGCTCCAGTCGGCCCGGACGACCCCCGCAGCCCGCCCCAGCCGCTGACGGGCCCGTAGCCGAGAGGCTTGGCACCAATCAGCAGGCGCTTCTGACTGTCAGCTCCGTCACGCCACCACGAGGCGGCCGTCATGCGGGGGTATCCGTCGCCGCGACCTTTTGTCGGGAGCAAGATGGATGCCCCCGCAGGGCGGCCACAAGAGAAGGGGAGCCGGCTGAAAAAGCGGGGTCGGGCCTGAAGGCCCTCCTACAGGACTTTCCAGCGGTAGTCGGGGCCTTCGGGGGTCCAGCGCAGCACGGTGCCCTGCTCGTACCAGTCGCCGAGCACGATGCGGGTGGCGGGCGTGCCGTCCAGGTCCAGTTCGTGCACCGCCGGGCGGTGGGTGTGGCCGTGCACGAGGGTGGTCACGCCGGCCCCGCGCAGGGCGTCGGCGACGGCCGCGGCATTCACGTCCATGATGTCCTCGGCCTTGTCCACCATCGCGGCGCGGCTCTCCTCCCGGGCCTGACCGGCCAGGGCGCGGCGCTGCTCCACGGACATCGACAGCACCTGCTGCTGCCAGGCCGGGTCGCGGGACTGGCGGCGGAACGCCTGGTATTCGACGTCGTCGGTGCAGTAGGCGTCGCCGTGACTGAGCAGCACCGGCGTGCCGTAGAGGTCGTGGACCACCGGATCGTCGAGCAGCGTGAAGCCCGTGCGTCCGGCGAACGCATCGCCGATCAGGAAATCCCGGTTGCCGTGCATGAAGTAGCCGGCAACGCCGGTGTCGGTGAGTCGGCGCATGGCCGCCTGCACTTCCCGGTTGTGCTCGTCCGGATCGTCGTCGCCGATCCAGGCCTCGAACAGGTCGCCCAGGATGTAGAGCGCCTCCGCCTCGGTCGCCTCTGTCTCCAGGAAGCGGAAGAAGCGCTCGGTGATGTCGGGTCGGGCGGCCTGCAGGTGCAGGTCGGAGATGAACAGCTTCGTCATCGGATCGGGCGCGGGACTATTCCGGCGGCGTATAGCCGGAGGGGTGATAGATCATGTCCTCGATGATCACCGGCATGGTCGGCACGTCGGCCGGGAACGGGCCGCCGGCGCCGGTGGGCAGTGTGGCGATGGCGTCCACCACGTCCATGCCGTGGATGACCGAGCCGAACACGGCATAGCCCCAGCGATCCGGCTGCGGATCCAGTTTCGGGCCGTTGTCCACCAGGTTGACGAAGAACTGGGTGTTGGCCGAGTGCGGATTGCTGGTGCGCGCCATCGCAATGGTGCCCTGCTCGTTGCCGAGGCCGTTGCCGGACTCGTTGGGGATGCTGTCGTCCGGTTCCTTCAGCACGTACTTCGGCGTGAAGCCGCCGCCCTGGATGACGAAACCCGGCACGATGCGGTGGAAGACGAGGCCGTCGTAGAAATCGGCTTCCACCAGCGACAGGAAATGCGCGACGGTCAGCGGTGCGCGCCTGCCGTTCAGTTCCAGCACGAAGGTGCCCTCGGTGGTACGTACCTCCACCTGGGGGAAGGAGGGCACGTCGGCGGCGCAGGCCGCGCCGCCGGCCAGCGCGATACCGGCGGCCAGGGCCGCGAGGGTCGCTCGGATCGGTCTCATTGCACTCATCGGATTCCTCGTTCTCGGCCGTGGCGGGCCGCGATCACTCGTCGGCGGCCTCGGCGGCCGCCAGTGTGTTGTAGATCAGCATGGCAACGGTCATCGGGCCGACGCCCCCGGGCACGGGCGTGATCCAGGCGGCACGCTCCTTCGCGGCGGCGAACTGGACGTCGCCCACCAGCCTGCCGTCCTGCTGGCGGTTGATGCCCACGTCGATCACGATGGAGCCCTCGGGCACCCACTCTCCGGGGATCAGGCCCGGCTTGCCGACAGCGACCACCAGGATCTCGGCCCGCTCCACGTGCTCGCGCAGGTTGCGGGTGAAGCGGTGGCAGACCGTGGTGGTGGAGCCCATCAGCAGGAACTCGAGCGCCAGCGGCCGGCCCACGTGGTTCGAGGCACCGACTATGACCACGTGCTTGCCCTTGGGGTCCACGCCGATGCGGCTCAGCAGCGTTACGATGCCGAAGGGCGTGCAGGGGCGCAGCGTCGGGATGCGCTGGGCGAGCCGGCCGACGGTGTAGGGATGGAAGCCGTCCACGTCCTTGGCGGGGTCGATGCGCTCGATGACCTTCACCGCATCGATCTGATGGGGCAGGGGCAGCTGCACCAGGATGCCGTGCACGCTCTCGTCCCCGTTCAGCTCGTCGATCAGCTCCAGCAGCGCCGCCTCGGTGGTGGTCGAGGGCAGATCGAAGTCCACCGAGCGCATGCCGGCGGCGTCGCAGGCCTTGCGCTTGTTGCGCACGTAGATCTGGGAGGCGGCGTCGTGGCCCACCAGGATCATGGCCAGCGACGGCTGGGGCCTGCCCGCGCCCATCCGCTTCTCGACCCGTTGCCGGACTTCCTCGCGGATCTCCTCCGCGATCCCTTTGCCGTCGATTATCTTCGCCGTCATGGCGCGCAGTTTAACGCGAAATTGACGCATCTCCGCGGCGCCACGTATTATTTCGGCCCCCGGCGAGCCGGGGTGTTCGCGGCGGGGCATGGCGCAGTCTGGTAGCGCATCTGCTTTGGGAGCAGAGGGTCGGCGGTTCGAATCCGTCTGCCCCGACCAAGTAATCGTGGTTCGGAGAACGACTATCGAATAAACGACGCGCCCGTAGCTCAATCGGATAGAGCATCGGCCTTTGAGTGAGGAGCCTGCAGCGGGAAACGGAACCGCTGCAGTGGACCGCACCGTAACGGGGAAACCTTAACAGGTAGTGCTGATGGCAATCCCGTGGAAACCTGCATAGTTCAGCCCCTGGACGTCGCGGGGCTCCGTAGAGACTATACGTGCGGCGCCTGAGACGGCGAAGAGATAGTCCAGACCACAAACCCGCGTTGCGGGGCCGCGAAAGCGGTAGCTGGTAAGCTAAGCCGAGGGTTGCAGGTTCGAGTCCTGCCGGGCGCGCCAAGTCGGAAATTACGGGTTATAATGCCCGGCTGGAACAATGGTGGACGTAGCTCAGTTGGTAGAGCCCCGGGTTGTGATCCCGGTCGTCGTGGGTTCGAGTCCCATCGTCCACCCCAGTTCTTTCAAGCGCTCTAATCGGAAGGGCCGTTAGCTCAATTGGCAGAGCAGTGGACTCTTAATCCATTGGTTGTAGGTTCGATTCCTACACGGCCCACCATCCTCCCGAATCCCCGTCTCCTCTCGTAGGAGGGCCTTCAGGCCCGATCCGGCTTTCTATCGGCGTTGGCCCGCCATCGACTGGGGCGGACTGCGGGGACGCTCAGTCGGACGTCCTGTCCTCCTTCGCTTCGGCCGGGCCTCCTTCCCGCCGTCCTGGCTCCAGTCGGCCCGGACGACCCCCGCAGCCCGCCCCAGCCGCTGACGGGCCCGTACCCGAAAAGTCTGGCGCCAGTCAGCCGGCGCTACTGACTGGCGCTTCCTTCACGCCACCGCGAGCATGGCCGTCATGCGGGGGTATCCATCGCCGCGACCTTTTGTCGGGAGCAAGATGGATACCCCCGCAGGGCGGCCACGAAAAAAGGGAATCGGGCCTGAAGGCCCTCCTACCGGTCTTTTGGCATCAGCCAGGGTTCGTTGTGGATGCGCAGGGTCGCCTCCATGCGGTTCTGCACGTTCAGCTTGGTCAGGATCGACGAGACGTGGTGCTCGATGGTGCGCTTCGAGCGCGAGAGCTGCTCCGAGATCTCCGCATTGCTCGCCCCCTGGACCATCAGCGCCAGGATGTCCTGCTCCCGGCGAGTGAGGCCCAGCGGATGGTTGCGCGCCGCCTTGTAGGGGCCGCGCCGGGTACGCGGCAGCCGGTTGGCCACGCCCAGGGTCTGCGCCACCCGGTTGGTCTTCTCCAGCGCCGCGCCCGCCTCGATGCGGCGGAAGATCTTCGCGGCGCTGGCGAGCGCCCCGGCGGCCCCGTCGCCCTCCACCTGCAGCCAGGCGAGACCGGCGGAGTAGGGGGCGCCGAGAGCGAGCCACTGCTTCGCCGCGCCGGCCGGGTCGCCGGCGATCTCGGCGGCGTAGGGCGCCGGCGAGTCGGCGATGAAGGCCTCCGGCGCCTCCATGCCCTCGATACCCAGGCGGCGCGCCCAGGCCGCCGCGTCGCCTGCGCTCCACTGGTTCATGCGCTCCGCGCCCATCGACCACAGTGCCTCCAGGTGCGGTATCGCCGCCTCCGGGTCGTCGCGCAGCCAGGCGGCCTCCACGAAACCGAGGCGCACCGGGATCATGTACTGGAGCTCGTCGGTGGCGATCGCGTCCTGCATCGCCCGGTCCAGCAGCTCGTCGGCGTCCGGTTCGCCCAGGCGCAGGCGGGCGCGGGCGAGGACGATCAGCGCCGGCAGGCGCATCAGCAGCGTGAGCCGGTCGAGGTTCTGCACGCCCGCGGCGATGGTCTCCGCGTCCCTGAGCCGCCCCTGCTCGAGGCGCAGCTGTGCCTGCCGGCCGACCAGGTAGTGGGTCCAGGCGTCGAGGTCGTGCTGGGTATCGAAGGCGATACCCTCCGAGATGATCCGCTCGGCCAGGGTGAAGTCCCGGAAGTCCACGCCGTACTCGGCCAGGTTGGTATAGACCCGCGCGGCATGCTCGTGCAGGCCGTGGCGCGAGGCCAGCGCCAGGCTCTCCTCCAGCTGGGAAATGCCTTCCTGGTTGCCCCGGAACGCCCGCGCGGTGCCCACGTTGTTCAGCGCGTGCACCTTCACCTCCACCGCATCCAGCTCGTCCGCCAGTTCGATGGCGCGTTCGCCCCAGCGCACGGCCTCGTCCATGCGGTCGTTCAGCATATGCAGCTGGGAGCGCAGGCTGTAGGCCATGGCCCGCTCGGCGGACGGCGGCGCGCTCTCCAGCACCCGGATGGCCTCGTCGGCGAAGCGGTCCGCCTCGCCGGCTTCGCCCCGGTACCAGTGCATGCGGGAGAGCCAGCGCAGGTTTTCGCCCACCTTGTCCATGCGGTCCAGCGCCCGCCACAGGGTGATGGCGTAACGGCGCGCCTCGATCACGTCGTCGTCGATCCCGAGCGCGAGCCCCGCCTCGTAGGCCCAGCTCTCGTAAAGGGTGGCGGCCAGCTGCGGCGTCGCCTCGTCCACGAAGCGCAGCGCGGTGGCGAGGTGCGCGGCGGCCTCCCGGTGTCCGCCAACCTGCGCCGCCACCTCCGCCGCCCGGGGCGCGAACTCGAGCACCTTCGCCGCATCCAGCGCGCCTGCCGCGTGGAAAACCAGCTGATCCAGGCTCGGCGGTATCGGCAACTCCAGGTATGCGGCGAGGATGCGCCCGTGCGCCGCTTTCTGCCGGCTCGCGGACAGCCGCTCGAGCGTGGCGAGCCGGGCCAGCTCATGGCGAAAGTGCAGCCCGTCGGCCTCTCCGTGCACCAGCAGATTGCGGCCGACGGCGGCCATCGCGAGGGTCTCGCCGGCCTCCCCGAACAGGGGCTCGAGCAGCGCCGCCGGGATGCCGCCGGGGATGAGGCTCACGGTCTCCAGGAATTCCCGTTCCGCCGGCGCCAGTCGATTCAGCCGGGCATTGACGGCGTCGCGCACCGAGGCCGGTATGGCCCGTTCGCCCGGACTACCGTAGGCGAGCAGCTCGGAGACGAAGAACGGATTGCCTTCGGTGATCTCGTACAGCTCGTCGGCGCTGTAGCCCGAATCCGCGCACAGCCGGCCGATGCCCTCCGGCGTCAGCGGCTGCAGGTCGATCCGCCAGGTGAACGAGGGCGGCAGCTCGCCCAGCACGTGGGTGAGCGGATGGTCGTGATCGATCTCGTCGTTGCGATAGGTGACCACCAGCAGGGTGCGCATCATCGCCACCCGGCGGCCGAGGAACTTCAGGAAATCGAGCGTGGCGTGGTCCGCCCAGTGGGCGTCCTCGATGATGAGCACGCTGGTGGACGGCTTCCGCTCCAGCTCCTCGACCACGGCCTGGAACAGCTGGATCGGCGGAGCCCCTTCGTCTAGCAGGCCACGGATGCGGGGCCCGAGGCCGAGGGCCATGTCGTGCACCGGCCCCAGCGGGCGGGGCGTGAACAGGGAGTCGCAGCCGCCCCAGACCACGTTGCAGTCCGGCGCGAGCCGCCGGCGCAATTCCCCGGTGAGCGTGGTCTTGCCGATGCCCGCCTCGCCGCCCACCAGCGCGATGGCGCCCTGGCCGCCGTCGGCGCGCTCCCTGAGCGCCACGAGTGTCGACAGCGGCTCTTCTCTTTCTACGAGCAAATGTTTCTCCTCCGCCCGGGCTCGTCAAGGCCGAACAGTCGTGTTTGTCCCAAATATGAGTACCCAGTATCCGAAAATTAGGTACCGGATGGCAAAAACCCCGGGTGCGCACGGAAGTCAGGGTGGCGTCGAGTTGCTGCAATCGGACACGCAACGGTCGATCGACCAATCGCCGACACGATTACGTCCAGCAGGGGGGACTACATCATGAACGCACGGCCTGCCTTCAAGGCTTTCATCTTCCTTCTACTCATGCTGCTGCTGAGCGTCGGGCTCACCGGTTGCCTCGACGACGACGACGGCAACGACGGTCCGCCGCCGCCGCCCGCAGCCAGCAGTGACGCTGATCTCTCGGCGCTGAGTGTGTCGGCGGGGACGCTGGACCCCGCGTTCTCGCCGGACGTTACCGACTACGCGGTCACGGTCGGCAACGCCGTCACGGAGGTCTCGGTGACGGCAACTGCCAGCGACGATGCCGCTACGTTGACCGTCGACGGCGCGGCGACCGACTCCGGCGCAGCCTCCGCACCGGTCGCCCTGATGGTCGGCACGACCTCGATCGACATCGTGGTGACCGCCGAGGACGGCACCACGAAGACTTACGCGATCACCGTCACCCGGGAGCCGTCCGACGATGCCACGCTCTCCGCGCTGGAACTCTCCGCAGCGGCGCTGAACGAGACGTTCGATCCGGCGGCGACGGCCTACACCGCCGTTGTCGCCAACGACGTCGACAGCACGACGGTGACCGCCACCGCCAACGACGATGCGGCCACGCTGGAGATCGACGGCACCGCCATCGATTCCGGCAGCGCGAGCGACCCGATCGCGCTCGAGGTAGGCGAGAACACGATCACGGTCAGCGTGACGGCCGGGGACGGCACGACCACGGAGACCTACACCGTCACCGTCACGCGTGCCGACCCAGCCATCGTCTCCGCTGACGTCAGCATCCTGGTGCTCAGCGCGGACGCGCGGCTGATAGAAGGCGCCACCCTTACCGTGGAGTCGAGCGGCGAGACGGCGACCACCGGTCCCGACGGCCGCGCCACGGTGCCGGTTCCCGAGGAGAGCCGGCAGCTCATCCGTGCCACCGCGCCGGGCTATCTGCCACAGACGCTGCCACTGAATCTGCCGGCCGAGGCGCGACCCGGTGTCTTCAAGGTCGCCCTGATCGCCGAGGCCGATCCGATTCAGATCGCCGCCGCCGAGAACGGTGGCAGCGCCGCGGGCGCGGACGGTGCCTCCGTGACGCTGCCCGCCGGCGCGCTCGTCGACCCGGCGGGCCAGCCGGTGACCGGCCCCGTTGACGTCTACATCACGCCGCTGGACGTCGCCGACGACCGCGCCTTCGCCGCCTTCCCGGGCGGCTTCGAGGCCGAGAACGCCGCCGGCGATCCGGGCTTCATGCTGAGTTACGGCACGGTGGACTTCCGCTTCGAGCAGAACGGCGAGGTGCTCAGTCTCGCCGACGGTCAGACGGCCACCATCGAGATACCGATCTACGTGAGCGAGGACTCCCAGGGGGCTCCGCTCTCAGCCGGTGCGGCCATTTCGCTGTGGTCGCTCGATGAGGACACGAGCCTCTGGCTGGAGGAGGGGCAGGGCACGGTGGTCGCCTCCGCGTCCTCGCCCACCGGTCTCGCGCTGCGCGGCGAGGTCTCCCACTTCAGCTGGTGGAACTGCGACGACTTCCGCGACACCGGCGAGATCGATGTCACCATCGACTGCTCCGGCCTGGGCGCCAGTTGCACGGCCGAGGTGCCCGTGCCGGCCTCCAACCTGGTCTGCGAGGGCGGTGCCGATGGCGGCCCGCGTTACTCGGGCATGTACGGGCTGAGCGGCGGCGCGACGCTGCCCCGGCTGCCGGTCCCGAGCGGCACGGATCTCGACTGCTCGGTGGATGCGGACGGGGGCATCGCGGCCACGACCGACCCCGACCCGGTGAATGCCACGGCCGGGTCCGTGCTGCCCGTCGACGTGATCCTGGGGCCCGCGCACCTGAACGACGACCGCTTCCTGCCCGGCGAGCGTCTGCGCGGCGACATGACCGCCGTGGGTGAGGTCCACACCTATCGCTTCGACGGCATCGCCGGCGAGATCTTCCGCGTGACCGCCTACCCGGCGATGGACGGTACGTCCGAGCCGGGGCTCACCGGCAACCTGGGCGCAACGGTATCCGTGTACTCGGGCACTACCGAGCTTGCCAGTGCGCCCTTCGAGAGCACGATCGCCGGCGAGATAGAGGTGACCCTGCCGGCCGATGGCGAGTTCGAGGTCCGCTTCCGCGCCGACGGCAAGGTGCCCGGTTGGTACCTCGCCACCACGGAGCTGCGCTCGCCGGCGCTGTCCGGAGCCAACGGCAAAGTCGCCTTTCTGGCGCGGGACCGCGGCAGCGCCGGGCGACCGGGTGCCCGGCTTCACACCGTGCCGGAGGGGGCGAGCCCCTATCTGGAGCTCTCCGACGAATTCGTGGATGATTTCTCCACCGACGGCGTGCGCTTCAGCCCGGCCAGGTTCACCGGCGCCCGGGAACTGCCCTACTATCGAGAGGTGGTGCCTGGTCGAATCATCTATCTGGCCGACCATGACACGCCGGGCACCTATGAGCTCTACATGGTGGACCTCGCCAGTCCCGGTGCGGCGACGAAGCTGAACGGTGCCGAGACGGCGAGTGGGGAGGTGAGCTATTTCCGCGTGAGCCCGAACGATCCCACCCGCGTCGTCTACCGGGTCGGCAGCGAGGACTTCGGTCGCCAGATCTGGTTCGTCGACACCGACGACCCGGGTAATTCCGTGCGCATCGCCGAGCCGCTGTCGGATCCGCTCTACAGCGGCAACCAGGCGCACTTCGAGTTCGTGGCCGGCGGTGACGCCGTGGTCTACCAGGCCGACTACACCACCGACAACAACCTGGAGGATGGCGATCTGTATCTGGTCGACCTGGATGATCCGACGGTGGCGACCCGGCTGAATGCGCCACTGGACCACGATGGGGGCGAGCGGATCCAGCAGTTCGATTCGCGCAGCGCGGTCAGCCCGGACGGCAGTCTGGTCGCCTATGTTGCGAACCTGACCGATGAGAGTGGCGTGCTGCATCTCGTCGATGTCAGCGATCCCGGTAACGCCATCCCGATCCAGCTGGACGAGATCAACGAGGAACGCACGATCGGTGTGCAGTTCAGCCCGGACGGCACCAAGCTGGTCGCGGTGCGCGATCGCTTCAGCGGGGCGGGCAACGGGCCGCTCTACCTGGTCGACGTCACCGACCCCGCGCAGCCCGCCGCCGCGCAGCCCCTGGACGACTTCATCGACCCGGATTACATCTGGATCGACCCCGCCAGCACGCTCGTGCTGGCCTGGCGCAGCGACAGCATCCGCCGTTACAACTTCGCCCCGCCAGGCGACTTCGTCTTCGAGTGGAATTTTCCGGCACCGGCCAGTGTCTACCGGCTCCGCTTCACCGCCGATGGCACCGCGTTCGTGGCACAACTGCACGACGACGCGACCAGTCTGGGTCAGCTCTGGCTGCACGCGCTTGGCGAGGATCGCGCGACCCAGACAAGGATCGGACCGCGGGACGAGGCCTTGGTCGACAGCGACTACGGCGTGATCTACTTCGACCTCGCGGCGGACGGCGAAACCGTCTACTACATGGCGGACATCGTCTTCCGGGAGGGCGAGATATTCCAGACGACGCTGACGGACCCGGACGGCGACCGGCAGGTCGTGGTCGAGCGCATCGACGACCAGGTGATCATCGATACGCCGGCCGACGGCCGCAATCCCACCTTCCTGATCCTGGAGGCCGGCCAGAATCCGGCGCCCTGAGCCGCGCGACGACGGCCCGCCGGGGGTCCGGGACACCTGCTTCGACAGGACCCCTGCCCCGAAACCCCCGGCGGGCCGTCCCTCCTACACGCGTATCCTCGCTTGCGTTACAATTGCCTGTTCGGTGAGCGCGCTCCCGAGACCGGGCGAAAGTGGCGGAATTGGTAGACGCGCAGGATTTAGGTTCCTGTGGGGCAACCCGTGAGAGTTCGAGTCTCTCCTTTCGCACCACTCGACCCGGGTGAGTCCCGGGCCGGTCCCGGGTCTTGAGCGAGCGGGCCGCCTTTTTTTATCCACGGTTCAAACAGTCAATACGGATGTCCGAGAACATGCAGGTTTCAGTGGAAGCCACCGGTAATCTGGAGCGACGCCTGCGCGTCGAGGTGCCGGCTGAGCGCATCAACAAAGAGATCGAGAACCGGCTGCGCCGGGTCGGCAAGACCGCCAAAATCAAGGGCTTCCGCCCGGGCAAGGTGCCGGCCAAGGTGATCCGCCAGCGCTATGGCGACCAGGTACGCCAGGAAGTGCTCTCGGAGATGATGCAGACGAGCTACTCCGAGGCCCTGCAGCGCGAGAGCCTCGTGCCGGCCGGCGGCCCGCAGATCCAGCCGGAGAAGGCCGGCGACGAGGGCCTGGTCTACACGGCCACCTTCGAGGTCTACCCGGAGGTGGAGCTGGCCGACCTGGACAAGATCTCGGTCAGCCGCCCCGTGGTGGAGATCACCCCGGCCGACGTGGACCAGATGATGGAGAATCTCCGCCGGCAGAAGGCCGAATGGGAGACCGTCGAGCGGCCGGCCGCCGAGGGTGACAAGGTCATTGTCGACTTCGAGGGCTCCATCAAGGGCGAACCCATCGAGAACGGCAAGGGCGAGAAGATCCCGGTGATCCTCGGCGAAGGCCGCATGATCGAGGACTTCGAGAAGGCGCTGACGGGCGTGGCCGCCGGCGACGAGAAGACCTTCAAGGTCAAGTATCCCAAGGACTATCCGGCCGAGGACCTGGCTGGCAAGAAGGCGGAGTTCAAGGCCGTGGTCCACGAGGTCCAGGGCCAGGTGCTGCCGCCGCTGGACGAGGAACTGGCCAAGGCCTACGGCGTCGAAGAGGGCGGCGTCGAGCAGCTGCGCGCGGACGTCGAGGACAACATGCGCCAGGAACTCGAGGGCCGCATCAAGGCGGACATGAAGAACCAGGCCATGGAAGGGCTCCTCAGCAACAACCCGCTGGAGGTCCCGGAGGCCCTGGTGCAGCAGGAATCGCAGACGCTGCAGAAGGACGCCATGCAGCGCATGGGTATCGAAGACGCCGAACAGGCACCGCCTCTGGAGAGCTTCCGCGAGATGGCGGAACGCCGGGTGCGCCTCGGCCTGCTGGTGCAGCAGCTGATCAGCGACAAGGACATCCAGCTCGACGCGGACCGGCTGCGTGGCAAGGTGGAGGAGATGTTCGCCGGCTACGACCAGTCCGAGCAGCTCGTCTCCACCTACCTGGGCAACCAGGACTTCATCTCGCGGCTCGGGCCGGTGGTGCTCGAGGAGCAGGCCGTCGAATGGCTGATAGACAACGGCCAGACCGAAGAGAAAAAGGTGCCCTTCAAGGACTACATGCAGGCCCCGTAGGAGGGGCTTCAGCCCCCCGACCCGGACCACAGGAAAACGTCAACCGAAGCATGTAGGAGGGCCTTCAGGCCCGATTCCGAAACGCAGGGAATCTGATTGGCACGCACACACGAATTCAATTGCCGAGGCAAGAAAGCATGAAAGAAACAGCCCTGAACCTGGTGCCGATGGTGGTCGAGCAGACCGCCCGGGGCGAGCGCGCCTACGACATCTTCTCGCGCCTCCTGAAAGAGCGCGTGGTGTTTGCCGTGGGCCCCGTGGAAGACGGCATGGCGAACCTCATCGTCGCCCAGCTCCTGTTCCTGGAGTCCGAGAATCCGGACAAGGACATCCACCTCTATATCAACTCGCCGGGTGGCGTGGTGACAGCGGGGCTCTCGGTGTACGACACGATGCAGTTCGTGAGATGCGACGTGAGCACCATCTGCGTGGGCCAGGCGGCCAGCATGGGTGCCCTGTTGCTGGCCGGCGGCGCGGCCGGCAAGCGCTTTGCACTGCCCCATTCCCGCATCATGGTCCATCAGCCGAGCGCGGGCTTCCAGGGCCAGGCGACCGACATCGACATCCACGCCCGGGAAATCCTGGAGATGAAGCGCCGGCTCAATCACATCCTGGCCCACCACACGAAGCAGAGCGTGGAGAAGATCGAACACGACACCGAGCGCGACAATTTCATGAGCAGCCAGGCGGCCGTGGACTACGGCCTCATCGACACCGTGCTGGAGCGCCGCACGGAACTGGGTTCGACGGAGGGCTCGCCCGCCAAGAAATAGCCGCTGGTTATAAGGCCTGCAACCGAGACATTCGTCTTTGCACGCCCGCACTTGCGCATGTTATATAAACCGGGTCTGAATGAGGCGTTCTGCGCGTAAAGACGCGGCCGGGAAGGAAATATTATGAGTGACGACACCCGCGGCAAGAACGACGAAGGCAAGCTCCTTTACTGTTCGTTCTGCGGCAAGAGCCAGCACGAAGTGCGCAAGCTCATCGCCGGCCCGTCCGTGTTCATCTGCGACGAGTGCGTCGAGCTCTGCAACGACATCATCCGCGAGGAACTCGAGGAGCATGCCGAGCAGGGCCGCACCAAGCTGCCGAAGCCCCACGAGATCAAGGCGGTGCTGGACGAGTACGTCATCGGCCAGCAGCGCGCCAAGAAGGTGCTGTCGGTGGCGGTGTACAACCACTACAAGCGCCTCGAGAACAAGGGCAGTGCCAAGGGCGGCAAGGACGAGATCGAACTCGCCAAGTCGAACATTCTGCTGATCGGCCCCACCGGCTGCGGCAAGACGCTGCTGGCCGAGACGCTGGCGCGGCTCCTGAACGTGCCGTTCACCATCGCCGATGCCACCACGCTCACCGAGGCGGGCTACGTCGGCGAGGACGTCGAGAACATCATCCAGAAGCTCCTGCAGAAGTGCGACTACGATGTGGACAAGGCCCAGACAGGCATCGTCTACATCGACGAGATCGACAAGATCTCCAGGAAGTCGGACAACCCGTCCATCACGCGCGACGTCTCCGGCGAGGGCGTGCAGCAGGCGCTGCTGAAGCTCATCGAGGGCACGGTGGCCTCGGTGCCGCCTCAGGGCGGGCGCAAGCACCCGCAGCAGGAGTTCCTGCAGGTGGACACCGGCAACATCCTGTTCATCTGCGGCGGCGCCTTCGCGGGTCTGGAGAAGATCATCCAGAATCGCTCGGCGAAGAGCGGCATCGGCTTCGTCGCCGAGGTGAAGAGCGTGGACGACGTGATGAACGTCGGCGAGGTGCTGCACGACGTGGAGCCGGAAGACCTCATCAAGTACGGCCTCATCCCGGAGTTCGTCGGCCGCCTGCCGGTGGTCGCCACCCTGGAGGAGCTGGACGAGGACGCGCTGGTCACCATCCTGGTGGAGCCGCGCAACGCTCTCACCAAGCAATACCATCGTCTGTTCGACATGGAGAACGTGGAGCTCGAGTTCCGCGACGACGCGCTGCGGGCCGTCGCCCGCAAGGCCATGGCGCGCAAGACCGGCGCGCGGGGCCTGAGGACGATTCTCGAGAACGTGCTGCTCGACACCATGTACGACCTGCCTTCCGCGGCGAACGCCCGCAAGGTGGTGGTGGACGAGGCCGTGGTGACCGGCGAGACCAAGCCCTACGTCATCTACGAGTCGGACGAGCCGGCGCCGGTGGCCGTCGAGGAAGAGCGTCGTCCGACGGGCTCCGACCGCCACTGAGCCTGCCGCCCGGGCAACGGCAGCCTTCCCTTCGACGGGGCTTGATCGCCCGTCTCCCGGCCCCATATCCCGTGTCAATCCGAGCGTGAATCCGGGTATCCTGTGCAGGAGATCCGGTAACGCGTATCCGCTGAACCCGCACATTCCCCGTCTCCCGCGCGCCGGGAGACTACAAGCCACGAGGTCTGATCAGTGTCCAACGAAGAGCTGCTAACGAGCGAATCCGGCCGCGAACGCCACGGCATCCCGGTGCTGCCGCTGCGCGACGTGGTCGTGTACCCCCACATGGTGATTCCGCTGTTCGTGGGCCGGGAGAAGTCCAAGGTGGCCCTCGATCTGGCCATGGAAGAGAGCAAGGAGATTCTGCTGGTGGCCCAGCGCGAGGCCGAGACCGACGAGCCCGCCGGCCGCGACCTCTACGACATCGGCACCGTCGCCACCATCCTGCAGCTGCTGAAGATGCCCGACGGCACCGTGAAGGTGCTGGTGGAGGGTGGCGAGCGCGCGCACATCGACGCGCTGCACGAGGGCGAGCACTTCTCCGCCGACGTCACCCTGCTGCCCGACGACGACCGCTACGACGAGCGGGAGATCGACGTGCTGACGCGCTCGATCATCGCCCAGTTCGAGCATTACGTGAAACTGAACAAGAAGGTGCCGCCGGAGATTCTTACCTCCCTGTCCGGCATCGACCAGGCGGGGCGCCTCGCCGACACCGTGGCCGCCCACATGGCGCTGAAGCTCTCCGAGAAGCAGCGCATCCTCGAGATCGAGGACGTGAAGACACGGCTTGAGCAGGTGCTCGCGCTCATCGAGGGCGAGATCGACGTGCTGCAGATCGAGAAGCGCATCCGCGGCCGCGTGAAGCAGCAGATGGAGAAGAGCCAGCGCGAGTACTACCTCAACGAGCAGATGAAGGCCATCCAGAAGGAGCTGGGCGAGATGGAGGACGCGCCCAACGAACTCCAGGATCTCGAGAACAAGATCGAGAAGGCCGGCATGCCGAAGGAGGTCAAGGAGAAGGCCACCGCCGAGCTGAACAAGCTGAAGCTGATGTCGCCGATGTCGGCCGAGGCCACCGTGGTGCGCAACTACATCGACTGGCTGGTGAAGGTGCCGTGGAAGAAGTCCACCAAGATCCTGCGCGACCTCACGAAGGCCGAGGATGTGCTGGAAGCCGACCACTACGGGCTGGAGAAGGTGAAAGAGCGCATCCTCGAGTATCTGGCCGTCCAGCACCGGGTGAAGAAGCTGAAGGGCCCCATCCTCTGCCTGGTGGGACCACCGGGCGTCGGCAAGACCTCGCTGGGCCAGTCCATCGCCCGGGCCACCAATCGCAAGTTCGTGCGCATGTCGCTGGGCGGCGTCCGCGACGAGGCGGAGATCCGCGGCCACCGGCGCACCTACATCGGCTCGCTGCCGGGCAAGATCGTGCAGAACCTGGCCAAGGCAGAATCGCGTAACCCGCTGTTCCTGCTGGACGAGATCGACAAGATGGCCATGGACTTCCGTGGCGACCCCTCGTCGGCGCTGCTGGAGGTGCTGGACCCGGAGCAGAACTCCACGTTCAACGACCATTACCTCGAGGTGGACTTCGACCTCTCCGACGTGATGTTCGTGTGCACGGCCAACAGCCTGAACATCCCGCCGCCGCTGCTCGACCGCATGGAGGTCATCCGGCTGCCCGGTTATACCGAGGACGAGAAGGCGAGCATCGCCGAACGCTACCTCATCCCGAAGCAGCTGGAGGCGAACGGTCTCAAGGACGAGGAGCTGCACATCACCCGGCCCGCCGTCTACCAGATCATCCGGCTCTACACCCGCGAGGCGGGCGTGCGTAATCTCGAGCGCGAGATCGCCAAGATCTGCCGCAAGGTGGTGAAGGAACTGCTGCTGAAAAAGCAGAAGAAGCGGGTGACGATCCGACCGAAGAGCATCAACCGTTATCTCGGCGTCGAGCGTTTCCGCTACGGCCGTGCCGAGGAGAAAGACCAGGTCGGTCAGGTCACCGGTCTCGCCTGGACCGAGGTGGGGGGAGAGCTCCTCACCATCGAGGCCGCCGTCGTGCCCGGCAAGGGCAAGCTCACCCACACCGGCCAGCTGGGCGAGGTGATGACCGAGTCGATTCAGGCGGCCATGACCATCGTGCGCGGTCGCAGCAAGCTGCTCGGCATCGACCCGGACTTCCACCAGAAGTCCGACGTGCACATCCACGTGCCGGAGGGCGCGACGCCGAAGGATGGCCCCAGCGCGGGCGTCGGCATGTGCACGGCGCTGGTCTCGGCATTGACCGACATCCCGGTGAAATCCGACGTCGCCATGACCGGCGAGATCACGCTCAGGGGTGAGGTGCTGCCCATCGGCGGGCTGAAGGAGAAGCTGCTGGCGGCACACCGGGGCAACATCACGACCGTGCTCATCCCGGAAGAGAACGCCAAGGACCTGGTGGAAATCCCAAAGAACATCAAGGACAAGCTTAATATTCTTCCAGTGAAGTGGATTGACCAGGTGCTCGAGCTCGCACTGCAGCACATGCCCACGCCGGCCGCAGAAGAGGACGCGAGCGCCGACAAGGAGGCTGCCAAGCCCGCGGAGGAGAAGGGCGGCGACGCCGTGCGGGCGCACTGATCGGGCCGATGCGTTGCGCGGTGCCGCAATTGCAGTCATGGGCGCTTTAGGAGTAGTCTGCCCTCTGAAACAGGGGGGTCGCGGGCTGTCCGTGCCTGAAATTTCTTGAGGAAGTCATTCGAGGGTGAGTAATGAACAAAGCTGAACTGATCGAAGCCGTTGCCGATTCAGCCGACCTGTCCAAGGCGGATGCGACGCGTGCCGTGGACGCTGTCCTGGACAGCATCACCGGTGCCCTGAAGCAGGGCAACACTGTCTCGCTGGTAGGCTTCGGAACCTTCTCGGTGAAGCACCGCGCTGCACGTACCGGGCGCAACCCGCGCACGGGTGAGAGCATCCAAATCAGCGCCAGCAATGTGCCCGGATTCAAGGCTGGCAAAGGCCTGAAGGATGCCGTAAACTAGCCGGCCTTTCGGCACCGGGCTCGCCCGGTGTCGTGCTGCAGGGAGGTCGAAAGACCGCCTGATCGAACCGTCGGAACGCCCGGGTGCTTAGCTCAGCTGGGAGAGCGTCGCCCTTACAAGGCGAAGGTCGGGGGTTCGATCCCCTCAGCACCCACCAGCAATGGAGTGGTAGTTCAGCTGGTTAGAATACCGGCCTGTCACGCCGGGGGTCGCGGGTTCGAGTCCCGTCCACTCCGCCATAAGAAGAAGGGCCTCCACGCGGAGGCCCTTCGTTTATGAGGGTAGCGCTTTAGAGTTCACGCCATGCTCCAGAACATCAGACAGAAGATCACCGGTCCGATGGCGCTCGTCGTCCTGGCCCTCCTGTGCATCCCGTTCATATTCGTCGGCTACAACTACGGCGGCATGGCACAGGGCGGGTTCGCGGTGAAGGTCAACGGCCAGGAGATTCCGCCGCAGCAGATCCGCGTGGCCTACCAGAATCAGGCGGCCCGCATCCGCGAGCAGCTGGACGAGATCCCGCCGGTGCTCGAGGACCAGCTCCGCCAGGCCGCCTACGAGGGCGTCATCCGCTCCACGCTCCTCACCCAGTACCTGCGCGAGCAGGGCTACCGGGTCAGCGACGCCGCCGTCCAGCAGTCCATCCGCGAGATCCCGGCCTTCCAGGAGAACGGCCGGTTCTCCTTCGAGCTCTACCGCGGGCTGCTCGCCAGCCGCGGCATCGTGCCGGCCGGCTTCGAGGCCGACCAGCGCCGCGCGCTGCAGATCGACCAGCTGCAGAGCGCCGTGGAGGCCACCGCCTTCTCCACGCCCTCGGAGCTGCGCCGCTACATCGAGCTCGATCGCGAGACCCGCACCATCAGCTACCTCGAATTCGGCATCGAGGACTACATGGACGCCGTCGAGATCGGCGACGAGGAACTGCAGGCCTACTACGACAGCCACCCGGAGCTGTTCCAGACCCCGGCCAGCGTCACCTTCGACTACATCGAGATCTCCCGGGATACCATCGCCGAGCGCATCACGCCCTCCGAGGAGGAGCTCGCCGCCTACTTCGACGACGTGAAGGACTCCTACACCCGGGACCAGGAACGTAACCCCAGCCACATCCTCCTCACCACCGACGAGCGCAGCGAGGACGAGGCCCGCGCGCTGGCCGCGGAGCTGACCGAGCGGGCGAAGGCCGGCGAGGACTTCGCCGCGCTGGCGGCCGAGTACTCCGACGATACGCTGAGTGCGGAGCAGGGCGGCGACCTCGGCTGGGTGGCCCGGGGCCAGTTCGTCGAGTCGGTGGAAGAGGCCGTCTTCGACATGCAGGAGGGCGAGATCCGCGGTCCGGTCGAGAGCGAATTCGGCTTCCACGTGCTGCGCCTGGACGGCGTGCGCGGCGGCGGCTCGCCGACCCTCGACGAGGTTCGGGACGAACTCGTGGCCGCCTATCGGGCCGAGCGCATCGGCGAGCAGTATCTCGAACTCAGCAACGCGCTCGCCGACCAGCTCTTCGACACGCCGGACCTGGACGAGGCGGCGGCGGCGCTGGACATGCAGGTGAGCACGGCCGAGGACTACAGCCGCAGCGGCAGCGCCGAGCTCGGGCCTGCGCCGCTGCTGCTGGACACCCTGTTCGGCGAGAATGCCGTGCCGGAAGGCGCCACCAGCGACCTTCTGAACCTGGCCGAAGACCGGGTCATGGTGGTGCAGGTGACCGAGCACCGGGAAGCCTCCCGTCAGCCGCTGGCCGACGTGCGCGACGAGGTCGAGCGCCGCGCCCGCCGCGAGGCGGCCGCCGTCATGGCGCGGGCGAAGCTCGAGGAGCTGCGCGCGAACGTCGAAGGCGGCATGCCGCTGGAGGAAGCGGCCGCCGAGATGGAGGCCGAGGCCGTCGCCGACCGCCAGATCAACCGCAACGCGCAGGACCTGCCCCAGGCACTGGTCGCCGCCGTGTTCTCCGCGGAGATGCCGGCCAGCGGCGCGAAGGTCGGCAGCGTCGCCACCGCCGACGGCGGCTACGTGCTCTACCGCCTGACCGACGTATCGCCGGGCCGGCCCGAGACCATCCCGCCGGAGCAGCGCGAACAGGCCCGCCAGGGCCTGGCCCGCCAGGCCGGCATCTCGGACCTGAGCGCGTTCATCGACCAGCTGGTCGAAGAGGCGGAGATCGTGCGCGGCACGGCGGCACCGTTCGACGACAGATTTTAATGTAGGAGGGCCTTCAGGCCCGACCGGCGCCTGCGTTTGTTAGAGCTGATCGGGGCTAAAGCCCCTCCTACATTTCTAATCACGTAGGAGGGCCTTCAGGCCCGACCTGCCAATAAGAAAACAACCCGCGGGGGGGCAACGTGTTGAGATTGAAGCTCCACTGGCAGATCGCCATCGCCATCTTCCTGGCGCTGATCGCGGGCATCTCCACCGGCCTGCTGCCGGCGGAGTCGCCAGGCCGCGGCTTCCTCACCGCCGGCTACGGCTTCATCGGCGACCTGTTCGTCAACGCGCTGAAGATGCTGATCGTGCCCCTGATCACCTCGTCCATCATCGTGGGCGTGGCCGGCATGGGCAAGGGCAGCGCCATCGGCCGCCTGGGCGCGCGCACGCTGCTGTTCTACGCCACCACGGGGCTTGCCGCCATCCTGGTCGGGCTGGTCCTGGTCAACATCTTCCAGCCGGGCATCTACAACGGCGAGCCCGCGAAGCAGCTGCTGGCGCTGGAGGCGAGCACCGAGGACGTGGAGGACCGGGTCGGCGGCCGCGACGCCAGCGACATCGTCGAGATTTTCATCCGCATGATCCCGCCCAACATCATCGCCGCCGCGGCGAACGGCGAGATGCTCGGGCTGATCTTCTTCAGCCTGCTGTTCGGTTACTTCATGACCCGCCTGGACGACGCCTACGCCGGCACGCTCTACCGGTTCTGGGAGGCGGTCTTCGAGGTCATGATGCGCATGACCGACCTCATCATGCGCTTCGCCCCCATCGGCGTGTTCGGGCTCATCGCGGGCGTCATCGCGAGCCTCGACTTCAGCGAGGTGGCGGACTTCCTGACCATCCTCACGAAGTACGCGTTCATCGTCGCCGGCGCGCTCGCCATCCACACCTTCCTGACCCTGCCCCTGTTCCTGCGCTACATCGCGCGGGTGCGGCCGGCGGCCATGTTCAACGGCACGGCGCCGGCACTGCTGACCGCCTTCTCCACCGCCTCGTCCTCCGCCACCCTGCCGGTGACCATGGAGTGCGTGGAGGACAACGTGGGCGTCTCGAAGAAGATCGCGAGCTTCGTGCTGCCGCTCGGCGCCACCGTCAACATGAACGGCACGGCGCTGTACGAATGCGTCGCCGCCATGTTCATCGCCCAGGCCTACGGGCTGGAGATCACCCTCGGCGTGCAGTTCATCATCGTGCTCACGGCGCTGGTGACCTCCATCGGCGTCGCCGGCGTGCCCCAGGCCTCGCTGGTGGCGATCGCCATCATCCTGCAGACCATTGGGCTGCCGCTGGAGGCCATCGGCGTGCTGTTCGTCTTCGACCGCATCCTCGACATGGCCCGCACGGCAGTAAACGTCTTCGGGGATGCCTGCTGCGCGACGATAATCGCGCGGCTCGAAGGCGAGGAGACGAACATCGCCATCGAAAGAACGTAGGAGGGCCTTCAGGCCCGATTCGGCTTTCTGTTGGCGTTGGCCCGTCATCGACTGGGGCGGGCTCCGGGGGACGCTCAGTCGGACGTCCTGTCCTCCTTCGCTTCGGCCAGGCCTCCTTCCCGCCGTCCTGGCTACAGTCGGCCCGGACGACCCCCGCAGCCCGCCCCAGCCGCTGACGTGCCCGTAGCCGGAAGGTTTGGCAGCTGTCAGTAACCGTCACTGACTGGCAATCACTTCACGCCACCACGAGGCGGCCGTCATGCGGGGGTATCCATCGACGCGACCTTTTGTCGGGAGCAAGATGGATACCTCCGCAGGGCGGCCACAAAAGAAGGGAACCGGGCCTGAAGGCCCGCCCACAGCGGATCGGGCCTGAAGGCCCTCCTACCCCTCGCCGCCTTCGGTCTCGATCTTCAGCGACTCGCCGCAGTGCTTGCAGTGGATGGCGTCCGGGTCGTGGCGCGTCAGTCCGCATCCGGGACACTTGTAGTGCACCTTCGAGGGTTGGACGATCGCACGCGCGAGCTGGAAGAACAGCGCGACGCCCACCACCATGATGAACACCGCCAGCAGTTTGCCACCCGGCGTCGTCATGGTGATGTCGCCGAAGCCGGTCGTCGTCAGCGTCGCCACAGTGAAGTAGAGCGCGTCGATGTAGGCGGCGGCGCCGGTTCGGTCCTCGAAGGCGAACACGAATACGAAGGAAGTCGTCACGAACAGGAACACGAAGAGGTTCACGGCGGCCAGGACCGAGTCCTCGTGCAGCCGGAAGAAACGGCTCTCGCGTCTCAGATCGCGGATCAGGTGATAGGCGTGGATCAGCCGCAGACCGCGCAATACGCGGAGAAAAGCCAGCTCTTCGGTGAAGAGCGGTGCCAGCAGCAACGCCGCCACCACGATGATGTCCGCGAGGGTGTAGATCCGCAGCAGTTCCTTGCGCCGGTTGGTCGAGATCCAGAGGCGCGCCGCGAGGTCCGCGAGTATCAGCACGCCGAGTACGGTGCTGATGCCGCGCAGCAGCGGCGTGGGCGTCGCTGCCGCGGTCAGGATGAAGTAGCCGATGGTGAGGGCGTCGAACGCGATCAGCCCGTAGCGGAAGCGCCGCGCATTGCGGCTGCGGCCGGTGTAGAGCAGCCGGATCTTGCGGTGGAGTTTCTCAATCAACGTTGTGCCTCTCCGGGCCCGGCCGTTCCGGCGGCAGCGCCTGTTGCGCTGTCCCCGATCGCGGCTTCCTCCAGCGTGGCGAGTTCGGCCGGCCGGAGCCCCGCCGCCCGGGCCCGATCCAGTGCCGCGCGGGAAGCCGCGACCACCGCGTCCGCCAGATTCGGCGTGCCCGTATCCCGCAGCGCGCGAAACGCGGCCTGCAGCCGTAGCTGGACCTCGATCAGGCCCGCGCCGTCCCTCGCGATCGGACGGAAGGCATCCTCCAGAACGTCTTCCGGCGTGATCGGTTCCACGAAGACGTGCGGATAAAGCACCTCGGCATCTTCCGCCGGCTGCCAGCGGGAGAGGATGGCGACGAGTCGGCCGATGACGGAGATGGCCGTGCCCGGATCGTTCACCGCGGGCGAGAGGGCGCGCGAGGCGATCTCCGAGAGGACGATGAGACCGAAGCGCGGATCCTCCTCGAAGGTGCGGTCGCGGCCGATCGAGAAAGCGCTGCGGATCCGCTCTTCGCTTTCCGGATCGAGGTCGCTCGCCGTCACGCGGACCAGCGGTGCCGCCAGATGCACGAAGCTGCCGGGCAATGCGGTAACGTAGATGCGGGCATCGAGCTCCGCCGCGCACTCTTGCAGCGCCTGCACGTCGAGGTACTGCACGTACCCCGTGTGCTGCGACGCGACGGCCGTGAGGCGCTGCGGCAGGGTCTGCGGCATGGGATTGGCGCCGAGATAGGGGCGCTCGACCCGGCGTTCGAAGGCGTCGCTGGCCGCCGCCTCCACGCGATCCAGCGTGTCGTGCATGCGGCCGAAGCTCATCAGGTGGCCGATCCAGTGGATCAGCGCGACGATCACGAGCGCGACCACCAGCACGGTAAACAGAAACAGGATGACCGTGCCGGAATCGTCATAGACATTCGCCCGCAGACCGATCAGTCCCAGCAGGCTGAACAGGAACGCGCCGAGGAAAGTGGCCAGCACGTTCTGGGTGGTGTGATCTTCCTGCAGCAGCGCCGTGGCCCGGGGCGTCGCAGTGCTCGCGGCCGCGGCGAAGGCCGAGACGGCGATCGACAGCGAGAAGGTCGTGACCGCGAGCATGGAGGAGGCCAGAGTGACGAGGATCTGGCCGACCGCGTCCGCGCCGAGACGGGGGGCGAGCTCCGCGGGCACGAACGGCGACAGGAGACGGGCGAGTACCGCGGATGCCACGGCGAGGATGGCGAATCCGACGACCCGCACCCACACCTTGCGGAGCGTCCGGCGCAGCCAGAAGCCCATGCGCTGCCAGGGGAGGATGCGGGCGATCACCGGTGCACGGGTCCTGCGCCGCCGCTGCTGCTTCCCTGTCTCTTCATGCGCGTCACGAATCCACCGGTCCGGTGCACAGCCAGGCTCTGGGTAGTATAGAGCAACGACGGTACAATGCCGGCACAGTCAGCTGGGCACGAGGGGATGCTATGGGATTTCTCGCAGGCAAGAAGGCGCTCATCGTCGGGCTCGCCAGTAACCGCTCCATCGCGTGGGGCATCGCCCAGGCCATGCATCGGGAAGGCGCCGAGCTCGCGTTCACCTACCAGAACGACAAGCTGAAGAAACGGGTGGAGGACATGGCGGCCGAGGTGGGCTCCGATCTCTGCTATCCCCTGGACGTCGCCTCGGACGCCGAGATCGACAACGTCTTCGCCGAACTCGGCAAGGCCTGGGACGGGCTCGACATCCTCGTCCACTCGGTCGGCTTCGCCCCCCGCGACCAGCTCGCCGGCGGCTACCTCGAGAGCGTTACCCGCGAGGGCTTCCAGATCGCCCACGACATCTCCAGCTACAGCCTGGCCGGCCTCACCAAGGCCGCGCTGCCGATGATGGAGGGCCGCGACGCCTCGGTCCTGACCCTGACCTACCTGGGCGCCGTGCGCGCCGTGCCGAACTACAACGTCATGGGCCTGGCCAAGGCGAGCCTCGAGGCCAACGTGCGCTTCCTGGCCGCCGACCTGGGCGAGAAGGGCATCCGCGTGAACGGCATCTCCGCCGGCCCCATCAAGACCCTGGCCGCCGCCGGCATCGGCGGCTTCCGCAAGATGCTGAAACACGTGGAGCAGGTCTCGCCGCTGAAGCGCAACATCACGGCCATGGACGTGGGCAACACCGCGGCGTTTCTGTGCTCGGACCTGGCCGCGGGCATCACGGGCGAGATCGTCTACGTGGATGGCGGCTACCACCACATCGGCATGTCGCTCGACGACTGAGGGCTCCCGGACCGCGTCGGCACTCGTGTGGGAGGGCCTTCAGGCCCGATCCGGTTCTCCTGGCGTTGGCCCGCCATCGGCTGGGGCGGACCGCTGGGGACGCTCAGTCGGACGTCCTGTCCTCCTTCGCTTCGGCCGGGCCTCCTTCCCGCCGTCATGGCTCCAGTCGGCCCGGACGACCCCAGCAGTCCACCCCAGCCGCTGACGGGCCCGTAGCCGAGAGGCTTGGCGCCAGTCAGTCGGCGCTGCTGACTGGCAGCCCCTTCACGCCACCACGAGCACTCGGGCCTAATGACCCGCCTGCATCCTTGCAAATCGGAAGTAACATTCCGCAATTGCAAGGATGTTAACGCGACGACTGCAAGGGAAATCGCAGGGGCTCCTGCAGGAATAACCCTGCTGTTGCTCTCCTCGGACCTCGTCAGGTGGGCAACACGACGTTCGCTCACCAGATTGTGGCCGAACGGGTTGGCAGCCGAGATTGGCGAAGTGGATCGGGTCTGAGGCCACCGACTCCTCGGCGAGAGGACCTTGAGGCCCGGTTCCCTGCTTTCGCCCCCCAGCGGGGCGTAAGGGAAGCGCCAGTCAGCGACGCTTACTGACTGGGTGCCGATCCTCTCGGCTACGGGCCCGTCAGCGGGTGGACACCAGTAGAAGGTCGGGTCGGTCGCGAGTCAGCTCGACTGCGCCGTCACGTCCACGTACATCGTGATCTTGTCCCCCGGCCGCAGGATCTTCGACGCATCGATGCCGTTCCAGCGGGTGATGTCCCGCACGCTGACGCGGAAGCGGCTCGCGATCAGCGACAGCGAATCCCCGCGCCGCACCGTGTAGCGTACCTTCCGCACCTTGCCTTCAATGGACGCGGTCGGCGTCGGCGCCTCGCGCACGGTGGCGTTGTGCACCACCAGCCTGCGGCCCACGGAGAGCGTGTCGCCCGGCGCCATGCCGTTCCACTTGGCGAGTTCCCGCACGCCCACGCCGTACTTGCGGCTGATGGTCCAGAAGCTCTCGCCGCCGCGCACCACGTGCTCGACAGTGCCGGCGCCGCTCTGGCGTTCCTGCAGCTTCGCCAGCCGCGCGTCCGCGCTCAAGGAATACGCCGAGAGCGGCTTCGTCGCCGCCGGGATCAGCAGGTAGCTGCCGGCGCGGATCAGGTTGCCGTTCAGGTTGTTGCTGCGGCGGATGGCGCCCATGGTCGTGCCGTGGAGTTCGGCGATCTCCGACAGCGTCTGGCCGTTGGCCACCTTGTGCCGCTTCCAGCGCACCCGCTCGGCCACGGGCACGCCCGCCAGCCGCTCGCGGAACAGCTCCGCCGCCTCGATGGGCACCGTCAGCCGGTGAGGCCCGGTGGGATCCGTGGCCCAGCGATTGAGGCCCGGGTTGTAGGCGTAGAGCTCGTCGATGTCGATGCCGGCGAGTTCCGCCGCCAGCGCCAGGTCCAGCTGGCTGCCGATCGCCACCACCTCGAAGCGGGGCTCGTCCGGCACCGCGGGCAGGGCGATGCCATGCGTGGCCGGATCCGCCACCAGTTTCGACAGCGCCAGCAGCCGCGGCACGTAGGCGCTGGTCTCCCGCGGCAGGCGCAGGTTCCAGAAGTCGACGGGCTTGCCCGCGGCCTTATTGCGGCGGATGGCTCGGCCCACGTTGCCCTCGCCGGAGTTGTACGCGGCGATGGCATGCTCCCAGTCGCCGTCGAACAGCCCGTGCAGGTACTCGAGGTAGTCCAGCGCCGCGCGGGTGGACTCCACCACGTCCCGGCGGCCGTCGTACCACCAGTTCTGCTTCAGCCCGAAGCGCCGCCCGGTGCCCGGGATGATCTGCCACAGCCCCGCGGCGCGGCCGTGGGAATAGGCGAACGGGTCGTAGGCGCTCTCCACCACCGGCAGCAGCGCGAGTTCCATCGGCAGCCCGCGGCGGTCGATCTCCGCCACGATGTGGGGCAGGTAGGCCGAGGCCCGGGTCAGCACCCGGTCCAGATAATCCGGATGGCGCGAATACCAGGCGAGTTCCTGGCGCACCCGCCGCTCGTCCGGCACGGGCAGCGACATGCCGTCGCGGATGCGGTCGATCAGGTTGACCGGCCCCACCGGCTTCGGCTCGCCCAGCGGGCGGAGGACGTCGCGGCGCAGGGCCGGGTGGAGGGAAGGGTGCGTTTCAATCAACGTAGGAGGGGATTTATCCCCGATCCCGGCCCCGATTCCGATATCCGACACCCCGCCAACAACCGGCGCGGCCCCTGCCATCAGGGCCGCCACCACCACGTTTCCGATCCACATGCGCATTCGGCTATCCTACCCACCAGGCGGGCCGGCGCAAGCACGCGGCTCACATCTTCGCAGCTGGACCGTTTTCCGAGGACCCGGCAGGCTTATGGCACCGATCTCAATCACCGATCCGCTGCAGGAGTGGCTGCAGACCCCCATCGGCAGCTCGCTGCTGGAGGTGGAGGCGCGTCTCGCCCGCGAGATGCTGGACGGGCTGTTCGGCGAGCAGCTGCTGCAGATCGGGTTGTGGGGCAGCCGCGAGCTGTTCCTGCCCTCCGCCCGCACCCAGTCGGCCTGGCTCACCACCATGCCCGGCGCGCCGGAGACCGGCGACGTCATCGCCGAACCGGCCCGGCTGCCCATCGAGAGCGACTCTGTCGATGTCGTGTTCATGCCCCACACCCTCGACCTCACCGACCACCCGCACGCGGTGCTGCGTGAGGTCTACCGCGTGCTCCGCGCCGACGGCCAGCTGGTGGTCATGGGCTTCCGCCCCGGCGGACTCTGGGGCCTGCGCCGGCTGCTGACCTGGGGCAGCTACCCGCCGGGCCGCCCCACCATGATCTCGGATCGCCAGCTCTCGGACTGGCTGCGGCTCCTGGACATGAAGATCCACGGCGTGCGCCGTTATTTCTTCCGCTGGCCGGTCGGCGGCAATCGCAAGCCCGCCGTGCGGCGCTGGGAGGCCATCGGTGATCGCTGGTGGCCGGAGCTTGCCAGCTGCTACGCCCTCACGGCCAAGAAGCAGCTCTACACCCTCACACCGGTCCGCCAGCGCTGGCGCCGGCCGGCCGCGGCGGTCGGCGGCCTCGCGCGGCCCACGGCCCGCACCGTGCACGAGCTCCGCGAAGAGAATTGAGCCTCCCCCGGGTCGACATCTATACGGACGGTGCCTGCCGCGGCAACCCCGGCGTGGGCGGCTGGGGCGCGCTGCTCCTCTCCGGCAGCCGCCGCAAGGAACTCTGGGGCGGCGAACGCCACACCACCAACAACCGCATGGAGCTGACCGCGGCCGTTGAGGCGCTGAACGCGCTGAAAAAGCCCTGCCACGTGGTCCTGCACACAGACTCCATCTACCTTCGCGACGGCATCAAGTCCTGGCTCGCCAACTGGAAGCGCAAGGGCTGGAAGACGGCAGCGAAGAAGCCGGTGAAGAACAAGGACCTGTGGCAGGCCCTGGACCTGGCCCAGGAGCGCCATGAGGTAGACTGGCGCTGGGTGAAAGGCCACTCGGGCGATCCCGGCAACGAGAAGGCGGACGAACTCGCCAACCGGGGCATCGACGAACTGGGCTGACGGGCCGGGCTGACAGCGGACCGGCGGACGCTAAGATAAGAGAGGAGGGCAGACAGGCGTGCGGCAGATCGTACTGGACACCGAGACCACCGGCCTGGACCCGGAGCAGGGCCACCGCATCATCGAGATCGGCTGCATCGAAATGGTGAACCGCCGGCCCACCGGCAGGCACTTCCACCGCTACCTGAACCCGGACCGGGAGATCGAGGAGGGCGCCATTGCCGTCCATGGCATCCGTAACGAGGACCTGGCCGACAAGCCCCGCTTCGCCGAGATCGCCGAGGAGCTGCTGGAGTTCCTGGCCGGCGCCGAGCTCGTCATCCACAACGCCCCCTTCGACGTGGGCTTCCTGGAGCACGAGCTGAAGCTCATCGAGCACCGCATCTGCCAGCTGGACGGCCACTGCGGCATCCTGGACACGCTGTCCATGTCCCGGAAGATGCACCCGGGCCAGCGCCACAGCCTGGATGCGCTCTGCAAGCGCTACGAGGTGGACAACTCCCAGCGCGACCTCCACGGCGCGCTCCTCGACGCCCGCCTGCTCGCCGACGTCTACCTGGCGATGACCGGCGGCCAGGGCGCGCTGTCCCTGGATGCCGGCGAGGGCGGCGACGGCGCGGCCGTGGACACCGTGGTCAGCATCGACCGCGGCAACGCCCGCCTGCGCGTCATCGAGGCCTCGGAAGAGGAGGTGGCGGCCCACGAGGCGTTCCTGAAACGGATAGAGGAGGCCAGCGGGGGCGCGATCTGGCGAGGCTGACGGATCGGGGCTGTAGGAGGGCCTTCAGGCCCGATTCGAATAATAAATCGGGGATAAATCCCCTCCTACATGTGATCGGTGCCCATGCCAGACCACCAAACCCGCGCTAGAATCCCTCCAATTTGACACCACCACCGCCGGCTCACCGGCACTGGAAGCACCGTGTTCGACATCGACAAGATCCGCATCGGCGTGGTCGGCCTCGGCTACGTCGGCCTGCCGCTGGCGGTGGAATTCGGCCGTTTCTATCCCACCGTGGGCTACGACCTGAAGGCCGAGCGCGTGGCCGAGCTGCAGGCCGGCGAGGACACGACCCTGGAGACTACGCCGGAGGAGCTGGCGGCGGCCGAGCATCTCTCCTACACCACAGATCCCGACAAGCTCGCCGAGTGCAACTTCTACGTGGTGACCGTGCCCACCCCCATCGGCCAGTCCAAGCGCCCGGTGCTGACCCCGCTGAAATCCGCCAGCGAAACCCTGGCGCGGGTGCTCTCACCCGGCGACACCGTGGTCTACGAGTCCACCGTTTTCCCCGGCGCCACCGAGGAGTTCTGCGTGCCCCTGCTGGAAGCAGGCTCCGGCCTGAAGATGAACAAGGATTTCTACGTAGGCTACAGCCCCGAGCGCATCAACCCGGGCGACAAGCAGCACCGCCTGCCGAACATCCTCAAGGTCACCTCCGGCTCCACGCCCGAGGCGGCGGAATACATCGACTCGGTCTACAAGACCATTATCGAAGCCGGCACCCACCTCGCCTCCAGCATCAAGGTGGCCGAGGCGGCCAAGGTCATCGAGAATACCCAGCGCGACCTCAACATCGCGCTGGTCAACGAACTCGCCCTCATCTTCGACCGCATCGGCATCGACACCGAGGAGGTGCTGGTCGCCGCCGGCACCAAGTGGAACTTCCTGCCCTTCCGTCCGGGCCTGGTGGGCGGCCACTGCATCGGCGTGGACCCCTACTACCTCACCCACAAGGCCGAGGACGTGGGCTACAACCCCACGGTCATCCTGGCCGGCCGCCGCATCAACGACTCCATGGGCTACTTCGTCGCCGGCAAGGTCATCAAGCTCATGATCCAGCGGGGCATGCAGCCGAAGGACGGCAAGGTGCTCATCATGGGCCTCACCTTCAAGGAAGACTGCCCGGACGTGCGCAACACCCGGGTGGTGGACATCGTCGCGGAGCTGGAATCCTACGGCCTGCACGTCGACGTCCACGACCCCTGGGTGGACCCCGCCGAGGCGCGCCACGAATACGGCATCGACCTCGTCGAGAACCCGAAGAAGGGCGACTACGACGGCATCATCGTCGCCGTCGGCCACCGGCAGTTCAAGGAGATGGGCGCCGAGGGCATCCGCGCGTTCGGCAAGGAGCAGTCGGTGCTGTACGATATCAAGTACGTCCTGCCCGCCGACGCGGTGGACGACCGGCTCTGACCGGGTCTCTCCGGTCAGAGACCGACGACAAGGAACGCACATGAAAGTACTCGTCACGGGCGCCGCCGGCTTCATCGGCTACTACACCGCCAAATATCTTCTCGACCGCGGCGACAAAGTCGTCGGCCTCGACAACCTGAACGACTACTACGACGTCAACCTGAAGCTCGCGCGCCTGAAGAACCTGGAGGGCCGCGAGGGCTTCCGCTTCGTGAAGATGAACCTGGAAGACCGGCCGGCGATGGACAAGCTGTTCGCCGACGAGCGCTTCGACCGGGTCGTCCACCTCGCCGCCCAGGCAGGTGTGCGCTATTCGCTGGAGAACCCGCACTCCTACATCGACTCCAACATCGTCGGCACCCTGCACGTGCTGGAGGGCTGCCGCCACAACAATGTGGAGCACCTGGTGTACGCCTCCTCCAGCTCGGTCTACGGCGCCAACACCGAGATGCCGTTCTCCATCCATCACAACGTGGACCATCCGCTGGCCCTCTACGGCGCCACCAAGAAGGCCAACGAGTTGATGGCCCACACCTACTCGAACCTCTACGACCTGCCGACCACGGGCCTGCGGTTCTTCACCGTCTACGGTCCCTTCGGCCGGCCGGACATGGCGCTGTTCATGTTCACGAAGAACATCATCGAGGGTAAGCCCATCGACGTGTTCAACTACGGCAACCACCGCCGCGACTTCACCTACGTGGACGACATCGTCGAGGGCGTCATCCGCACCATGGACCACGTGGCCGAGCCCAACCCGGACTGGGACCCGGCGAACCCGGACCCGGGCACCAGCCGCGCGCCCTACCGCATCTACAACATCGGCAACAGCCAGCCGGTGGAGCTCATGCGCTACATCCAGGTGATCGAGCAGTGCGTGGGCCGTGAGGCGGAGAAGAACCTGTTGCCCATGCAGCCCGGCGACGTGCCGGACACCTGGGCGGACGTGGACGACCTCATCGCCGATGTTGACTACCAGCCCAACACCACGGTGGAGGAGGGCGTGCGGCGTTTCGTCGAGTGGTACGTGGACTTCTACAACGTCGACCTGCAGGCGGCGAAGGCCTCCTGAGCCCATGGCGGATCCGCGCAAGCTCTCCGCCCGCTATCCCACCGACCTGCCGGCCTGGCGCCGGCTGAAAGGCCACCGCAAGGATCTCGGGGACACGCACCTCAAAGACCTGTTCCGGCGCGACAAGCGCCGCGCCACCCGGCTAACGCTCGAAGCCGGCGACCTCCTGCTCGACTACTCCAAGAACCTGGTCACCGCGGAGACCCTGAAGCTCCTTACTGCGCTCGCGCGGGAGGCGGGCGTGCCGAAGCTCCGCAACGCCATGTTCGCCGGCCAGCACATCAACCGCACCGAGGACCGCGCCGTCCTGCACACCGCGCTGCGCGCGCCGCGGGATGAGGCCTACCGTGACGGCGAACAGGACGCGAGTCACGACGTCCACGAGGTGCTGGACCAGATGGCCGCCTTCGTCGACGGCGTTCATGCCGGCGGCATCCGCGGCAGCAGTGGGAAACGTTTCACCGACGTCGTCAACATCGGCATCGGCGGCTCGGATCTCGGCATCGTCATGGCGGCCACCGCGCTGCATCACCACCGGGTGAAGAGCATCCGCCTGCACTGCGTCTCAAACGTCGACGGCACTCAGCTCGCCGACCTCACCGAGAGGCTGGACCCTGCCACCACGCTGTTCGTCATCTGCTCCAAGACCTTCACCACGCTGGAGACGGTGACGAATGCGGAAGCCGCCCGGCGCTGGGTGGCCGGGCAGCTGGGCGAGGACGCGGTGCCGGACCACTTCGCCGCCGCCAGCACCAACCACCAGGCCATGGACGAGTTCGGCATCCACGCCGATTACCGCTTCGCCTTCTGGGACTGGGTGGGCGGGCGCTACTCGCTGTGGTCGGCGGTGGGGCTCTCCATCGCGCTGGCCATCGGCAGCGAGAACTTCCGCGAGCTGCTGGCCGGCGGCCACGCCATGGACCGCCATTTCCGCGAGGCCAAGCTCGGCGAGAACATGCCGGTGATCCTCGCGCTGCTGGCCGTCTGGTACAACAATTTCTTCGGCGCGGAATCCCAGGCCATCCTGCCCTACGACAACCGCCTGGAACGCTTCCCGGCCTTCCTGCAGCAGCTGCAGATGGAGTCCAACGGCAAGCGCGTGCGCATCGACGGCAAGCCCGTGCGCTGCGACACCGGCATGGTCATCTGGGGCGAGGCCGGCTCCAACGCCCAGCACTCCTTCTACCAGCTCCTGCACCAGGGCACCCGCTTCATCCCGGTGGACTTTTTGCTGCCGGCGAAGTCCTCCGGCGCCAGCCAGGAACAGCAGGACCTCGCCATCGCCAATTGCCTGGCCCAGGCCGAGGCGCTGATGGAGGGCCAGTCAGAGGACGACGTCCACGCCGACCTCGAGGCGAAGGGCATGGATTCCGACGAGATCGAGGCGCTGGTGCCCCACAAGGTCCACCCCGGCAACCGGCCGAGCAACCTGATCCTGTTCGAAGCCCTGACCCCGCGCACCCTCGGCCAGCTGGTCGCCCTCTACGAGCACAAGGTCTTCGTGGAGAGCATCATCTGGGGCATCAACGCCTTCGATCAGTGGGGCGTGGAGCTGGGCAAGAAGCTGGCGACGGGGCTGGTGCCGGCGGTGGGCGATCCGGCGAAATACGAGGGGAAGAACGCCTCGACCCAGACGCTGCTGGAGCGGGTGCGGCGCCTGCGCCGCTAAACCCATGTAGGAGGGCCTTCAGGCCCGATCTGTCGTGCCTCCCAATAACCTCGAACAAGCAGGCCTCCACCGCATCTTGGTCACCGGCGGCGCCGGCTTCATCGGTTCGGCTCTCGTCCGCACTCTCATCCGCGACACCGCTTGCGAGGTCCTGACGGTCGACAAGCTGACCTACGCCGGCAATCGTGAGGCACTGGCCGAGGTCCTCAATGATCCCCGCCATTCTCTCGAGGTAGTCGATATCCGGGACCGAGCGGCCATCGCCGGCCTTCTGAGCCGCTTCCGGCCTGACGCTCTCATCCACCTCGCCGCCGAGACCCACGTCGATCGCTCCATCGACGACCCGTCCCCCTTCATCCACACCAATATCGTGGGCACTTTCGAGCTGCTGGAGGCGGTGAGGGCGTGGCTGCTTGGTTCCCGTTCGCCTGAGCACTTCCGGCTGCTGCACGTCTCCACCGACGAGGTCTTCGGCGACCTGGATGCCGAGGACGCGCCATGGTCCGAGCGGTCACGCTACGACCCCCATTCGCCGTATTCCGCCAGCAAGGCGGGCAGCGACCACCTGGTGCGAGCCTGGCACCGGACCTATGGCCTGCCCATCCTCGTCTCCAACAGCAGCAACAACTTCGGGGCGTGGCAGCATCCGGAAAAGCTCATACCGCTGACCATCACCCGCGCACTCGCCGGCGAGCCGCTGCCGATCTACGGCGACGGCAGCAACGTGCGCGACTGGCTCTACGTGGATGACAACGTGACCGCTCTGCTCGCTATCCTGGCAGGCGGTCAGGTTGGCAGAACCTACAACGTGGGCGCCGGCAATGAACGGACCAACCTCGCGGTCGTCCGCGCCATCTGCGACCACCTGGACCGGACAGCGCCGCGAGACGCCAGCTCGTACCGCGATCTGATCCGATTCGTGGACGACCGGCCGGGGCATGATTTCCGCTGCGCCATCGACAGCGGGAAGGTCTGTGAGGAACTCGGCTGGAAACCCCGACACGATTTCGAAAGTGCGCTTGCCCGCACGGTCGATTGGTACTGCCGTCACCGGCGTGGCTTTGACCGCCCGAGCCAGGATTCATGACATAAGTTGCGACTCCCGCCCGGGCTCTCTAGAATCCTGTCTTTCGGGCTTGGGCGGCTGTATCAGTGGGACTTCTCCAGGGACACCGGAGTGACCACGGCGGGGGCCGTGGGAGGCAACGACTGCTGTCGTTTGCTGCCGCCCTGACTCTGCTCCTCCCGCCTCTTGCCATGGCCGAACCCTGGATCGCACCCGGCGACCCCTGGCTCAAGTCCGACATCCAGCGCCTCGCCGACGAGGGCGTCATCGAAGGCCCCGTCTCCAGCTGGCCGCTCTCCACGGGCGATATTGCGTCCGGCGTGGAGACCTTCCACGACATGGAGGCCATCTCGGCGCCGGCCGCCCGGGCGCTGGAGCGGACCCGCGACCTCGTCAAGCAAGAAACCCGCACCGGGCGCTGGAACACCGATGGCTCCGTCGCCTTCGCCGAAAAGCCGCTGGAAATCCGCAACTTCGAGGACACGCCCCGCGGCGACGTCGAAACCAGGGCTTCCACCGACTACGTGGGTAACCGGGTCGCCGTGAAGCTCCAGGTCGGTTTCTCCGACGATCCCATCGACGATCAGGACTGGCGGCTCGACGGTTCCTACGCCATGCTCGCACTGGGCAACTGGATGGTAGGCGCCGCTGCGGTAGACCGCTGGTGGGGCCCGGGGTGGGGCGGCGACCTCATCCTCTCCAACAACGCGCGGCCGATCCCGGCTTTCGTGCTGCAACGCAACTTCTCCACACCGTTTGAGACGCCTCTGCTGTCATGGCTCGGCCCCTGGTCCACCAGCCTGATCTGGGGCCAGCTCGAGGACGACCGGGCTGTTCCGAATACCAGATTCTTCGGCTGGCGGGTCAACTTCAAGCCGTTGCCGTCGCTGGAGATCGGGCTGTCACGCACCGCCCAGTGGTGCGGCTCGGGCCGTCCGTGCGACCTGGATGCCTTCCTGAAGATCCTGGCCGGCGACACCAACGTGGAAGAAGGCGAGGGTCGGGAAGGCGACGAGGCCAACCAGCTGGCCGGTTTCGACGCTCGTTGGCTGTCGCCCATCGGCGACCTGCCGTATGCCGTCTACGGCCAGTTCATCGGCGAGGACGAGGCAGGCGGATTCCCGAGCCGGTACATGGGCATGGCCGGTGTCGAGTTCTGGGGGCGCAGCGAGATGCTCAAAACGGACTGGCATGCGTATGCCGAGTTTGCCGATACCACCTGCCAGTTCCACGAGGACTCCAAGATCCCGAATTGCGCCTACAACAACGGCGCCTACCCGACCGGCTATCGCTACAGAGAGCGCCCCATCGGTTACTCCACCGACAACGACGCGCGTACCGTCACCGCAGGCGTGCTGGCGCAGCACGACAAGTACGGCAAATGGCACATCAGCGCCCGGGTTTCGGAACTGAACCGCTTCGGCGCGCCTGACGAGCGCAATACGATCACCGCCACGCCCAAGGATCTGCTCGACCTCAGCGTGACCCACAGCCGGGATACGAAATTCGGCAAGCTGGATCTGGGCGTGGGCGTCCAGCAGCTCGATGACAAGGTCGCGGACACGGACTCCACCGATGTGCGCGTATTCGTAAGACTCACACAGCAATTTGGATAACCGTGCAAGGTCCATTCAGGCTTCTCGTTCTTTTCGCCGCGCTGCTCCTGACTGCTGGCGTGGTTTTGGGTTTCGGCTCCGTTGCGTACGCCCAATCCGTATCGCTCACTCCCGAGCAGCAGCGGATGCTGAACCAGCTGCCGCCGTCCCAGCGGCAGGCGGCGATGGAGCAGCTTCGGAATCTGCGGGTCTCTTCTGGCCAGGCTGAGCCGGAGCCTCAGGACGAAGCGGCCGGTGAGGAGATGCCGACCCCTCAGGCGCAGGAGGTGGAAGAAAGGCCAGCAGGTCCGCCGGTTTTTGGTGCGTTTGACACGCTGGTGCTCGAGGTCAGTGACAGAGTCACTGATGCTCCAACGCTGAGCGAAGCGGTGCAAGAGGGACGAAACGCTCTGCGCCAGCGGCTCCTCAATGGCAATCCCTACCAGTTGGATGCGCTGGGCCGATTGGCGCTGCCCGGGGTCGGAGACATAGCGCTGGCTGGGCTGACCGAGCGACAGGCGTCACTCAGGTTGGCGGCCGAACCCTCGCTTTCGCTGCTGTCTATTTCGGTGAGTCGCTTGCCGCTGGAGCCCATGGGTGTCGAGGCTCTCGAGCCTTTCGGCTACGAGATCTTTCAGGCAGATTCCGAGAGGCTGCGGCCAAACCGTGCTGTGCCGGTGGCGGCCGACTACATCATTGGTCCTGGCGACACGCTGCAAATTCAGCTCTTTGGTAACCAGAATGTGGAGTACGAGTTGCCGGTCGAGCGAAACGGTGCGATCCGCTTTCCGGAGATTGGTCCGATCACCGTGGCGGGCCTCACCTATTCGCGCGCTCAGGAGCTGATCGGGCAGCGCGTGCGCGAGCAATTCATCGGCACTCAAGCCAGCGTGACACTGGGAGAACTCCGCGCGCTGCAGATATTCGTGGTGGGAGACGTCAAAGAGCCGGGTTCGTATTCGGTCTCACCCATGGCGACGATCACGACCGCACTGGCTATCAGCGGTGGAGTGGCCGAACAAGGCACGTTGAGACGTATCCAGTTGAAGCGTGCCGGCGAGGTGGTCCGCACCCTGGATGTGTACGACCTGTTGCTACGTGGTGATACCCGCGATGATCTCCGGCTGCAATCCGGCGATGTGGTTTTCGTTCCACCTGTCGGTACACGTGTAGCCGTATCCGGTGAGGTTAACAGGCCCGCCATTTACGAGTACCGCGGAGGTGCAGACGTCGAGGATGCCATATCTCTCGCGGGCGGCCTCAGGCCCACCGCCTACAAGGCGGGAGTCAAGGTCCGGCGTCTGGAACCTGCGGCCGGGTTTCTGGTGCTCGAGGCCGATCAGGAAACCGCTGGAGGCCGCGACCTGAAGCTACTGGATGGCGACACTGTACTCGTTCCTACGGGTATTTCGGAGATGCAGGAGTCCATCCGACTGGTCGGCAACGTCCAGCGGCCCGGTGACTATCAGTGGCGGCCCGGCATTTCCATTTCGGGTCTTATCCGCAACAGCCGAGAACTCAAAGAGGGCAGTGACCTCCACTATGTACTGATTCGACGCGAATTACCGACCAATGGCGACCTGAATGTCCTCTCCGCGGACCTGGACGCTGCGTGGCGCGCGCCGGGCAGTGCTGCGGATGTTCGTCTACAACCTAGGGATACCGTTTACGTATTCGATCTCGAGGTCGGCCGTGAGCACGTGGTTGGTCCACTGCTGGATGAACTGCGGCTACGCTCGTCGCGGAGCAAACCGCTTCCGCTCGCTCGGGTGGGCGGCCGTGTCAACGCAGAGGGAGAGTATCCCTTAGAGCAGGATATGCGTGTCTCTGACCTCATCCGTGCCGGAGGCGGTCTGGATGAGTCGGCCTATCTCGCGGAGGCGGAGCTGACGCGTTACGAGATCGTTGAGGGCGAGAGGCGAGAGGTCGAGCTGATCGAGATTGACCTCGAGAAAGCGCTAGCCGGTGATCCGCAGGAAGACCTCTACGTACAGTCGTTCGACTATCTGAACGTCAAGGAAATTCCGCGCTGGCAGGATCAGCAGTTCGTAGAGATCCAAGGCGAAGTGGCTTTCCCTGGCCGGTATCCGATTCAGCGTGGTGAGACTTTGCGGTCGGTACTGGAACGAGCGGGTGGCCTCACGGAGTTTGCATTCTCAGACGGCAGCGTTTTTACGCGTGAGATACTCAAAGAAAGAGAGCGGGAGCAGTTAGATGTGCTCGCGAATCGTCTGGAGAGCGATCTCGCGTCCATGTCCCTTTCTGACTCTGGTCAGTCTGAGGCTGTAAGTATTGGGCAGGCCCTCCTGAAGCAATTGCGGACGACCGAGCCCGTTGGGAGGCTTGTCATTGATCTGGAGGCGGTTCTCGCTGATAAGGCTGAGGATATCGTACTACGGGATGGTGATCGGCTTATGATTCCCGTGCAGGCACAGGAAGTAACCGTTCTCGGAGAGGTTCAATATACGACTTCGCATCTGCACGATTCGGGCTTGAGTCGAGAGGACTACATTGAGCGAAGTGGCGGGGTGACTCGAAAAGCAGATGCCAAAAGAACCTATGTAGTCCGAGCTAATGGTGAGGTTGTGGTTGGCAGTCAGTCCAGATTCTTTGCGCGATCCAGCGGGTTGAATATAAAACCTGGGGATACAATCGTGGTCCCTCTTCATGCGGATAAGGTCAAGCCGATTACGCTTTGGACTAACGCGACGCAGATTGTCTATAACCTCGCTATCGCTGCGGCCGCCGTGAATTCATTCTAGTCGACGTCTAGATCCAGCGCCAAGTAATTCGATGGCTAACCGAAACAAAGCCCGTACTTCCCCGCCGCCCGATATGCCAGATTCCGGTTTATTGCGTGTGCCTAAAGACAATGGGCGGCAGATTGGTTATGAGGGCCTGGATCTAGTGCAGTTACTGCAGCGAATCTGGAATTACAGATGGCTCACCCTTCTTGCCATGTGTGGTGGAGTTATAGTGGCTGTGGTTTACATCGTATTTGCTACGGAATGGTATCGAGCTAGTGTGCTCTTGATGCCGGCCGACGATGATTCAGTAAGTGCGCTAAGCGGGCAATTCGGAGGATTGGCAGCGCTGGCGGGGGTGAACGTCGGGGATCGAGACTCTCAAGAGGCTATTGCAACCATAGAATCTCGCGAATTCGCGCGTGACTTTATCCAAGCAAATAGCTTATCGACGGAGTTTTTCGGAAACGCCAATCAGGATAGCGCATCGAATCAGCAAGCTCCTGAGTTGCGCGAGGAACCTGATCTTCGAGACGCGGTTGACTATCTTCACGACAAAGTACTCGAAGTTCGAGAAGACTCGAAATCTAGTTTGGTTACAGTGACTATCAAATGGACTGATCCTGCCTTGGCGGCTGCGTGGGCGAATGACATTGTAAGTCGCCTTAACGACAAGTTGCGTTTAAGAGCCTTGCGTGAATCCGAAGAGAATGTGGCCTATTTACGCGAGCAACTTGCGAGTACAAATATTGTTACTTTGCAGCAATCGATTGGCCGTCTGCTCGAGAACGAATTGCAGAAGTTGATGTTAGCGCGTGGAACTGAGGAGTACGCGTTCCGGGTGATTGACGGTGCGGTTGTTCCCAGCAGGCCTGACTGGCCGAAGCCGGTCTTGATAGTGGCCATAGGTCTTGCTGTCGGGCTCTTATCAGCATTTTTCGTGACCGCGATAATCGGAATGCGGGCAGGGCTGCGATTTTAGTCGACAAACAAGACCTTAACCAACCGTGCTGCGGGCCAGCGAAATGCACTAGCTTACTGCGGTAGGAGAGGCTCCTCAATTGACCGATATAGGCTTTTAGAAACGTTGCGGCCTTGGTTATGGGGTAATCGGGCCTAGCATCAGGGAAAATCGCGATATTCATGCATGGAGGCCGCTTTGGGGTCTACTCAAGGTGATGTACTCACGCTGAGTTATACCTCATAAACCCACGCTTGTTTCTGAAACTGACGCGGATGATTCGTAATGCGAGCATTAATTAATTCAGTGCCGAAATCCGGCACGAACATGCTTCACAAAGCTCTCGAGTTGCTTGGATACAGATATGCGCAGCTTGGAATCGCCGACACGCTGTTAAGCGGCCGGTTTCAACTCGTACGTAAGCTCATTCGAAATAACCCGTTGGATCGAACGAAGATCGATATCGGAATGTATCGTCAAACATGCATTGGGAAAAAGTGGATAGAAAGTAAACTTGGTGGGCTGAACGATGGGGAGTTCATAACAGGGCATGCAGGCTATAGTTCGGAGTTCGCGGATCTTCTGGAAGCAAAGCACGTCGTGCCGATACTAGTGGTACGAGATCCGCGAGATGTATTGCTGTCGCACTTGGATTATTTTCCACGTCGGCGCGATATCTTTCTGGGTCGAGCACTGACCGGATACCCGCAATTCGATCTAAATATCGTTCTCAACGGTCTTCGTGACGACAGAGAGATCATCCATTCGTTCCGCCGTGCTTACGAGCGATTCCTCCCCTGGTCGGAGCGGTTTCCGAACAACGTGTTCCGCTTTGAAGACCTTGTCGGCCCAAATGGAGGTGGAACATATGAAGGTCAGTGGTCGCAGATCGAACGTATTGCGAAACTTCTAGGAGATAGCGTAACGGAGCAGGATATCGAATCGGTGGCTTCAAGGCTCTTTGGTGGTACCCCTACGTTCTCGAAAGGTCAGGCGAATAAATGGAAGGGCGATAGTCTATTTCGAGAGAATGAGGCCAATTTTCGAAGGTCGATGGGTGATGTTCTGGCCGCTTTAGGTTATCAGTAACGTGTAGGAATTATGGCTTGAGAAGTCCTAAGTGACGGTTTCGAGAAGAATTGCGGTTGGTTTTCTAGCGCAAGGTATCGGTGTCGTTGGTCAACTGATTTTTGCCTGGGTTGCGGTCACGCATCACCAGCCGGAGAATGCAAAATCAACTGTTGAGGCAATCGTATTAGCATCTATCTTTTCAACGATCTCGCGCTTGGGAATAGACAATTTCTTTATATCCCGATTTCGACATCGGCGTTTATTTTCAACGTTGTTAGCACTTTTCTACGGTGTGGCTTTGGCAGTGGCGATCTCTGGTGTGTTGCTGGTGGTTGCTGTCGCATTCGCGAGTGTGTTGCATGATGCTACCAAGTTTTTCGCCATCGCTCCGTTAACAGTAGCGTTATCAATCAATACGGTATCAACGAACTTTCTGATCGTAAGGGATCGCGCGCCTATTGCGCTGCTTCTTAGGGGTAACGTGGTTTTCTTCACGGCGGCAATTCTGTTGCTTCTTAATGCCGGTAGTACGTGGATCATTTGGCTTTGTACGCTCTCTGCTCTGATCCCTGGTGCAGTAATTCTCCTTAGTGGTTATGCGGATGCTAGGTCCATAAGACGAATTGCTAGTGCACGATACTTTCTCCGGTGGACAAGAGCGTATATCTACGCGGGAAGGGGCGGTATTCTGTTCGGGATCTTAAGTAATGTGTGGGCTAATTGGATCTATATTCTCGCGAACCTGGAGTTTCTCCGCGTTGAGGAACTGCTTGCAAATTTGATGCAGCGAGTAATAAACGGGTTTGGTGTTATCGCGCGCATGTTCTTCGCTGTGGACCCGTACGCTCTGAAGCAGGGCGCCGTGTACGCGGGCCTTGTCTCGATATCGCTCTTGTCTCTTGTCCTCCCAATTTTCCTCCCGCTTCCTGGAGGTGCTACAAGTGTAATGGTGCTCGTGGGAATAGTGCTGGGGCTTTTTCAACTTGCTCGCGTGCGCCTTTACGAGGCGAGGAGATATCAAGTGCTTTCACTGCAAGTCTTCGCTTTACTATTGAGTACGCTTTGGCTGGCTAGGGACAGCCAAACGCTATTGGTAGCGGTGGGGGCGGGGGCATTGATCGGTGTGAGTATTGACTTGGTAACGCATGAGCCATCGGTCTATGGACGCTTGCTTCACAAGCGCAGTGGTCGGTGACAACGCCGGCCGCCCTCTTGCTCACGCGGAGCGAGGCTAGGATGGGGGGGCGATGCTGGCGTGTGGTAGGAAACCAACTATCCAAAGGGTATCGAAGAGACTGGCTATGCTAATTGTATGCAATGGTGTGTATAAGTCGGGCTCGACATGGATCTTTACGATGCTCGTCGATCTTATCGATCAAAAGGAGTTACCAGAAGATTGGGAGGCGGCACGGCACCCCCGTAACATCAACTTATTCCACGATCCTCAAGGAATATTCGATGCGGCGCGGGAGCTGCATCTTGTCGCAAAGATACACAGTTATGATCGGGACTGGCTTCGGTTCCTGATTGACAAGGGTGCACGAGTTGTCGTTACTCGGCGCTCTCGAGTCGACACTCTCCTCAGCCATTATCACCATTTCTCTAACGAAAAATTCCGCCTTCCGTTTGTATTGTATGCGATGACGATTGGCCTTCTTAAATCGATTGAAATCGTGCTGTACGAGAGTGTTGCAACGCAGCCTGAATTCGCGCACTGCGTAATCGCTTATGAGGACATGCGCACTGACCCCCGCGCGGCCTTAATGACCGTGGTAGAGAAGTTGGGGATTGGTGCGACTGAAGAAAGGATCTCCACTGTGGCAATAGAGGCGAATATGCGAAGCCGCGCCTTTGCCGAAAAATTTCCCGGGCGCGAGGATCGCGACTGGTTTTTTAGGCGCGATAGAAAAGCCACAACGGCTGTTCAGCGTAGCTTGGCCGGCATAGCGGTAAAGGTAGCTGAGGCTCTGATCGGGGTTGGACTCTTACGTCGGGCAGCATACTGGGTAGCAATGCGGGATCCTCGCAGAAATCAGTCCTCGTTTGCGCGAGAGAGATGAATTGACGGTGCCTACTACGATAGATGGCCCCCGGAATTCACTGGAAATCGCTCTCCTGTGGCTCGTGCTTTGTGTGTATGCGGTGTCGGGTGACCCAACGCCCGAGACAATATCAGCGACTGAGGTCGTAATGGCGGCGGGGCTAATGCTCGCCGTCTTTTCATCATCTTTGAAGCAGATAGACTTTGGGCCTGAGCCATGGTTTGCACTGTTCTTTTTGGTGGCAATGTTGATTGGGTTATCAGGTGCTCCGCAAAATGGCGAGACACAGATTCTGCGTGATCTCGTCGCGCACTGCTTCTTGGGAGTTGGAGTGCTCTTGGGGCGAAGTATGTCCGGTCGGACAATTGACTGGTTATTGTGCTGGATAGCGATTCTTGGGGGAATTATAGCGCTGCGCTTTCTGATTATCGCGGGCTTCAGTTTGCAGGCCGTCGGAGAAGAGACGCGCTTTACTTTCGATCAGTTCCTCAAACTGAATACCGATCCTTTCGTGACCTTTAGTGCCGCGTACGGCTGGTGCGCACTGCTCGATCGACGTCAAGTGGCTTGGTGGAGGGGCGCGTTGTTTCTTGCAGGGGTCGTGTCAACTGCCGCGATCAGTGTGTCGGCGCTTCGCGCGCCAATGGCAATAGTCGCTGTGGTTGTGGTGGTAGCTATCTGGCGGGCATTGGCGGAGAGTCGGCCTGTCTATAGAGTGTTCCTCTTGGCCGTACTTTCTTTGATCTTTTTGCCGATGGTGCCTCTTATAGAGATAGCGATCACCAATTTCTCGGAGAAAATGGTCTACGCTGGATCATCTGAGAAGTTTCGTGAAATGTTATATGTCTTCAAGGATAGCGCATCGCGATTTCCAGAGGTTCTAACTGGGGACGGGTTCGGGGCGATGATTGATGTTGGGGGGCGGGAACTTCCATTTACCCACAGCATCTTCAGCTACTACCTAGCGAAATCGGGTTTCTTACCGGTAGTGATTCTAGCGATCTACTTGGTGAGTATCTCGTTTAGGGCCCTGTTGCGGGGATTACTCGCGAATCCGGTTGATCTGTGCATATATTTGATTCTCTTGTACGGGTTCTTCTTGAATCCTCATTACAAGTACTTAACCTTCGGTGTGTTGATATCGCTTTTTCACTACAGACTGCAAGCTATTTCGCGTAGCGTTGCCCCACTTCGGCCGGCGACAGGAGGAGGTGACAATGCGCGGTGATAGGATTACTGCCCTGATTCTAACGCTCAACGAGGAACTGCATCTCGAGCGGTGTATTTTGAGTGTTAGATCGTGTGTAGACGAGGTGGTGGTAGTGGACAGTTACTCTACGGATAAGACGATAGAGATCGCACGACGCTGTGGTGCCCGGGTGGTCCAGCATAAGTGGGTTAATTATGCCACTCAATTTAACTGGGGGTTAACCTGCTTAGCGGACAGCACAGGATGGGTTCTGAGAATAGATGCGGATGAGTACATAGACGGAACGCTTTCGAGCGAGATCAAGGCGAGAGTGTCGACCCTTCCGGAAGATATCGATGGGGTCTACCTCGCGAGACGGATGAAATTTCAAGGCAAGAGAATTAAATATGGTGGCGTCTTTCCCATTAAAGTGATACGAATCTTCCGTTTAGGGCGTGGCCGGTGCGAAGAACGGTGGATGGATGAGCATATTAAAGTATCTGGTAAGACAGTGGAGTTAGAAGGTGAGCTATTAGATGACAACCTTAACTCATTGAGTTGGTGGATCGATAAGCACAACAGCTACGCTAGTCGGGAAGCAGTAGATCTGTTGAATCTGGAGTTTGCATTTCTGCCTTTCGATACTGTGGCTAAATCGAGAGGGGCTGGCCAAGATGCGCGCAAGCGATGGGTGAAGGAATCCGTGTATTCGAGGCTGCCGTTAGGGGCAAGAGCGCTGCTCTACTTCGTTTACAGATATTTTCTACGTGCTGGGTTCCTAGATGGGCGTGAGGGGACCTCGTTTCATTTCTTACAGGGATTCTGGTACAGATATCTGGTGGATGCGAAGGTCGCTGAAGTGCGTCGCTGTATGGAAGAGGATGGAGTTGATGCTCTCACAGCCATAAGAAAGAAGCTGGGGATCGAGGTGAAGTGAGTCCCATACGTTTCAGTAACATATCCAATCTTCGCGCTGACGCTATCGCGCGGTTCAAAAAGCGAGTTTGGTATTTCTCTGCAGACGGTAACAATTTTCCGTGAAAGCGCCGGTAAGTGCACAGCTATTGTCGGTTATCTGCACGAACGATACGGGCGAAGCAGTATCGCGATTGAACCTTCTGGGCAAAATCGGCCTATGAAAATCTCTATCATAACAGCGGTTTACAATCGCAAAGCGACAATAGCGCATGCAATCGAGAGTTGCGGGAGCCAGTCATTTTCGAACATTGAGCACATAATCCAAGATGGGGGGTCGACAGACGGGACACTGGAGCTCGCGAGAGCGTTGGCGGGCCCGGGAGTCAAGGTATATAGCGAGGCTGATAAAGGCATTTATGACGCGTTAAACAAGGGTATTCAACGTGCGACTGGGGATGTAATTGGTCTCTTGCACTCAGATGATTTCTTTGCATCCGAATCGGTGATAGAGAAGGTTGCATCTATTCTAGAGAGATCTGAGGCAGATGGTGTGTACGGGGACTTACAGTATGTGTCTTCACATGAGCCGCACAGCGTTATTCGAAACTGGCGAGCGGGTGAGTATAACCCGAGTAATCTGTCACGCGGGTGGATGCCGCCGCATCCTACGCTCTATTTGAAGCGGGAAGTCTTCGAGAGATGGGGTCTGTATGACACGTCTTTCCGTATAGCGGCGGATTACGATGCGATACTGAGATGGCTAGGGATTGGGAAGATTTCCCTAGTTTATATAAGGGAAGTCCTGGTCAAGATGCGCCTGGGTGGCGAGAGCAATAGGTCGCTGTATCATCTGATTAGGAAGAGCAGTGAAGACTATCGGGCGCTGCGTCAGAACCAGATTGGAGGAGCGAGGGCGCTGTTTCTCAAGAACGTCAGTAAACTCGGGCAGTTTTTCCATTGGTCTACTGGCAAAGATAGATAGACCAGAACCGATAACGATGCTGGGCTTTGACTTCGGGCCCACTGGTATCCGTACCACCTTGAATCTAATTGAGTGTCTCTCGCCGCGAGCAAAGCTCAGGCTAATTGAGGTCTCATACCGAGGAATTTTGCATGAAGGATATAGAGGAAATATCCGGTTACAGTCATCCGGACGCAGGTCATGCATCGGCTCATACTTACCTCTTGCCTACGGTCCTTAAAGAGTTGCAGTATTCTTGGGCAGTGCTAAAGGGAAATGGGCAACGGCCTAGACTCTTCGATGTTGGTTGTGGGAACGGCAGCATTGCAGCACGGTTGGCGGAGGAAGGATGGCATGTTGCCGGTATAGATCCATCTCGTGAGGGGATCTCGCAAGCCAATAGGAGTTTTCCAAGCTTAAGCCTTGAGAGGGGCTCTGCTTATGACGACCTAGCGGGGATGTACGGCACGTTTCCCGTAGTGATAAGTCTAGAGGTCGTTGAGCATCTGTATTCTCCAAGGGAGTACGCTAGGACAGTTTACGACTTGCTCGAGGTGGGAGGCAGAGCCATATTGTCGACGCCCTACCACGGCTACTGGAAGAACTTAGCCTTGGCGATCACGGGCAAAATGGACGATCACTTTACGGCGTTATGGGATCATGGGCATATCAAGTTCTGGTCGATTCAGACTTTATCCGCTCTGCTTGAAGAGGCCGGATTATCCAATTTAAAATTTTATCGTGTGGGGCGCATTCCTCCCTTGGCTAAATCTATGATTGTCGTGGCTGAAAAACATGCCTAGATCGCGCGAGTAAAGGGTGTACTGATGGGGTGGGCAAGATGTGTTGCGCGCGTCAACGCTACCCGATTCGGCGTTTGCGAGGATGGCAAAGAGGTATAGATTTGGCCATTCTTTCCTTAGCTTTGGCGAAGCACCATCAAGAGGTCTCCCGAACTGTATACTTAATGGGGTCCAGTTAACCTGGTACCGTGTCTGGGCCAAGAGAAGATCGCCTAGATGCGACACGGAGTCCATATTAAGGGGGGGCGATACGATGCGATGGAGGATCTTCCGTAGCAGTAAGACGAGTGCCCAAGATAGCCTCCCGCCGCAGAGCGACAAAATTGACACTTGGGAAGTTGCCCCTTGATGAGAAGTTCTCGAGTTTTTTTAAGGTTTGTGACTCGCTGGGCATCGACCAGCGCTAGAGGACTTGTGTTAATGCCGGAGTAACAATGCAAGGCGAAATCGCTTTCTACAGTGGCATATCGCGTATCTAACGCAATTCTCCTTTGGTTTTTCCTTATGTCCTTCCTTGCGGATTTGGCCTAAAGCCTGACGGTGTTTTTGGGGTGGGCAATGCCCTATCTATTCTCACATATCTACACGCTGTAATACTGGATTGACAGCGATTATCGGAACTCCGCTTGTTTTCGTGAAGGGACAGGTTGGTTGCGGTGATGATGGCCTGCCGAAGTGGTTCTGCTCCAGCATGGAAATCTGCTCCTGATCGGTACTGCTTCTGCTTCATCGCTGAATCCCCTAGGCTTTAGACGTAGGAATCTTCGGGGCGATCCCGCATTTCTCACGGCCGACATGTGAGGGTGTGCATGGAATTGTGTCGATTTTCCAAAGTGAGAAGGAGGTCTGGTCCAGCGGTGCACTAAAGGGATAGGATTTTACGCTTTCCACAGACCATGCAGTGCAATCCTGCGTTTTTTGGCAGCTATTATGAGACTTACAATTTTCGGCTCTGGCTACGTGGGCCTAGTCACCGGTGCCTGCATGGCGGAGATGGGCAACCACGTGGTCTGCGTGGATATCGACGAGGACAAGATCAAGCGCCTGAACAAGGGCGAGCTCCCGATCTACGAGCCAGGACTGGAGCCACTGGTGGAGCGCAACATCGAGGCAGGCCGCCTCGATTTCACCACGGACATTGAGAAAGGCGTCGACCACGGCACGTTCCAGTTCATCGCCGTAGGAACGCCGCCGGACGAAGACGGGTCGGCGGATCTCAAGCACGTGCTGGCTGTGGCCGAGAGTATTGGCGAGCACATGAACGAGTACCGTATCATCGTGGATAAGTCTACGGTGCCGGTCGGCACGGCTGACAAGATCCGCGAGCGTGTCTCGCAGGTGCTCGCCAAGCGCGGGGTGCCGCTGGAGTTCGATGTAGTATCGAATCCAGAGTTCCTGAAAGAGGGCGCCGCGGTCAATGACTTCATGAAGCCGGACCGCATCGTCGTGGGCGCTGACAATCCTCGTACAACTGAACTACTGAGGGTTCTTTATGAGCCATTCACTCGCCAGCATGATCGGCTGATTGCCATGGACGTGCGCTCGGCGGAGCTGACTAAGTACGCGGCTAACGCTATCCTTGCTACGAAAATCAGCTTCATGAACGAACTCGCCAATCTCGCCGAGCGATTCGACGCGGACATCGAGCAGGTGCGCATCGGCATAGGCTCGGATCCGCGCATTGGTTACCAGTTCATCTATCCTGGCATAGGCTATGGAGGCTCGTGCTTTCCGAAAGACGTACAGGCGCTCGCCCGGTCCGCGACTGCGGTAGGCTATGATGCCGAGTTGCTCAATGCTGTGGAGTCGGTAAACAACCGACAGAAGCGTCGCTTGTTCGAGAAAATCCTGGAACACTATGATGGGGACCTGGACGGTAAGACGTTTGCCCTCTGGGGCCTCGCATTCAAGCCGAAGACAGACGATATGCGCGAGGCGCCCAGCCGTGTCCTAATGGAAGCGCTCTGGGACGCGGGCGCGGCGGTCCGCGCGTACGATCCGGTTGCGATGGAGGAGGCGGAGCGCATCTACGGTAAGCGCGATGATCTCGTCTTCTGCGAATCGTCCATGGAGGCGCTGGAAGGCGCTGATGCGCTGACCATCGTCACAGAGTGGCAGGAGTTCCGCAGTCCGGATTACGACTCCATCAAGGACAAGCTCACACAACCGGTAATTTTCGACGGTCGTAACCTGTACGAGCCGCACTTGATGGAGCACATGGGCTTCACCTACTACGCCATTGGTCGCGGGCATATTCCTGGCCGCGAGGAGCGTATCGCACATCCGAAGCGTCGGCGGGGCGATGGATAGACGACCACCAATACAGAAGAGCGACATGGGCAAGACGGCACTGATTACCGGCGTCACCGGCCAGGATGGCGCGTACCTGGCAGAGTTCCTCCTGAAAAAGGGTTACGAGGTCCATGGCGTTAAACGGAGGGCCTCCTCCTTCAATACAGACCGCATCGACCACCTCTACCAGGATCCCCATGAGCCGAATCCGCAGCTGATCCTGCACTACGGCGACCTGACGGATTCGACGAATCTGATCCGAATCATCCAGCAGGTACAGCCGGATGAGATTTACAATCTTGCAGCCCAAAGCCATGTCGCCGTGTCATTCGAGACGCCGGAATACACGGCAAATGCGGATGCCGTAGGATGCCTCCGTATCCTGGAAGCGATCCGGATTCTGGGCATGGAGGAGAAGACTCGCTTCTATCAGGCCTCGACGTCGGAGTTGTATGGGCTGGTACAGGAGACTCCCCAGACCGAGACCACGCCGTTCTATCCGCGCTCGCCCTACGCTGTTGCCAAGCTCTACGCCTACTGGATCACGGTAAACTACCGTGAGGCTTACGGGCTCTACGCCTGCAACGGCATTCTGTTCAACCACGAATCGCCCATTCGTGGAGAGACCTTCGTGACCCGGAAGATCACTCGCGCTCTGGCCCGTATCAAGACGGGACTTCAGGACTGCCTGTATCTCGGTAATCTCGATGCGCTGCGTGATTGGGGGCACGCCCGCGATTACGTCGAGATGCAGTGGCTCATGCTTCAACAGGAACAGCCGGAGGACTTCGTGATCGCGACGGGTGAGCAGCACTCGGTGAGAGAGTTTGTGGAGCTAGCTGCGGCTGAACTGGGAATCACTGTCAGCTGGCAGGGCGAGGGCGTGGAGGAGCATGGGGTGGACGCCGATGGCAATGTCATCGTCCGTATCGATCCCCGTTACTTCCGGCCTACGGAGGTGGAGACGCTGCTCGGCGATCCCACCAAGGCGAAAGAGAAGCTCGGCTGGACGCCGAAGATCAGATTCAGGGAACTGGTGAGCGAGATGGTGGAGTCGGATCTCGAGATTGCCGGGCGGGATGCGCTGATCCAGCGCGAGGGCTATCGGGCCTTCAATTATCATGAATAGGGGTGACCGCATCTTCGTGGCCGGCCATCGCGGGCTGGTCGGGTCGGCCGTGGTGCGCGAACTTGAGCGACAGGGTTACGAGAACCTTGTTCTGAAGACCCGCAGCGAGGTCGATTTGACCAGCGGCGATGCCGTACGGGAATTCCTGGAGACCAAGCGTCCCACCGTGGTCATCGATGCGGCGGCCAAGGTGGGCGGAATTCTGGCCAACGACACATATCCTGCCGATTTCATCCGCGACAATTTGCGGATTCAGACGAATCTCATCCAGTACTCGTACGAGGCGGGCGTCGATAAGTTTGTCTTCCTGGGTTCTTCCTGTATTTACCCGAAGATGGCGCCTCAGCCGATGAGCGAGGATACGCTGCTGACCGGTCCTCTGGAGTCGACGAACGAGTGGTATGCGGTGGCAAAGATTGCCGGCATCAAGATGTGCCAGGCCTATCGAAAGCAGTACGGCTTTGATGCCATCTCCTTGATGCCGACTAATCTGTACGGTCCTGGCGACAATTTCGATTTGCAGACCTCTCACGTGCTGCCAGCGCTGATCCGCAAGTTCCACGAGGCGAAGCAGCGCGGTGACGCTGCAGTGCCGATCTGGGGCACGGGCGATCCGCGGCGGGAGTTTCTGTACGTGGATGACCTCGCTAATGCAGTTGTATTTCTCGCGGAGACATACAGTAATCCGGAGATCGTGAATATCGGAGTGGGAGAGGATATCCCCATCGGCGATCTTGCAGAGCTCGTGGCGGATGTCGTCGGGTTCGATGGCTCGCTCGAGTACGATACCTCAAAGCCGGACGGTACTCCGCGGAAACTGCTCGACGTATCCAGACTGCACAGCCTGGGTTGGGAGGCGAAATGGTCGCTTCGCGCCGGGATAGGCGCGACCTACGAGTGGTATCGGGAGCACGGGGGTGCCGCTTGATCATCCCCGTCATCCTCTGCGGCGGCTCCGGCACTCGCCTCTGGCCGGCGTCTCGCGCAGGGAATCCGAAGCAGCTTCTCCGCCTGACCGGCGAACGCTCCCTGCTGCAGGAAACGTTGCGTCGCCTGGAAGGATTGGGTGACGCCTGTGAGTCACCGATCGTCGTCTGCAACGAGCAGCACCGATTCGCCGTAGGCGAGCAGCTGACAGAGGTACTTGGGACTGAAGCTGCATCCGCTGCCTCGATGGTGCTGGAGCCGGCGGGCAGGAACACGGCACCGGCGGCGGCTCTCGCAGCCTTGCTGGCCGAGGTTGTCCACCCCGACGAAAACCCGTTGCTGCTCATCCTGCCCGCAGACCACATGATTACGAATCCGCAGGCCTTCCTCGCCGCGGTTCGCACGGCGTTGCCGACGGCCGAGGCCGGCAATCTGCTGACCTTCGGTGTGGTACCGGATCATCCCAACACGGGCTACGGCTACATTCAGGCGAAGCCAGAAGGCAATGGCGCGGTGCCGGTTGCCTCTTTCGAGGAAAAGCCGGATGCCGCCACTGCCGAGCGCTATGTAGCCGGCGGCGAGCATTTCTGGAACAGCGGCATGTTTTTCTTCCCTGTTCGGGAGCTGCTGGCTGAGCTGGAAATCCACGCACCGGAGATCCTGGCCGCCTGCCGCCGCGCAGTAGACGGTCGGGAGGAGGGCGACTTCGTCCGACTCGACGCCGAGGCCTTCGATGCCTGCCCGTCGGACTCCATCGACTACGCGCTTATGGAGAAAACGACGCGCGCGATGATGGTGCCGCTGGATGCCGGCTGGAGCGACGTGGGCAACTGGTCGGCGCTGCACGATGTGGCCGATAAGGACGGCGACGGTAATTCGCTGTTCGGCGATGTCATTGCCGAAGGTTGCCGGGATACCTACGTGAGCGCCGGCAGCCGGCTGGTGGCCGCGGTGGGGCTGGACGGCTTCGTGGTCGTGGAGACCGCAGACGCGGTGATGGTGCTGCCGAAGGAGCGCGCCCAGGACGTGAAGAAGATCGTGGAGTGGCTGAAAGAGCAGCGGCGGTCGGAGATCTGATCGACTACGTGATTTTTGTGATCTAAGTAGTTGTTTTTTTCATAATCCGGGGTACCATGTGCGCCAAGACCCACATACGGTCTTTTTAGTCGTGACACCGTGGCGACTAAGAGCACAATAAAGCATCGGTAAGAGCGTCGAAAAGCCTGCAAGGGTTGGGGTTAACGGACTAATCGATTTAGTCGCTTTGGGTTTTCGCTGCTGACCACAAGGGAAGTGTCTGCCGATGGCTGACGGAATGCCTTTTTCCGCCGTACTGGCGTTTTCCATAACGATTCTCTTTCTCCTCGCGCTGCGGCCGGTCGCGGTCGCCGTCCACCTCATCGATACGCCTGGCGGCCGGAAATCCCATATCGGGGATGTGCCGGTCATCGGCGGTCTGGCGATGTTCGCGGGGCTCACTTTCACCCTCCCGTTCTTGTGGTCCGCAGAACCCAGCGTTCCCGGTTTCTTCTACCTCGCGGCACTGCTGCTGGTGGTCGTTGGCTCTATCGATGACCGCTTCGACCTGCCGGCCGCGGCCCGGCTCATCGGCCAGGCGTGTGCTGCGCTGATCGCGGTGTACGGCGCCGGCATCCTCGTTGCGGACATCGGCGACCCGCTGTTCGCCGGCGTCATCGAACTGGGTCCGTTCTCGCTCGTGTTCACGGTGCTGGTGATTGTCACCGTCATCAACGCCTTCAACATGCTGGACGGCATGGACGGGCTGGCAGGCTCGGTGACGCTCATGGCGCTGGTGGGCTGTCTGCTGGTCGGGTTCAACACGGCATGGCAGTCGCTGATCCTGGTGCTGTGCGCCGCCATCGCGGCTTTCCTGGTGTTCAATTTCCCGATGAAGGGGAACCGGCGTGTTCGCACCTTCATGGGCGATGCGGGCAGCACGGTGCTCGGTTTCGCGGTGGCCTTCGTGGTCATCGGGCTGTCCCAGGGTGAAGGACGGGTCATGTCGCCGGTGGTGGGGCTGTGGTTCGCCGCGCTGCCGCTATTCGATCTCTTCGGCAGCATGTTTCGGCGGATTTTGAAGGGGCAGTCGCCTTTCCGCGCGGACTCCGAGCACATCCACCACATCCTGCAGCGTATGGGTCTGTCCACCCGCGGCTGCCTGACAGTCATGGCCGGCGCGTCGGCCCTGGGCGTTGCCATCGGCTACGGCGGGCACGTTCTCGGCGTCGCGGACGGTTTGCTCTTCGCGCTCTGGGTTGCTTTCGGCGCCGCGCACTTCCTGGTGATGCGGCGTGCGTGGCGGATCAGCCGGTTCATTCGTCGCACGCAGGCGGTGTCGCGAGGGTAGGACGAGCCTCTGTAGGAGCGGCTTTAGCCGCGATCCCCTGCCCAGTCGGGCCTGAAGGCCCTCCTACATCTCTCCTCCCAAAACCCGTACACTCTGCCCCCTGATTCCACAGGGAGCTCCCCATGATCCGAGTGGTCGACTCGAACGGCAAGGGACGCGGCGGCGACGGGCCCGCCGACATCAGCGACATCATCAACCGCCTGAAATCCGCGGGCGGCGGCGGTGGCGGCGGGCCGTCGGCGCAGCCGATCATCATCGGCATCGTCGTCCTGCTGCTGGCCTGGGGGGCGATGACCTCGTTCTACACCGTGCAGCCCGAGCAGCGCGCGGTGGTGAAACGCTTCGGCGACGTCATCGGTATTTCCGATCCGGGTCTCCACTTCAAGCTGCCCTTCGGCATCGACCAGACCCAGTTCGTGGCCACCGAGCGGGTGCTGAAGCAGGAGTTCGGGTTCCGAACCCAGGAGGTGCGGGACCAGGGCACCACCCGCTACAGCCAGGCGGATTTCGAGAACGAGTCCGCGATGCTCACCGGCGATCTCAACATCATCAACGTCGAGTGGGTGGTGCAGTACCGCATCAACGACCCCATCAAGTTCCTGTACGAGCTGCGCGAGCCCACCCGCACGCTGCGTGACATCTCCGAGTCGGTGATGCGCCGGGTGGTGGGCAACCGGCTGGGCTCGGATGTGCTGACCGTCGGGCGCGTGGATATCCAGTCCCAGGGCCGCGACGAGATCCAGGAGATCATGGACCGCTACGACTCCGGCATCTACATCATTACGGTGGAGCTGCAGGACGTGGTGCCGCCGCGCGCGGTGCAGCCGGCGTTCAACGAGGTGAACGAGGCGCGCCAGGAGCGCGAGCGCATGATCAACGAGGCGCAGAAGCGGGTGAACCAGGAGATTCCGCGGGCCGAGGGCGCCGCCATCCGCACCGTCGCGGTGGCGGAAGGCTATGCCACCGAGCGGGTGAACCGGGCGCTCGGCGAGAGCGTGCGTTTCACCGCGGTGCTGGACGAGTATCGCGACGCGCCGGAGGTGACGCGCTCGCGGCTGTATCTGGAGACGCTGAACGAGGTGCTGCCGACCATCGGCCAGGTGCTGGTGGTGCAGGACGAGCAGGTGGGCCCGCTGCCGCTGCTCGACGTGAACCGCAACCGCGCGCCGCGCACGGGAGGTGACGAATGAAGACCGTGATTGCAGCAGGTGCGGTGCTCGTACTCGCCCTGGCCGGCATTACCATGCTCTACATCGTGGACGAGGCCGAGCAGGCCATCATCGTGCAGTTCGGCGAGCCCATCGGCGACGTCGTCACCGAGCCGGGCATGCACGTGAAGATGCCCTGGCAGAACGTGCGCTATTTCGACAAGCGTCTGCTGAGCTGGGACGGCGACGTCACCCAGATCCCGACGCTGGGCCGCGAGTTCATCCTGGTGGACACGACGGCGCGCTGGCGCATCGCCGACCCGCTCCAGTTCCTGAGGAGCGTGCGCGACGAGCTCGGCGCCCGCACCCGGCTGGACGATATCGTGGACTCCGTCGTGCGCGACATGGTGTCCTCCACCCAGCTGGAGGAGATCATCCGCTCGCGGGACTGGGAAGTGGACATGGAGGCGCTGGAGGACGATGACCCGGCACTCGCCCAGCGCGACGACGTGGACCTGCAGCAGAAGCCGAAACTCGGCCGCGAGCTGCTGGAGCAGGAGATCCTCACCCGCGCCCGGCGGCTGATGCCGGAGCTCGGCATCGAGCTGGCGGACGTGCGCGTGAAGCGCGTGAATTACATCGAGTCCGTCCGCCGCCAGGTGGAGGCCCGCATGATCGCCGAGCGCCAGTCGATTGCGGAACGCTTCCGCGCGGAAGGCCAGGGCCGCGCCCAGGAGATACTCGGCGAGATGCAGCGCGAGCTGCAGCGCATCCAGTCCGAGGCCGCCCGCGAGGCCGAGGAGATCCGCGGCAACGCCGACGCCGAAGCCACCCGCATCTACGGCGAAGCCTTCGGCGCGGACCCGGAGTTCTACGCCTTCTTCCGCACCCTGGAGAGCTACCGCGCGCTGGGCCCGAACAGCACGCTGATGCTGAAAGCGGACTCGGACTTCTTCCGCTACCTGGAGGAATCCCAGGCGCGCTGATGATGTAGGAGGGCCTTCAGGCCCGATTGGAAAATGGATCGGGGCTAAAGCCCCTCCTACATTTATTTGCCTCCCTTTCCGCGGCAATCCAACGACTTTCTGGTCTGACTGTCCTGACGGCATCCAGGCAGATTCATTGGCACGGGATCGGTGCCTTATGTATGATATTGTCATACTTTGTTACCACTCGGACACCGTGATGAGCATGACACGCAAGACGATAACCGTTACCGATCAAATGGATAAGTGGATCAAGGCGCAGATTCGTTGTGGCCGCTATGGCAACGACAGCGAGTATGTGCGCGACTTGATTCGCCGCGATCAGGAACTCCGACTGGCGGAACTGAAGCTGGGCGAACTGATAGACGCGGCCGACGCCGGCGGCTTGAGCGATTTGTCGGCCAGCGAAATTTGGGAAGACGCGCTGGAACGCGCCACCGAGAAGGTTGGCTGAGTATCGTCTCTCTTGGCGCGCCACCAAGGACCTCCGAGAGATCGCAGAGTTCTCGGTTCGCCAATTCGGGGCTGCCCAGGCCAGGTCATACGGCCGAGGTTTGATCTCGGCTATGGAAATGCTGACCCGCCATCCTTTGCTCGGTAGCGATCTGGGCCATGTCCGACCGCGAATCCGCCGTTACGTTTACGGGTCCCACACGGGTCCCACACGGTCTACTATCGCCTCAACGACGATGGCGTTGTCATTCTAAGGATCCTGGGCTCTGGCCAGGACCCGTTGCGGCACATTTGAGCTCGAAAATCGCTCGCGATCACGGTCACGCCGTCACAAACACCGTATCCTTCATTTGCTATTCTTGCCTGCGCCAACACTGACAGGAATTCCACCCATGCCCATCGAGATCACCTGCTTCAAGGCCTACGACGTCCGCGGCCAGATCCCCGGCCAGCTGAACGCCGACATCGCCTACCGCATCGGCAACGCCACGGCCGAGTTCCTCAAGGCCGAGAAGGTGGTCATCGGTCGCGATATCCGGCTCTCCAGCCCGGAGATGGCCGACGCCATCGCGAAAGGCCTGATGCAGGGTGGCGCAGACGTCATCGACGTCGGCGTCGGCGGCACCGAACTCGTCTACTTCGCCACCGAGGCGCTGGAGGCGCATGGCGGCATCATGATCACGGCGAGCCATAACCCGGCCGACTACAACGGCATGAAATTCGTGCGCGAGGAGTCCAAGCCCATCAGCGCCGACACCGGCCTCGCCGACATTCGCCGGCTGGCCGAGAAGGACGAGCGCTACGAGCCGCGCGAGTGGGGCACTCGCAGCGAGCACGACATCTGGCCGGCCTACGTGGAGAAGCTGCTGAGCTACGTCGACGTCTCCGCGCTGAAGCCCTACAAGGTGGTGGTGAACGCCGGCAACGGCGGCGCGGGCCCGGTCATCGACGCCCTCGAGCCGCATCTGCCGTTCGAGTTCATCAAGATCCATCACGGGCCGGACGGCAGCTTCCCGAACGGCGTTCCGAACCCGCTGCTGCCGGAGAACCGCGACGTCACCATCGACGCCATCCGCGAGCACGGCGCCGACTTCGCCATCGCGTGGGACGGCGACTATGACCGCTGCTTCCTGTTCGACGAGAACGGCGGCTTCATCGAGGGTTACTACATCGTGGGCCTGCTCGCGATCTCCATGCTGGCCAAGCAGCCGGGCGAGAAGATCGTGCATGACCCACGCTTGACCTGGAACACGATGGCGATGGTGGAGGAGGCCGGCGGCATCCCCATCCAGTCGAAGAGCGGCCACGCCTTCATGAAGGAGACCATGCGCCGCGAAGACGCCATCTACGGCGGCGAGATGAGCGCGCATCATTTCTTCCGTGACTTCGCCTTCAGCGACTCCGGCATGATCCCGTGGCTGCTGGTGGCCGAGATCATGAGCCGCCAGGGCAAACCGCTCTCCGAACTGGTGGCCGAGCGCATCGCCGCCTACCCGGCCAGCGGCGAGATCAACCGGGAGATTTCGGGGACGGACGCCGCTTTCGCAGCCGTGCGCGAGCGCTACGCCGACCAGGCGCTGTCCATAGACGAAACCGACGGCATCGGCTTCGAGTTCGAGAACTGGCGCTTCAACTTGCGCGCGTCGAACACGGAGCCGGTGGTGCGGCTGAACGTGGAGAGCCGCGGCGACCGCAGGCTGATGGAGCGAAAGACGGCGGAGATTCTGGAGCTGCTCGACAGCCTGTAGGAGGGCCTTCAGGCCCGACTAAACCTTCAGGCCCGACTAGACCTTAAGGCCTGAAGGCTGCTCGGCCGACGGCTGGTCGCGGCTGAAGCCGCTCCTACACTCTGATATCCGCTTCCTTGACGTCTGCTGCATCGCCGCTTACGGTTGTTCGACCTCCGCAGAAACCGATCCAAAGTGGCGCACCCGAGTCGACAACGGCGGCTTGTATTCGCCCTTCTGATGCTGGCGGCCGGCGCCGCTCACGCCACCACGCTGCGCGAGTCCACCTGCACTGGCATCGACGTCTTCGAGGTGTGCCAGGGCCGGGTCGGGATCGCTTTCGACGGTGACGCCGATTCCCTCTCCGCCACCGTGGACATGAAGCGGGCGGGCGACGCTTCGGAGATTCGCCCGCAGTTCGCCTACACGGTCAGCCTGTCCGACCGCGCAACGCTGGCAACCGGTATTACTGCCGCCGCCAGCACGACGGCACCGGGAAGCGCTTCCACCGCTCTGAACGCCACGCTAGATATCCGCCAGCCGCTGCCGATCATCGAATCGTTCCGATGGCAGCTGCGGGAGAACGAGGCCGGCGAGACCAGCCACGCGCACATCGCACTCGCCAGTCCCCTGGACAGCATCGAACAACTGCAGGCGGATCTTCGGTCCGCGCCCGACGGTACGGCCACCTACGAGGCCCGGCTTGGCATGAGTGAAACGGCACTGTCTGCCGGAGAGGCGGTCCCGGCGATCCGCAGCCTTGCAACCGTGCGCCGGGTGGTGAGAGAAGGCGCGGACGCACCAGTCCGGGTCGGCGTAATGACCGAACTGCGACAACCGCAGATGCCGGCCGCTGCCTTTCCGTGGTCGCCGCTAAACAACTACCTGGTGCGGCTGCGCTACGAGGAGGGCGAGGCGGCGCGTCCGTCTCTGGAATACCGCCGCATCTGGAGCCTGGAGGATGCGGGCGAGATGACCTTCGACCTATTCCTCCGCGACGAAGCCACCACCGAAGGCTGCGCGGCCAAGTTAACGTGGAATATGCGTTTCTGAGGACACATCACACCAAGTCCCACAAAAAAAAGCCCCGCACGAGGCGGGGCTTCGACAGAAAGCCTGAGTTGAGTGAGCTTCAGGAAATCCGGCGGCGCCGCGCAACGCCGATCCCGAGCAGACCCATGCCGAGAAGCGCCAGCGTACCTGGTTCCGGCACGGACTTTGCCGTCACGTTGATATCAAAACCGGTTCTGCCGCCATGGTCACCACGGAGTATTGCCAGCCAATGGTTACCGGCAGCCAGCCCTGAGACGGCGATGTCATATTCGTCGAGGTTAGATCCGCCCGGCGCGGTCGCACCAAACAGGAAATTGCCATTGAGCCAGATGAAGACGCCGTTATCAACGCCCACGTCGATGTGAAGATCCGACGTGCTGTCAAGGTCGAAGTTGTAGACGATAGCGGTCTCGTCGTTGATCGTCCAGGTGGTGGGAACGGCGACCGGTTCCGTGCTCCAGGCGCCACCGTCGTTGTCGAAATCGCCGATCAACCAATTGTCGCCGAAGGCACCAACGTCGCCGAACGGCAGATTAGGGTCTCCATCGAGCAGGATGGTTGGGTCGCCTTCTGTCGGGATCGGTGCCGGGAGGATGTTGCCGTCTCCGCTGCTCTCACCGTCCAACTCTTCCAGATCGCCAAGACCGTCGTTGTAGTACCCGAGGGTATCGTCGTCGATGATCACATCGGCCATTACCGGCGTGGTGCCAATCAGGCCGAGAACTGCTCCAAGCGCCAGAATTCTGAGTTTCACAATATGCCTCCAAGCAAAATTTAGTCCCTCAGCGCATAACAAAGCAAGAATCGAGCCAATTAAAAATCCGCATTTCTTTCAATAAGTTGGAGATATCGTGACCTGTCCGCCGAGCGTATTTGTAAAGCGGTCCGACGTTCCAGACAAGCACGCGGCGCCCAATTGCCTGAAACCTCGCCCAACGGTATGATTAGCGCCCCTCGGGCGGGCGATTAGCTCAGCTGGGAGAGCGCCGCAGTCACATTGCGGAGGTCGCAAGTTCGATCCTTGCATCGCCCACCAGTCCACCACGGCGGCGGCCAGCCGCCGCCACTTTGACCAGGGCCCCTATGACCCGACTGTCGCTGTCGAAGGACCGCATCCGCTTCCTGTTGCTGGAAGGGGTCCATCCGGTCGCCCGTGAGGCCCTGCGCGAGGCCGGCTACACCAACGTCGAGTCCGTCACCGGCTCGCTGACCGACGACGACCTCAAACAGGCCATCGCTGATGCCCACTTCGTCGGCATCCGCTCCCGCACCCAATTGACCGCCGACGTGCTGGCCGAGGCCCGCAAGCTGGCCGCCATCGGCTGCTTCTGCATCGGCACCAATCAGGTGGACCTGCAGGCCGCCGAGATGAAGGGCGTGCCGGTCTTCAACGCGCCGTTCTCCAACACCCGCAGCGTGGCCGAGCTGGTGCTGGCCGAGGTCATATTCCTGCTCCGTGGCATCCCGGCTAAGAACGCCGCCGCCCACCGCGGCGAGTGGGCCAAGACCGCCACCGATTCCTACGAGATCCGCGGCAAGAAGCTCGGCATCGTGGGCTACGGCCACATCGGCAGCCAGCTGGGCGTGCTGGCCGAGGCGCTCGGCATGCAGGTCATCTACTACGACATCGAGAACAAGCTGCCGCTGGGCAACGCGTCGTCCCGCGGCCACCTCTCGGACCTGCTCGCCGAGGCCGACGTGGTCACCCTGCACGTGCCCGAGACGCCGGAGACCCGCCGCATGATCGGCGCGGGCGAGCTCGAGACGATGAAGGAGGGCGCCCACCTCATCAACGCCTCCCGGGGCAGCGTCGTGGACATCGACGCGCTGGCCGCGGCGCTGGAATCCGGCCACATCGCCGGCGCCGCCGTGGACGTCTTCCCGGAAGAGCCGAAGTCGAATACCGATCCCTTCGTCTCGCCGCTGGCGAAGTTCGACAACGTAGTGCTCACGCCCCACATCGGCGGCAGCACCCAGGAGGCCCAGGAGAACATCGCGCTGGAGGTCGCCGGCAAGCTGATCAAGTATTCGGACAACGGCTCCACCACCCAGGCCGTGAATTTCCCCCAGGTCTCGCTGCCCTACAACGTCGACTACCGGCGCATCCTGCACGTGCACCGCAACGTCCCCGGCGTGCTGGAGAAGATCAACCACATCTTCTCGGAGGAGGGCGTCAACATCGCCGCCCAGTACCTGCAGACTTCGGCCCGTATCGGCTACGTGGTCATGGACGTGGAGCTGGACGACGCCCGGCCGCTGGTCGATCGGTTGAAGGGCATCGAGGGAACCATCCGCGCCCGGTTGCTGCACTGATGGGCAATCCCGACCGCCAACAGGCCCTGGACCGCATCCGCGAGATCGTCGGCCCGAAAGGCCTGGTGGACGCCGCCGCCGCCGAGGGCTACCTCATCGACGAGCGCCGCCTCTACCGCGGCGAGGCCGCCCTCATCGTGCGTCCCGCCAACACCGCCGAGGTGGCCGAGGTCATGGCCACCTGCTACCAGGCCGGGCTCGGCATCGTGCCCCAGGGCGGCAACACCGGCTACTGCGGCGGCGCCACGCCCGACGACGCCGACGGCCAGGTGCTCATCTCCCTCTCGCGCATGAGCGAAGTGCGCACGATCGACCCCGTTGGCTTCACGATGACGGCAGAAGCCGGCGTAGTGTTGGCGAATGCCCAGGCAGCCGCCGCCGGGCACGACCTGCTGTTCCCCCTGAGCATGGCCTCCGAGGGCAGCGCGGAGATCGGCGGCGTGCTGGCCACCAACGCGGGCGGCCTGGCGGTGCTGCGCTACGGCACCGGCCGCGAACTCTGCCTCGGCCTGGAAGTGGTGCTGCCGGACGGCCGCACCATCCACGGTCTCACCGGGCTCAGGAAAGACAACACCGGCTTCGACCTGAAGTCGCTCTTCTGCGGCGCCGAGGGCGCGCTGGGCATCATCACCGCCGCCACGCTGAAGCTGTTCCCCCAGCCCAAGTCCCGCCAGACGGCCTGGCTGGCGGTGGAAGACGCAGAATCCGCCTGTCGGCTGCTGGGCCGCGCCCGCCGGGAGAGCGGCGACTGCGTTACGTCCTTCGAGTACGTCACCCGGCCGTCGCTGGAGCTCGCCTTCCAGCACACCGACGGTCTGGTCGACCCGCTGGACGAGCCCCACGACCACTACGTGCTGCTGGAGCTTTCCTCCGGCCAGAGCGACGAACAGCTGCGCGAGGTCAGCGAAGCCATCCTCATGACCGGCATGGAGGAGGGCGAGATCACGGACGGCGTCATCGCGGAATCCGGCCAGCAGCGCGAGCAGCTGTGGCGCCTGCGCGAGTCCATCCCGGAATCGGAGAAGCACGAGGGCGGCTCGGTGAAGCACGACGTCTCCGTCACCATCGACCGCATCCCCGAATACCTGGCCGAAGCGCCGAGGCGCCTGGCGGATATTGCCGAGTGCCGCTTTTCCATCTACGGCCACATCGGCGACGGCAACCTGCACTACAACCTGCTGGCGCCGGCCGGCGAGGACGCCGAGGCGTTCAAGCGCGAGCACGGCGCGAACCTCTCAAAGTGCGTCCACGACCTGGCCGCGGAGCTCGGCGGCAGCTTCAGCGCCGAGCACGGCGTCGGCAAGCTGAAGAAGGGTGAACTGGCGACTTACAAGGATCCGGAGGCGCTGGCCGCCATGCGCGCCATCAAGGCGGCGCTGGATCCGAAGGGCCTGATGAATCCGGGCAAGATCCTGTAGCCAGCCGGACTGCGTCCAGCAGGAACACCTCCGTCCCCTCCGTATCGATCAGGAAGAACGTCATGCCGGCGATGGCGGCGAGGTCCATGCGGCGCGTGTCCGGCGCGTTCTCGATGTCCGCCATCGGGATGCAGTACTCCCGCGGCTCCGGCCCGATGGCGAAGGTCCGGTTGAAGCGGTCGGCGAAGCGGTTGTCGTGGATCTCGTCGTGGATGCGCAGCGTCAGGTTGTGGCTCTCGCCGTTACCAGCGGCCGCGACGAAGCGCAGCTCCGTGAACCCGCCCCAGTGGGGATACGGATCCCGAAACTGCACCCCGGCGTACCGCCGCGCCGGCGTCTCCACGCGCAACAGGTAATCCCCGGTTGCGGGCCAGCCAGCCGGCGTCGCCACTCGTTCTCCGGCGGTGATCAGCGCCGTCTCCCAGGCCCCCTCGAAGTCCGCGATCACCGGTGCCGCGGCCGCGCGGGCTGCCAGCACCCAGGTCCACCAGAGCACCGGCGCGAGCACGATCACCAGCAGAAACGTGCCGCCGGCCATCACGGCCCGGGCCCGATCCGGCCGCAACCGACCCTCCCGCCGGCCGTGCCGCCCGATCATCAGGCACAGCGCGGCGGCCGTGCCCAGCGCATCCTGGCCGATGTCCCGCAGTGAGTATTCCTGGCCGTTCAGCCACTGGGCGAGTTCGCCGGCCGGGCCCGCGAGCAGCGAGGCGGCGGCTGCGAACAGCGCGGCGCGGTACACCCCCAATCGCGGCAGCGCTAGCCGGAAGATGATCAGCGTGAAGACGAAGAACGCCAGGCCGTGCAGGGAGTCGCGCAGGGACTGGCCGATGTAGGAGTGGCCGCCGAGCGGCAGCAGGTGGCCGAGCAGGAGGATGACAATGCCAGCAGCGGCTAAGGCGAGGAGGCGTAGCGGAACGGCGGGAGATTTCTGCACGGAAAGTCGGCCTGGTCGGGACGGGCACAAGCATCGGCTAAGCCGGGGTCGCCCTCAAGTCCCGGCGGCATTTCGAGCACCGATTTCACCCCACCGTCACGCACCCCCGCTACCCTGAATAGGCAGAACGTAAACATTTCACATAATTCTGTGGAATGCGTCACAACTTGCTGAAACCTTTGGCCTATAATGTGATTGGATAAGATGGGCTGATGGGACGGTGTATCCCATCGGCAGTTGCTCATGCCCGCCTGACGGGAGCGACGGTGCATATCGGCCTGATGCCACTCCGCCTCTTCAATAACTACCTGCGGCTGCCGGTAGTGCTGCTGGCTGCCGCGGAATGCGCGGTGGTCTTTGCGTCGTTGTACATTGCCGCCTGGGCGCGGTTCGACTGGAGTTTCCAGGCCTACGCGCTGATCCACGGGCCCATCTGGTCCCAGGCGCTGGTGCTGACCGCCGTCGTCTGCGTCTGTCTCATCGCGCTGGGCCTCTATCAATTCCATCAGCGGTTGTACTTCAAAGAGGCGCTGGCGCGGCTGGTCGTTGCCTTTATCCTGGCCGGCTTCCCGCTGGCCGTCGTCTGGTACGCTTTCCCGGGTATCGCGCCCACCCGGGGCGTGGCGGTTATCGCCGCGCTGGTGTCCTTCGTGGGGCTGTCCGCGATCCGCTACTTCTTCCTGCGCACCGCCGACGAGAACATCTTCCGCCGGCGCACGCTGGTCTATGGCGCCGGCGAGCGGGCGTCTTCCATCCAGGAGATCCGCCGCAAGGCGGACCGCCGCGGCTTCCGCGTGGTCGCCAACGTCGGCGCACCGGGCGATACCGGCGTCTTCAGCAAGGACCACTTCATCCGCCACGAGCAGCCGCTGCTGGCCATCGCCCGCGAGCGCAACGTGGACGAGATCGTGGTCGCCATGGACGACCGCCGCGGTAACCTGCCCATCGACGAACTGCTGGCCTGCAAGGTCCGGGGCATCGACTGCCTGGATCTGCTCGCCTTCCTCGAGCGCGAGACGGGGCGCATCCGTATCGATCTGGTCAACGCGAGCTGGATGATCTTCTCTTCCGGTTTCCGCATCACGCCGCTGCGCCGGGCGACCAAGCGGGGCCTCGACCTGTTCGTGAGCCTTCTGGCCATGATCATCGCCTTGCCGGTGATGGCCCTCTGCGCGCTGGCCATCAAGCTGGAGGACGGGCTCCGCGCGCCGGTATTCTACCGCCAGCGCCGGGTCGGGCTGTACGGCGAGGCCTTCGATGTCCTCAAATTCCGCAGCATGGTGATAGATGCCGAGGCGGACGGCCAGGCGAAGTGGGCGGAGAAGAACGACCCTCGTATCACGCGAGTGGGGGCGGTGCTCCGCAAGATGCGCTTCGACGAACTGCCCCAGCTCCTCAACGTGCTCAAGGGCGAGATGAGCATCGTGGGACCGCGGCCGGAGCGCCCCGAGTTCGTCGGCGAATTGAAGCAGGAAGTCCCGTTCTATGCCGAGCGGCACACGGTGAAGCCTGGCATCACCGGCTGGGCCCAGCTCAAATACCCCTATGGCGCCACGCAAAAAGACGCCGTCGAGAAACTGCAGTACGATCTCTACTACGTGAAGAACCACAGCCTGCTGCTGGACCTGGTGATCATGCTGCAGACCGCCGAAGTCATCCTCTGGGGCAAGGGCGCCCGCTAGAACCATGCTGGCCAGCCTACCTGCGATCGGCTACGGCCTGGCTGGCGCGGCATTCCTGATCCTCACCCTCCTGCTCCTGACCAGCTGGCAGGGACGGCTGCACGGCGCGTTGCTCACCACTGCCGCCGGATTCTCGGCGCTGTGGGGCGTGGCGTTAGCCGTCAGCATCTCGCCGGATCCGGCTCTGGCCGTCCTGAAGGTCTTCCTGGCCGAGACGCTCAGGAACGGCGCCTGGCTGGTCTTCCTCTCTGCGCTATTCGCCGGCGGCCTCGGCGGCGGCGCCGGCCACCGCGTGCTGGTATTCGGTGGGCCCGCGCTGGCGGCCGCCGTGCTGTTGGGCGGCGTCGGCCTGTTCGTTGCGGAGGCGGCCGGCATGCCGTCTCCCGGCGTCGGTCAGGCGTTAATCACGGGCTCGCTCGGCCTGTCGCTATTCGCGCTGATTATGGTGGAGCAGATCTACCGTAACGCCCGCTCGGCCCAGCGAGCGGCGCTGAAGTTCCTGTGCCTCGGGCTGCTCGGCCTGTTCGCTTACGACCTCGTGCTCTACTCACAGGCCATCCTGTTCGGCCGCATCGACGAGGTGCTCTGGAGTGTGCGCGGTATCGTTGCGGCCTTCTGCGTCCCGCTGATCGCCGTCTCCGCCCAGCGCAACCCGGACTGGTCCGTAGGCATTTTCGTCTCCCGCCAGGTGGTCTTCTACACCACCACCCTGATGGGCGTGGGTATCTACCTCATCCTGATGGCGGCCATCGGCTACTACATCGATACATTCGGGGGCGAGTGGGGACCGGCGGGGCAGGTAGTGTTCTTTGCCGCCGCCATCCTGATCCTCGGTGTGCTGGTCTTCTCGGAGCGCCTCCGGGCGCGGCTCAAGGTCTTCATCAGCAAGCACTTCTTCCGCAACCGCTACGACTACCGGGAGGAGTGGCTGCGGCTGATGCATACGCTGTCCGCCCCGGAGGACCCCGGGCTGCCGCTGACCAAGCGCGGCATCAAGGCGCTCTGCGACATCATGGAGGCGCCCGCCGGCGTGCTCTACCTGCGCGAGGACGGGCGCTTCCGCTGCAGCGCCGGCTGGAATACCGCGCCAGGGGGCGAGACGCTTCCTGTGGACCACTCCCTCGTGTGGTTCCTGGAGCAGACCGGCTGGGTGATCGACGCCGACGAGTATCGGCGCGAACCACCTCGCTACGAGGGCCTGGAAGCGGATCTCGGCGTGCTCGGCGTCGAGCCGCCGGGGGTCATCGTGCCGCTGGTCAGCGAGGAGCAGATGCTGGGTTTTGTGGCTCTCGCCCGTTCCGAGCGGCCGCGCAGCCTCAATTATGAGGATCACGATCTGCTGAAGACCGCCGGCCGCCAGATCGCGAGCTACCTCGACCAGGAGCAGAAGAAATACCAGCTGGCCGAGAGCCGCCAGTTCGAGGCCTTCAACCGGCTCACCGCGTACCTGATGCACGACCTCAAGAACCTCATCGCCCAGCAGTCACTGGTGGTGGAGAACGCCCACAAGCACAAGGACAAGCCGGAGTTCATCGACGACGCCATCCGCACGGTGGACAGCGGTGTCGCGCGGATGAAGAAGGTGCTGGAGCAGCTGAAGCAGGGCGCGCCCATGCAGGCCGCCAGCCGCATCGAGGTGGGCAAGCTGGTGATGGAAGCGGTGTCCCAGTGTGCGGATCGAAGGCCCGAGCCACGGACCGGGATCGGGGAGGAGCGGCTGTGGATTAGGGCGGACCGGGAGCGGCTGCTGGCGGCGCTGATCCATGCCATTCGTAATGCGCAGGATGCCACGCCGCCGGATGGGAGCGTGCGTGTGACCGCGGAGCCCTGCAACGGCGAGTGCGCGATCCGGGTGATCGATACCGGACGGGGAATGGATCAGGCGTTTATCGAGACCCGTCTGTTCAAGCCGTTCGACAGTACCAAGGGGACGTCCGGTATGGGTATCGGGGCGTATCAGGTGCGGGAGACGGTGCGGGCGAGCGGCGGGGAGTTGCATGTGGAAAGCGTGGTAGCGAAGGGTACCAGGCTGTCGATGGTTCTTCCGCTCGACAGGCCGACCACGCACGACGACCTTTAGCGTCGTTCTCCCGGTTATGTCATTCCGAGGTTCCGCGCGGCTGTCGAGCTTGCGTGCGGCATCCGAATAGGGCAATCATCCGTCGCTATGCGTTCTCTGGTTGGAATCCTGCTCGGCTTGGTCTTGCTGCTTGGTTCGGCAGGATCGTTGCCGGCCGCACCTCTGGCAAAGCAGACCGATGCCGGCCTCTACCGTATCGTCATCCAGCCGCGCTCCGGCGATATCCCGATCGCGGAGCGCCACGCCTGGACGATCGAGATACGTGACGGTGACGGGGCACCGATAGAGCCTACCCAGCTCGCTTTCTACGGCGGCATGCCCGGGCACGGCCACGGGCTGCCTTCGGCGCCCCGCGTAACACAGCGGCTCGAGCCCGGCGTCTATCTGGTCGAGGGCGTGGTCTTCAATATGTACGGCGAGTGGGAGCTGGTGGTCGGCGTGGTCGGGCCTGCGGGGCCGGACAAGGCCCTGTTCGAGCTGTCACTCGCGCCGGCGGTCGTCGACGAGGAGCCGGATGAAAAGTGGTCTCCCCGTGAAGTCGCGATGATGCGCTCGCTGACGCTGCCGGAGAAGCGCAAAGCGCCGGAGGATCCGTCCAACCGTCTTCTCGGCCGCCCGAAGGCGATCTCCCTTGGCCAGGCCCTGTTCTTCGATCCCGGGCTCAGCCTGAACGGCGATCTGTCCTGCGCGTCCTGCCATGATCCGCGGCTCCATTTCACGGACGGCAAGAAGAAGAGTTTCGGCAGCCGGGAGCTCAAGCGGAATTCGCCGACATTGCTGGGTTCGGCGCACGGCGACTGGTTCTACTGGGACGGTCGGCGGGACAGCGTGTGGTCGCAGGCCCTGTCGCCCATCGAGACGCCGGGCGAGATGGACAACAACCGCACGCGGGTCGTGCGCTACGTGTTGACGAGCGAAGCGTATCGCGATCGTTTTGTAGAGTTGGCGGGTGGCGCGGTTCCTGATCTCGAACAACTACCCGATTCCGCAGGGCCTTACGGTTCAGCGGAGGACAAGGTGCGCTGGAATCGGCTCGCGGAATCCCAGCGGCGGCAGGTGAATGGGGCGTTCGCGACCGTCGGCAAGATCATCGCGAGCTACGTATCCACTTTGGAGCCGGAGCGGAGCCGCTTCGATGCGTACGTGGCATCGCTCGATGATGAATCGGAGTCAGACACATTGCTGTCCGAGCAGGAGGAACGCGGTCTGCGCCTTTTCCTGTCCCCGGAGAAAACGCAATGCCTGCGCTGCCATAACGGTTCCTACTTCACCAACTTCGGCTTCAACAATATCGGCACCGGCTTGCCGGCCGAGGGGCAGTTACCGGACTTCGGTCGTCTAGTCGGACTACGGGCCGCCTTGGTCGACGAGTTCAACTGCCTGGGGCCATACAGCGACGCGGACGGGGAAGAGTGCGAGCATCACCGCTTCGCCGCGCAGAACCATGCCGACAACGGCGCATTCAAGGTGCCGACGCTCCGTAACGTGGCCGAAACGGGCCCCTACATGCACGACGGGCGTTTCGAAACGTTGATCGAAGTTTTGCAGTTCTACCGTGATCCGCCGACCAAGGAGATGTCCAACCATGAGCTGCCTCCGTTGGACCTGAGCGACTCTGAGCTCCAGGATCTGGCGGCCTTTCTCAGGACGCTGACCAGCATGGAAACGGACTGAGTCAACGTCGGATTTCTTTACACCTGCTACGCATTCTCCACAGTGGGGCTGTGGTAAGCCACTAAGGCAGCGCAATAATTCCCCAGTGGCGTGAGTCTTGCATGCTGCCCCCTGAAACGCCTCAAGAAAAATGGACTGCGGGGGTCGGGGATCGTGACAGCAAGTGGCCGCGTTGGCGTCTTCTCGTTCTTCCTGGCGCTTGTAGCGCCGGGTTTCCTTCAAGCCGGGCCGGAGGATCCCGCTGACGGCGGCCAGTGGGGCCCCGTCATGGACTGGCCGCACATCGCGGTCTCCGCGGCCAATCTCCCCGACGGTCGGATCCTGACCTGGTCGGGCTCCGAGCGCGAGACCTGGCCGACCACCGAGCAGACCTACAGCGCCACCTGGGACCCCGAGACCGGCGAGTTCGTCGAGCTCTTCCACGAAGGTCACAACATGTTCTGCGCTCACCTGGCCATGCTGGAAGACGGGCGCGTATTCGTGAACGGCGGCCGTAATCAGACGAACAGCCCCTGGACCAGCATCTTCGATTTCCGCGACGACGAGTGGCTGCAGATCGAGAACATGGAGTCCGGCGGCCGCTGGTACCCCACCACGGTGGCCCTGGCCGACGGCGACATCCTCACCGCCATCGGCACCGCCTCCCTGCAGCAGTACCCGGAGCGCTGGAACGTCGATTCCGGCTGGGAGATCAAGAACGGCATCGACTTCGGCGAGATGGTGCTGAGCCCCTATTTCAACTCCGGCACCCACGGCGAGAGCCGCTGGTGGCCCCTGCTGCACGTGGCGCCGAACGGGCAGATCTTCCACTCCGGTCCCACGCCGCGGATGCATTACATCGACCCGGAGGGCAACGGCAGCTTCCAGCAGGTCGGTCCGGAGATGACCGACTTCTATCACAAGCACGGCACCACCATCATGTACGACGAGGGCAAGCTGCTCACCGCGGGTGGATGGGTTGCCGGCGGGAACATCGCCAGCTCGAACCAGGCGTTCACGATCGATCTCAATGGTCCGAGCCCCGTGGTGGCCGCAACGAACAGCATGACCCACGCGCGCAAGTTCCATAATGGCGTGATGCTGCCTACGGGCGACGTGCTGGTAATCGGCGGCAACACGTCCGGGCGCAAGTTCAACGACACCGGCACGATCTACGCCACCGAGATCTGGGACCCGGACACGGGCACCTGGACGGTGGGCGCGTCGATGGCGACGCCGCGCAACTACCATTCCATCGCGCTGCTTCTGACCGACGGGCGTGTGCTGGCAGCCGGCGGTGGTTACTGCTCGGGCTCGGCGTTCTGCGGCGGGGCCAGCCACCGGGACGGGGAGATCTACTCGCCGCCGTACCTTTTCAACGCCGATAACACGCCGGCCATCCGGCCCGAGATCACCAGCGGCCCGGCCCGTGTCAACAGCGGTAACACGTTTACCGTCAGCGGCACCCCTGGCCTCGCGCGCTTCACCATGATCAAAATGAGTTCCACCACCCACGGTGTGAACAGCGACGTGCGCTTCGTCGAGGTACAGTTCACCGAGACCTCGCCGGGCACCTACGAGCTCACCGCGCATCCCAACCGTAACGTGCTGACGCCCGGCTACTGGATGCTGTTCGGGCTCGACGCCAGTGACGTGCCGTCCGAGGCCCATGTCGTCCAGGCCAATACGTCCGGTCAGCCCTGGATCGCGTCCATTCCGCAGCAGAGTTCCCAGGAAGGCGAGGCCGTGTCCGTCGCCGTGGAAGCCGGCGATACGGACGACGACCCGCTGACGTTCAGCGCGGCCGGCCTGCCGGCAGGCCTCACGATCGATCCCGCGACGGGTGTCATCTCGGGCGCAGCGACGGTGGCGGGCGTCTACAACGTCACCGTGACTGCCACTGACAACGACGAAGGCGCGAAGAACCGGTCCTTCGAGTGGCTGGTCTTCGGCCAGGGGCTCGGCAGCATCCGGCGTGACTGGTGGACCGGCATCGGCGGCAGCGCCATCAGCGACCTGACGTCCAACGCCAACTATCCGGCCACACCGTCCGGTAGCGACGGCCTCACCAGTTTCGAGGCGCCCACCAATTGGGCGGACAACTACGGCACCCGGATCCACGGCTACCTGACGCCGACGGAGACGGGCACCTATACCTTCGCCATTGCCACCGACGATGCCGGCGAATTGTGGCTGAGCCCCGACAGCAACCCGGCCAATCGCCAGCTGATCGCCCAGGTACCCGGTTGGGCCGGGCCGAGGGACTGGACCAAGTACCCGGAGCAGCAGTCGGCGCCGATCACTCTCACCGCCGGAGAGACCTACTACATCGAGGCCCTCCAGAAAGAGGGCGGCGGCGGGGACAACCTCGCCGTGGGCTGGATCCGTCCGGGCCAGTCGACCATCGACGTCATCCCGGGTGCGGTCCTGTCGCCGGATAACGTGGGCATCGAGGCGCCGGCGGAAGCGCAGCTCTACACCGGGACGGTCACCGGTGTGGGCAGCGACTGGGTCACCGTCGACCTCCCCGATACCTACGACGATATGGTCGTGGTCGCGACGCCGGCGTATTCCGGCACCGACCTGCCGGTGGTGAGCCGCGTGCGCAATGCGGCCGGCAGCGCCTTCGAGCTGCGGGTGCAGAACCCGGGTGACGGTGCCATCCCGGCCACCTACACCGTGCATTTCGTCGTCGCCGAGAAAGGCGTCTACTCCGGTGACGGCATCGCGATGGAGGTCGCTACGGTCGCCTCCACGGTCGTCGACAGCGACTCGAGCTGGGCCGGCCAGGCGGTGCCCTACCAGCAGGACTACCTGTCACCGGTGGTGATCGGGCAGGTCATGGGCGACAACGAGCCGCGCTGGAGTGTGTTCTGGGCCTCCGACGGCTCCGCCGGCAACCCGCCGAGCGCCGGCGCACTGCATGTGGGGCGCCACGTGGGCGAGGATGTGGACACCACGCGCGCCGGCGATACGCTGGGCTACATCGTCATCGACAGCGGCAGCGGCCAGGTGGGTGACTGGCTGGTCGAGGCCGCCGTGGGCGCCTCCTCGATCGCGGGTATGGGCGATTCGCCGCCGTATACCTACGCGCTCGTGTCCGAGGCGGAGACGGCCGTCGTCGCAGCGGCCGGCATGAACGGCGCCAACGGCGGCTGGCCGGTTCTGTACGGCGCCACGCCGTTTGCCGGCACTGCGCTCGGCCTGGCGTTCGATGAGGACCAGCTCGGTGACGCGGAACGGGCTCATGCCGCGGAAGAGGTCGCGTACCTGGCGCTGGCAGCGGTCCCCGACGAGCCGCTGGACCTCGAGCCGATCACGACCACGGCAGACGTGACCGGCGCCCAGATCACCTTCGACGCCGCGGCGAGCGGCGGGACCAACCTCGTCTACAACTGGAACTTCGGCGACGGCACGCCCGAAACCGGTTTCGGCGACTTCCCGTCGGTGGAGCACTCCTATGCCGCCCCGGGACGCTACGTGATCTCCGTGACCGTGCGGGATCTGGATACGCTGGAAGAGGTGACCTACCAGGTGGTCCAGCTCGTGCATCGCCCGCTGACGGCGAACGCACCGACCTCGAGCTCAACAATCGCGCTGAATGAACCGCTCGGCCAGATCTGGAGCGTCAATCCCGATAATGACACGGTCACGGTGATTACTGATGTCGCGATGGGCACGAAGACCGAGCTCGCGACGGGGAACCACCCCGTCGCCGTGCAGATCGCACCGAACGGTGACGCCTGGGTGGTAAACCGCCGGTCCGCCACCATCTCCGTGTTCGATTCGACGGCGCTGTCGCTGGCTACCACCATCCAGCTCGCAGCCGGTTCGGCGCCCTACGGTCTGGCGTTCCATCACGGCGAGAACGTCGCGTTCGTCGTGCAGGAAGGCACCGGCGAGCTGCTGAAGATCGATGCCGGCACTCGCACACTCATCGATTCCGAATACCTCGGCCCCAACGCCCGTCACGTGGCCGTGACGGCAGACGGCTCGAAGGTATTCGTCACGCGCTTCATAACGCCCACGTTGCCCGACGAGTGGACTGCCAGCCCAATCGTAGAGTTCAGCGGTCAGAAATACGGCGGCGAGGTCGTCATCGTGGAGCCGTTCACGATGACCGTGCAATCGACAACGATCCTCCAGCACAGCGAGCGGGTCGCCTCGGAGCACACCGGGCCTGGTGTGCCGAACTATCTCGGCCCTGCCGTGGTGTCGCCCGACGGGACCTCGGCCTGGGTTCCCTCGAAGCAGGACAACATACTCGCCGGCGCCCTCCGTGGTGGCCAGGGCATGACCTTCGACCAGACCGTTCGCGCGATCACGTCCAAGATCGACCTGGCCACCGGCAGCGAGGACTTCACGTTCCGTATCGACCACGACAATGCGAGCGTTGGCAAGTACGCTGCATTCGGTCCCTGGGGCGCCTATCTCTTCACGTCGCTGGAAGGCAATCGGGAGATCGCGGTCAGCGACGTGTATACGGCGACGGAGCTGGGCCGCTTCGATGTCGGCCGTGCGCCACACGGCGTCGTGACGTCGAGTGACGGATCCACCCTGTACGTGCACAACTTCATGGACCGGACGGTCGGTGTCTACGACATCTCCGGCATTACGTATGGCAACCAGCTTGCGGTCACCGAGGTCAACACCATCGGCACCGTGGCCAACGAGGCGCTGGCGGCCGACGTCCTGAAAGGCAAGCAGTTCTTCTACGACGCCCGGGATCCCCGCCTGGCACTCGACTCTTACATGAGCTGCGCTTCCTGCCACAACAATGGCGGTCAGGACGGGCGTATCTGGGACTTCACCGGCATGGGCGAGGGCCTTCGCAACACCATCATGCTCCGCGGACGGGCGGCCACAGCCCACGGTTTCCTGCACTGGAGTGCTAACTTCGACGAGCTGCAGGACTTCGAGGATCAGATCCGTACGTTCTCGGGCGGCACCGGCCTGATGGACAATGCCGACTATCTCGTCGGTTCCCGGTCCACCCCGCTCGGCGATCAGAAGACCGGCCTCAGTGCCGATCTGGACGCGCTGGCGGCCTATGTGGCTTCCCTCGACGAGTTCGACGATAGCCCATACCGAAACGAGGACGGTTCGCTGACCGCAGCCGGCGAGGTTGGCAGGCAGTTATTCACCTCCAAGGGCTGCGATAGCTGTCATACATCACCGAACTTCACCGACAGCCTGGATGAAACCACGCTCCACGACGTCGGCACGATCAAGCAGCCTACCAGCGGCAGTCGCCTGGGCGGGAGTCTCAACGGGATTGATGCACCCACGCTGGTCAGCCTCTGGAACACGGCGCCCTACCTGCATGACGGGTCGGCGATGGATGTGACCGAGGCGATCAGCGCGCATGCGGGGATCAGCCTGATGGCGGCCGAGTTGAATGACCTCGGTGCCTACCTTGACCAGCTGGATGGGGTGACGGCACAGATTCAGGATCCGGCTGGCTGTACGGATTGTCTCGATTTCTCTGTAATCACCACGGCGTCTTTCTCCCACCAGGACGTGAGCGCCGGTGTTCAGGTGCTGGATGGTGGCGAGACGCTCTTGCTAACTGACAACACGTGGCGCCGTACGGAGGAGACGTACACGATCACGCCGACGACGATGCTGGAGTTTACCTTCGAGAGCAGTCAGGAGGGTGAGATTCACGGGATCGGCTTTACGGACAGCGACACCACGAGTGCGGCGGCTTCACGCATATTTACACTGTGGGGCACGCAAAACTGGGGCATACGCGATTATTCTTACAACGGATCAGGCGCCCAGACCTTCGTCATTCCGGTTGGTCAGTACTACACGGGCACGGGGATGCGACTGACTATCGCCAATGATGACGATGCCGGGATAGGCAGCGATTCGCGTTTCACAGGAATCCGTATATACGACCCGAGCCAGGAGCCTGTGCCGCCAATGGTCACCAATCCGGGTCACCAGACGAGCACGGTTAACAACTTCGTGTCTCTGGCTATCTCGGCTAATGATCTCAATAGTGACCCCTTGGAGTTCTCGGCGACGAACCTGCCCACGGGGCTGAGCATGTCACCTGACGGAACGATCAGCGGGACGCCGACCGAGCTCAATACCTGGACGGTAACGGTTACGGTTACGGATAACGTCAGCGGCTCGGATTCAGCGATCTTCGACTGGTCGATCGTCGAGGCGCCTATCTGCTCCGACTGTTTCGATTTCAGGACCGCGGCCACCGTCTCTTTTTCTGACCAGGATGAAGATGGTGGGGTGCAAGTACTCGACAATGGTCTTTCGCTGATGTTGACCGGCAACACGTGGCGCCGTACGGAGGAGACGTACACGATCACGCCGACGACGATGCTGGAGTTTACCTTCGAGAGCAGTCAGGAGGGTGAGATTCACGGGATCGGCTTTACGGACAGCGACACCACGAGTGCGGCGGCTTCACGCATATTTACACTGTGGGGCACGCAGAACTGGGGCATACNTGGTGGGGTGCAAGTACTCGACAATGGTCTTTCGCTGATGTTGACCGGCAACACGTGGCGCCGTACGGAGGAGACGTACACGATCACGCCGACGACGATGCTGGAGTTTACCTTCGAGAGCAGTCAGGAGGGTGAGATTCACGGGATCGGCTTTACGTACAGCGACATTACCGGCGCAGCTGCCTCTCGAATCTTCCAGCTGTGGGGCACGCAGAACTGGGGCATACGCGATTATTCTTACAACGGATCAGGCGCCCAGACCTTCGTCATTCCGGTTGGTCAGTACTACACGGGCACGGGGATGCGACTGACTATCGCCAATGATGACGATGCCGCCGGAATCGCGATCGGTTCGTTCAGGTTTGTGCGAATCTACGAAAGTACAGGCAACTGACTATATTTGGAGGGTGCGTAGACGGGGGCAGACTATTTCGCCATGCCCGCGACTCTGGCGCCGTAGGAGGGGATTCATCCCCGATAATGATGGGCGGCATGCATCGGCTCTGAAGGCACTCCTACTTCGTGAATGTGATCTCCATCCCACTATTCCGCGGTAACGTGCGCTCCCCATCTATTCCCCGCTCTGGTGTAGAATTCTAGCGCTAGACTGGCGCGAGGCTGACCCGGTAAGCATCGGGTCACGAACTTCTCGATCAGGGATCGTCGCTTGGGGGTATGCCCGAACATGCTTGAAACGTCGCGCACGTGGGCCGGCCGGCTCGCCAGGGTTCCGATCCTATTCTCTCTTCTTGTCGTGGTCGTCGGCTGCGGGCTGGCCATGGACCACGGCGAGCGCCTGCAGCGTGCCGGGCAGGCCTACGAAGCCGGCGAGTACCGCGCCGCCGTCATCGATACCAAGCGCATTCTGCAGGACGAACCCGACAATCGGGCGGCGCGCCTGCTGCTCGGCCGCGCCTCGCTGCGAGCAGGTGACCCCGCCACCGCCGAGGTCGAACTCCGCCGTGCCGTCGATCTCGGCGTGGACTCCTCCGAGGTCGTCGTGGACCTGGCTGAATCCATGGTACGACTCGGCCGTTACAATGAAATGCTGGAGGAGATCCGGCCGGCGGTGGCCGCCCACGAAGCCGACCGGCTCGCCGTGCTCCGTCTCCGCGGCGACGCGACCATGGGTCTGCAACTGCCCGAGTCCGCGCGGGATATTTACCTGGATGTACTGGAGGCGGATCCGGCGAACTCTCACGCACGGCTCGGCCTCGCTTCCACCTACATTGCCCAGGAGGATTACGGCGAGGCCCGGCGCATCCTCGATGAGCTTCTGGCCGCCGATCCCGACTTCGCCCAGGGCTGGCGCGCGTCGGCCTCGCTGCACCTGTCCCGTGGCGATGCAGAATTCGCCGTGCAGGATTTCGAGCGGGCGGTGGGACTCTCGGCAGGTGCCGACGATACCGAGAATCAAGCCCAAGCCCTGGGCGGCCTCATCGAGGCCCACCTGGCTGGCGGGGGCACCGCCGCCGCGAAGGCCGCGGTGGAGCAGCTGCGCTCCCTGACCGGCAGTAACGTCGCTTCGCGCTACCTGGCTGGGCGGGTCGCTTACCTGGAAGAAGACCTCGACATCGCGCAGACGGAGCTGCAGCAAGTTTTGAAGGCTGCGCCGGAATATCGGCCCGCACAGCTCCTGCTCGGCGCCGTACACCTCCGGCAAGGCAATCTCGGTCAGGCCGAGATGTATCTCTCCGCGGTCGTGGCGGCGGCGCCGGCGAGCGCCAATGCCCGCCGACTGCTGGCCGAGACTCGGCTTCGGCAGGACCGAGCCGAGGAAGCACAGGAGGTTCTCCGCCCGCTGCTTGGCGGAGAAGACCGCGACGCAGCCACCCTGAATCTGGCTGTTCGCGCCAGCCTCGAGGCGGGCGACTACGACAACGCGATTGCCTATCTGACTCAGGCGGCCGAGTCTGCCCCCGACGATCCGGCAATCCAGCTGGATCTGGCCGCTGCCTATCTGGCCGCGGGAGAAGCCGAGCAGGCCGAATCCATCATCCGGTCGCTGCCGGAGGAGGCGGGTGACGCCAGTTACCGGCGGAATTTCCTGCAGGTAATGGCGCCGCTCCGCCGGGGTGACCCGACCACGGCCATGCAAGAGGCCGAGGCCATGCTGGAGCGCTGGCCCGACGATGCCCGCGTCCGCAACCTGATCGGCGGCGTGGCACTCTCCATGGCCCGCCTAGATAAGGCACGCGAGCACTTCCTCGCGGCGCAGAAAATTGCGCCCGACGATATCGCTGCCTATATCAATGTCGCCCGCATCGATACCCGCGAGGGCAATCTGGACGCGGCCAGAGAGCAATACCTGGCGGCGCTGGAGCAGCGGCCGGAATCGAGCCGGCTCATGGTGGCGCTGGCCCAGCTCGAGGCCCGGATGGCTAACAGGGATGCGGCCGTCGACTGGCTGGAGAAGGCCCGGCAGGCGGACGCCGACGCCCTCGCGCCGAGGGCGCTGCTCAGCCGCTTCTACGTGGCAGAGGACGAATTTGAGGCGGCACGGCAGGTGGCGCAAGAGGCGGTCGTACTGGATGCGGCTAATGCAGAACTTCAGAATCTGCTGGGCCTGGCTCACCAGGGACTAGGTGACAACGCGGATGCCTACGCCGCGTTCGAGCGTGCCGCCAAACTGGCACCGGACGAGCAGACCTACAGCATCAACAAGGCGCGGGCGGAAATGGCACTGGGCGACGCCGCGACCGCTGAGGAGACCCTTCGGGCATCCGGAGGAGACAATCCGGCGAATCTGCGGACGGCCTCGATGGTGGCGATCGCGCGGGCCCGGCAGGGAGACATAGACGCCGCCCTGGAAATCGCGGAAAGCCTGCAGGCGCGCCACCCCGAGGACGCCGTGCCCTTTGCGCTGGAGGGCGAGCTGCTCGCCTCGCGTGAGGATTATTCGGGAGCCGCGGCGGCGTACGACCAGGCCCTCGCTCTGCGCCCCGGGGATCGACGCCTGGCGTTCAGGGCCTTTCGTGCTCGCGCGGAGGGAGGTTTGAGCGATGCGGCTGCGCCCCTGCGGAGCTATCTGGATGGTGAGCCCGATGACACGGGCGCTCGGCTGGCCGTGGCTCAGCACTATCAGACCAGCGGCGATGGCCAGAGGGCGATCTCCGAGTACGAGCGAATCCTGCAGTCGGAGCCCGAGAATTTCGTGGCGCTGAACAACCTGGCGTGGGAATACGCCCAGTCCGGTAACCGCCGGGCGGAGAGCATCGCGCGACGCGCCTGGGAGTTGCGCCCGGATAATGGCTCGGTAGCGGATACGCTGGGCTGGATCCAGGTACAAAACGGTAATCTGGAAGAAGGCATCCCGATGCTGCGTCGGGCGGTCGAACTCAGTAACGGAAGGGCTCAGGTGAAGTATCATCTGGCCGCCGCCCTTGCCTCGGTCGGAGAGCCAGCCGAGGCGCGGAGGCTGCTCGAGGAGATACTGGAGTCCGACGCCGAGTTCAGCAGCCGTGCCGAGGCGCGGGAACTCCTGGCTTCTCTGTGACACCATTGACACTGGGAAATGTCGATGTCATCAGGGAAACTGCCCTGATCGGACGATAACCTGTCGAAGTCTGCAAGCGATTTGGAATCTTATGTCAATGCATATGCCGAGACTACTACTTTTTCTGGCCGCTGCGCTGGTACTGGGCGGCTGTGCTTCCCCGCCGAGCCTGCCTCCGGCTGAACCCGGCACCACCATCACCGACCGGGCCGACCAGGCCGAGTATCGCATCGGCCCCGGCGACATGCTGGAGGTCTTCGTCTGGCGCAACCCCGAGATTTCCGCGACCGTGCCCGTGCGGCCGGACGGCAAGATTTCGACGCCCCTGGTCGAGGACATGGTGGCTGTCGGCAAGACACCGTCCCAGCTGGCGAGGGACATGGAGGAGGTGCTCGCCACCTACATCAAGAGCCCGTCGGTCAACGTCATCGTCACCGGGTTCCAGGGCACCTTTGAAGAGCAGGTCCGTGTGGTCGGGCAGGCCGCCAATCCCCAGGCCATCCCCTATCGCGAGGGCATGACAATTCTGGACGTTATGATTGCCGTGGGCGGCCTCGGCGAGTTCGCCGCCGGGAATCGCGCCAAGCTTGTGCGCAAAGTCGATGGCGAGGCGCGGGAATACCGCGTGCGCCTCGACGATCTCCTCAACGGTGGCGATATCAGCGAGAACAAGGTCGTGCAACCGGGCGACGTCCTCATCATCCCCGAATCCTTCTTCTGATACTCGCCAATGACCCCTCAGATTCAGGATCTTCTCGCGCAGCTGAAGGGCCTCTGGCGCTATCGCTGGATGGCGCTCGGTGTCGCTTGGCTCGTTTGCCTCGTCGGCTGGGCGGGTGCCTACCTGTTCCCGGACACCTACAGGGCCGAGGCGCAGGTGTACGTCGACACCAGTTCGGCTCTGCGGGACGTCATCGAGAATCTGACGATTAAAACCGACGTTCGTAGCCGGGTGGATCTCGTGACGACGCTCATGCTCGGGCGGCCGCAACTGGAGAAGGTGGCGCGCAAGACGGATCTGCATTTGCGCGCAAAGACCAGCCAGGAGTTCGACAGCCTGATCGGTGGCATGCGCACGCGGATCAATATTCAGAACGATGAGCGGCGCGACCCTAACGTCTTCACGATCAGCTACAGCGACATCGACCCGGTGGTAGCCAAGGAGGTGGTTGACACCTTGGTCAGCAACTTCCAGGAAGACGTGCTCGGCGAGAAGCTGGTGGATACCCAAAAGGCCCAGGAGTTTCTGCGAGATCAGCTCCGGCAGCTCGACCGCGAACTCAGCGAGGCGGAACAGAAGCTCGCCGAGTTCCAGCGCGAGAACGTGGGACAGATGCCGGGAGAGAGCGGCGACTACTTCGGTCGCCTTCAGGCGCAGATGGATGCGCTGGAGGAGACCCGGGCCGAGATCAGGCTGGCGGAGCGCCGTCAGCAGGCGCTGCGCCAGCAAATGGCGGGGGAGTCGCAGACCATGGAGTCCGCCGGCATCCAGTCGGATCTCGACCGGCGGATCGACGAGCATGAAGCACGCCTCGAGGAGCTTCAGCTGCGGTTTACGGAACGCCACCCGGACGTGATCGCGATCAAGGAGACCCTGACCGAGCTCAAGGCCCAGAAGGAAGCCGAACTGCAGGCTCTGCGCGACTCCGGTGGTACCGGTGCCGCGTCTGATAATCCCGTCTACCAGAACATCCAGATGGAGATGAGCAAGGTGGACGTGGAGCTGGCTGCGCTGCGGGAGCAGGAGGCGTCCCAGGAACAGAAAATCCGGGAGCTGCGCGGGCTCATCGACGTCTTGCCGAAAGTCGAAGCGGAGCTGAAACGCCTGACCCGCGACTATGACGTGAAGCAGGCTCAATACCAGTCGCTGTTGCAGCGGCTGGAAGTCGCGGAGCTGACCGAATCGGCGGAGGCGAGCGAGGATGTCGACTTCCGGGTGATGGAACCGGCATCGCTGCCGCGGAACCCGGCATCGCCGAACCGGCCGGCGCTCATCGCCATGGTCCTTCTCGCCGGCCTGGGCGGAGGCGGTGCGCTTGCCTTCCTGCTGAATCAGATGAACCCGGTATTCAACAACGCGCGGATGCTGCGTGAGGCGACGGGCCTGCCGGTGCTGGGCACCGTGCAAACCATGCGGACGAGGGAGCGCAAGCGCTGGCGCATGGTGCAGATCTCCTCCTTCGGCGCCGGCCTGGCGGTGCTCGGCGTCGCTTTCGTTGCCGTGTTCCTGATGCACGATACCGGCAGCCAGTGGCTGCAGCGGCTGGTTTAGGGAAGAACCGAATGAGCAAGATTCAGGATGCTTTGCGCAAGATCCAGTCCGGGTCCGGAGGGCGCGAGAAAAAGATAGTACAAAGTGGTGAAACCAGTCAGATCGCCGCGCTCACGATTGCGCCGCCGGAGGAAGAAGTAGACCTCGAGAGCTATGACGGCCGCATCGTCGCCATCGACCGCCAGTTGTTGCGAAGTGCGGGCCTGCTTGCCCCCGAGGAGCAGGAGCTCTACATCGCGGAGCAGTACCGGATCATCAAGCGGCCGATCCTCGACCTGATGGCGGGCGCCTATGCGGATAAGCCCGAGTTCGCGAACCTGGTGATGATTGCCAGCGCGCTGCCCGGTGACGGCAAGACCTTCAACGCCATCAATATCGCGCTCAGCATGGCGGTGGAGAAAGACACGTCGGTGCTGCTGGTGGACGCGGACGTGGCCAAGCCTCACGTGAGCGAGCTCTTTGGCTTGAAGAGCGAGCCCGGCCTCATCGACGTGCTCACGGACAAGTCACTGAGTGTCGACAACGCCATCATACGGTCTGACGTACCGGGCCTGAGCCTCCTGCCCGCCGGGCGGCCGAATTCCCACGCCACCGAACTGCTGGCCAGCCGGCGCATGGCGCGGATGGCGGCGCACCTGTCCAAGTCCGTGCCGAACCGCATCGTCATCTTCGATTCGCCGCCGCTGCTGGTGACCAGTGAATCCAGAGTCCTGGCCAGTCGCATGGGGCAGATCGCGCTGGTGGTCTGCGCCGGCAAGACGCCCCGGCAGGCAATCGACTCGGTGTTGGACAGCCTGGACGCCGACAAGGCCGTGAACCTGATTCTGAACCAGGCGGGCACCTCTTTCTCCGATGCCGCCTACGGCAGCTACCAGTACGGCTACGGGTATGGCGAGAGGGCGACCGCCCGGACGTAACCTATCGCGACGGTGGATACGATGAGACCAACAATAGCGATTTTCCTGGCCAGCCTCGCATTAGCGGCCGGCAACACCGCGCTCGCCGCGAAGCTCGATTACGAACTCCGCGCCGGCGGCACCTACAGCGACAACATCGGCCGCGACTCGGGCGCGGAAGAGGAGGGCACCATCGCGTTCGTCGGCCTGAGTACGGATGTGACCCAGGCAACCCGGCGCATCGACTTCAGTCTGCTGTCGGATCTCGACTTCTTCCACTACCCCGATACGGATTTCGACGACGAGGTGTTCGGCGCCGCCAACGCGGACCTGACCCTGGACCTGATCCCGAACCTCCTGGACTGGGTCACCACCGACCGCTTCGGAAAGCTGCAGACCAACCCGTTCGGCGCGGACACTCCGGACAACCGGAGCAACTTCAATAATTTCTCCACCGGCCCGGAACTCACCCTGTCCCTGGGTGACCGGACCCGCCTTACCCTGGGCGGGCGCTACGGGGTCAACAGCTTCGAGGAGCGGGACACGGACAACGATCAGGTAACCGCCAGCATCGCACTCAGCCGCGCTATCAGCCGCAACCGCAGCGTCGGGCTGACCGCCGCGTACGACGACATTGACTACGACGACGAGCTGAACCAGGACTTCGAGCGACGCTCCCTCGCCGCCACCTTCCGCAGCGAGATCTCCCGGGGCAGCCTGGCGGTGGATCTCGGCATCAACGAGGTGGAGGTAGCAGGCGAGACGCTGGACGGCACGCTGGCCAGCGTGTCGTTCGACCGGAACCTCACCGCCAGGACCTCCTTCAGTCTCGGCTACGACCGGCGCTTTTCCAATGCCGGCGATATCTTCAACCGGTTCCAGACCGGTGGCAGTGGATTCGGCGAGACTCAGGACATCGCCGGCGACGGCGAGCCATTCGAGAGCCAGCGGTTCTCCGTCTCCCTGCGTACCGAGGCGGGCGGCAACGACTTCTCGCTGGCCGTCTTTCGCTCCGAAGAGGACTTCGAGTCCGACAACGCCCTGGAACGCCAGCGGGACGGGGTCCGCGCAGGGGTGTCTCGGCGGCTGGGCAGCAATTGGCGCATCTCCCTGGACGGGCGCTTCGAGCAGAGTGACTTCCAGAATGCGGACCGCGAGGACGACGATCTTTTCGCCAGCGTGAATGTCTCGCGGCGCCTGACGCGGACGCTTTTCATCGACTTCACGTATCAGTATGCGGACCGGGGCAGCAGCGACGGCGGGTTCGACTTCACCGAGAACCGCTACACGCTTACCCTCCGGTTCGACCCTGATTGAGTCTCATGCGGCGCTGGGCGGGTCTCATCGCCTACGCGGGCAGCGTGGGCCTTGTCCTCCTGCTCCACGCCGAGGCGGTGGCATCCGTCAGCCGCTTCTGGAACGAGGCCTTCGTCTACGGCCACGGCACGGCCCTGTCCGTCCTCGTGCTCGCCGCGGCGGGTTATTACCTCGCCCGGTTGCAACCGTTCGAGGAATCACCTCCGCTACTGGTCGGCATGCTGCTGGTGATCTCGGGCGTGTTGCTGAAAGCAGTCACGGTGGCCGACGTCGTGGTCGGCCAAATGATCATGCTCCACGTTCTCGCCTGGCTTGCCGTGGCCTATGTGTTCGGGCTGCGCGCCGGCGTCCGCCTGCTGTCCCTGTTCGCGGCCCTCGTCTTCACCTGGTCGGTCTGGGACGTGCTCGTGGCGCCGCTGCAGATGGTAACGGCGAAGGTCAACAACCTGTTGCTGGACCTGACGGGGAGGACGGCCTACGTTCGGGGCGACACCGTGTACGTGGCCGCCGGCACGTTCGTGATCGAGCGGGGCTGCGCCGGCCTGAATTACTTCATCGCCGCCTGCAGTCTTGCCGCCCTGTACGGGTTCTGGTTCCTGCGCACGGTCCCGGGCCGCATCCTGGCCGTGCTGGTGGCCATGGCCGCCGCCATGGCGGCGAACTGGCTGCGGGTGTTCATCGTGGTGGTGGCCGGCGACATGACGGATATGCAGAGCGGCCTTGTGGAAGACCACGTGATGTTCGGCTGGTTCGTGTTCGCCGCCGTCATGCTGGCACTGCTGCTCCTCGCGCAGCGCTATCTGCCGGTGGCCGCGGAAGAAAAGGCGCCGCCGGGAATGGAGGGGGGCGGCGCCGACGGCGGCAGCGACCGGGCGGTCCCGTCGACGGGCCGGGCGCTGGCCCCGGCGGCCCTGGGCGTTCTCTTGTTGAGCCTGCCGTCCCTAGGTGTCTTCGCGCTGGCCCGGGCGCCGGCGGCCGCGGACCCGCTCTGCACGGCCCTGCCGGAGCGAGTGAGCGAATGGCGCCGGGTTGACCAGCCACCGCCGGCCGCGCTGTCGCCGGAGTTCCCGGATGCCCGGGTTCGGTGGGGCGGCGCATTCGAGTCCGAGGCCGGCACGCTCCACGCCTGGTATTTCGGCTACCGTCTCGGCGAAGAGGGGGCCGAGGTGGTCGGCTATCCCAATCGCTGGTTCGACCCCGGTGAGTGGCGCCGGGCGACTGCGGATACCGCCGGCGCTACGGGGACCCTTGACCTCGCCGGTCCGCGTGTAGTGAGGCTGTCCAGGGGGTCGGAATCGCGGGTGATTGCGGCGGGCTACGTCTTTGGCGCCCGCGTGAGCGGCCACGCCCTGGTGGCCAAGGTCTGGCGCGCCGCATCGGAGTTGCGGGGTCGGGATACTGGGCACGCCGTCGCCGTGTCCGTCGGCTGCGCCGCGGCGGACTGTGACGCGGCTGCGCAGATGGCCAGCGGCTTCTTCCGCCGGCTCGAGGCGGTGGGGTTCTGTGCTGAGCAATGACCGGATGCCTGACTTTTGCGCAGGCTTTATCGGGCGATCAGGAGCGCGGTTCAGCGGCCGCGCCAGCGTCTTGAGAGCCGGTAGGCTGCCGCTGCGGTCGGCGCGCGGGTGAGCCGCTGGGTGGCGATCTCCGTGGCTTCGCCGGCGAAGTCCCGCTTGTAATTGCGGGCACGCCCGGGTCCTGCCAGGAGGTCGAGGTACGCCACCCCGGATTCGCATAACGCCTCCGCGGAGTAGCCGATGTGCAGGTACCCCAGGGAGATGCCCCGGGAGTAATGCGGCATGAAAGCGGACTGGATGTTGTATTCGGCATCGCCCGCGCGCAGGTTATACATCACCGAAACCGGACGATCGCCGTCGCAGAGCATCGAGAGGCGGATGCGGTCGCGGAAGCCGTCTCGCTCCGCGAGTTCCAGTAGGAACTCCCGGCGCAGACCCCGGAAATGCACTCGACCCCAGCGGGATTCGTGGAACCCGGCCATGATGTCGAGAGCATCTTCGAGGGCTTGGTAGCCTTGCTCGACGTGGCGCAGGTCGGGGCAGCGGCGCCGGTGGGCGACGGCCTTGCGGCGGGTCGCCCCCGGCAGGCGACTTACCCAATCGGAGAAGCCCCCACGCAGATCGAGCCGGTAGGCGGTCAGCGCGTCGGTGCGGTCGAGATGCGCCGAGGGAGACTGCGCTCGGCGGCGCTCGGTCAGCCTGGCGACCAGGCTCGATTCCCTCGTGTTGGCGGCGACCAGCTGGCCCCAGTCCCGCCGGTTCCCCAGATACCGGGCGAAGGCATCGAGTACAGCATCCTCGTGTTGGCGGTCGACCACAAGGTCCAGGTATTCGCTCATCACCGTCCCCGCCTCGCGCCAGAGTTCGCCGGTGAGCTCCAGCCGCTGCAGGGTCAGCGGACCCCAGAGGCGGGCCTTTCGCCGGCACAACGGGGCGATCCCCACCAGCCGGTCGTTGGAGCGCGCAGCGAGAAAAAATGGCTTAAGGGCAAAGGCACGCCGATGGAGCTGCCACCAGACAACCTGCCAGTCCCAAGACAGGAACAGGGGGTCTGCGCGGCTGCGGCAAAGGAGCTCAGTCCAGGGCTCGCGTGCCTCGAGGAACTGCTGTTCCGTCCAGGGCTCGACTATGACTTCCGTCGTTGACCGAGAATGGATCAAACTTCGCGCCCGTTCTTCGCCGACGCCGCGTGATCGGCACGGCCATCCCCACAAAGTATACGCGGCTCTGCGCTGCCTGCTCGCAGCTCCGTCACAGAAGCGGGCTCGGCCGGCAGCGCCAGCGCGGCTCTATTTGTGACCCCGGCCCTTTCGGGCGGGGCTTTTTTCATTAAGATGTGTTCCATGAAGTCCAAGTCAAAAAAGACTTCGCCGAAATACCGCGTACGATGGCATGTATCGCCGACTTTCTACCTGGAATTGTGTGGCAGCCTCGTAAGTGGGTTGGCTGCGATGCGTGCCAGGGGAGAGACGGACTTAATCCTGAATGTACCCCGCCCGCCAATGAATCACGAGCATTTCATGCTCTTTGACGTCGAGGATCTTCGGACCGGCCGCGCTCGAAGGGTCGCTCTTGATCTCTTCGACAAGAGCGACCTTTTCTGCCGGCGTACCCTCGAGGATGTGGATGTCTATTTCAAGCGTAACTACTGGAGTCCTGCCATAGCCGACTTGCCACATGCGCTACGCCGAAAGATGCGGTCTTCGGGTCTCACGTTCGGCTGTTATCTCGCCGGTACTCGGCCGTTCATGCTCAAAATCGCACTCGCTGGCCTCATGGCGCGGTTTCGAGCGCGCGACACGTATCCACTTCGCCGCTCTTTTGCCACGTGCCTGTCCCAGATGGAGTACGTCCGCAGCTGGCTGGCGAACGAGGATTGGCAATGGGCGGAAACGGACCAGGTCCAAGCCCGAGTCGTCTTTCAGACCCGTGTCTGGAGGTCCGTACGGGGGGATTCCCCCGGCGACATCCGAGTCAACGAGGAGCGGATGGAGGTCGTGCGCGCCCTCCGGCGCGCATTTGACTTTCCCGATACAATCGGTCTGTTGGACTCGATGATGGCCCGTGAGATCGGACCGGAGCTGCTTCTCAGCAGGAAAGTCCCGAGAAGCGAGTACGCGACCCAGCTTCGAACCAGTCTCGTGGCGGTCAATTCCCACGGAGTACACGGCAGCGCGGGTTTCAAAGTCGCCGAGTCGCTTGCTGCGGGCTGCGCGATCGTAAGTCGCCCCATGCTGATCGAGTTGCCTGTTCCTCTGGAACCGGATGTGCACTATCTTACCTATGATTCTGCTGAGGAATGTGTCGATAAATGTCGCTACCTGCTCGATAATCCCAAGGCGTCCAACGGGATGCGTGAGCGCAACCGGCAGTATTACCGCGAGAACGTGCATCCTCTCTCCGCTGCTCGAAACTTCCTTCGAAGCGTGTTCAGCGACAACTAAGCCACGAGATTTTTGTGAACTCAGCCCTTCAGGGGATCCGTTTTTAGACTAAAATTGCGTTAATGGCAGCTTGGTGCGTTCGACCGGGAAGGGTAGTTTGCGCCCGGAGGGCTCTATGAAGGTTTTCGTCACCGGCACGGACGGCTATATCGGCGCCGTTCTGGCTCCCGCTCTGCTGGCGGATGGCCATCAGGTGATCGGCTTTGATACCGGCTATTACCGCAGCGGCTGGCTGTTCACTGATCCGGCCTACCTGCCCCGCGGGCCCGAATCCGTGTGCGGTGACGTCCGCCGCGTGACGCCGCATATGCTGGAAGGGGTCGACGCCGTCGTGCACATGGCCGAGCTCTCCAATGACCCCCTCGGCGAATCGAACCGGGAGGTGACCTTCGACATCAACCACCGGGGCTCCCTGGCCCTGGCCCGGGCGGCCCGGGAGGCCGGCGTGCCGCGCTTCATCTACACCTCCTCGTGCAGCGTCTACGGCGTGGCCGACGAAGACATCGTGGACGAGACGTCGCGGGTCAATCCCCAGACGGCCTACGCGGAGTGCAAGGTGGCCGTGGAACGCGACGTCGGCGCCATGGCCGAACCGGGTTTCAGTCCTGTATTCCTGCGCAACGCCACCGCCTATGGCGCCTCCCCGCGGATGCGCTTCGACATCGTGCTCAACAACCTGGCGGGACTCGCCTGGACCACCGGCAAAATAGCCATGATCAGCGACGGGTCTCCCTGGCGGCCCATCGTCCACATCGAGGATATCGGCGCCGCCGTCCGCCAGTGCCTGGCCGCCCCCGTGGAGGCGATCCACAACGAGATCTTCAATGTGGGCAGCAGTGCCGAGAACTACCGCATCCGGGAGATCGCGGAGATCGTGCAGGAGGTCTTCCCGGAGTGTGAGCTGACGTTCGGGCCGAGCGGTGGCGACAACCGCAGTTACCGGGTCTCCTTCGACAAGATCGCTTCGCGCCTGCCCGGATTCTCCTGCCGCTGGACGGCCCGGGACGGCGCGCGCCAGCTCCGCCGGGTGTTCGAGCGCATCGGCATGACGGCGGCCGACTTCGAGGCGCCCGCTTACACAAGACTGAAGTGCCTGAAGCAGCTCATCGCCACGGGCCAGATCGACGAGGACTATTACTGGGCCGCCTGATGCGCTTCACGGAAACACCGCTCCCCGGCGCTTGGCTGGTGGCGTCCGAGCCCCACCGGGACGAGCGGGGCTATTTCGCGCGCCTGCGCTGCTCGGGTGAGTTCGCCGAATACGGCCTGCCGGCCGGTTTCGTGCAGACGAATCTGTCGTTCAATCGGCAGGAGGGCACCTTCCGGGGTCTGCATTTCCAGCGTCCGCCGTCCCGTGAGGGCAAACTCGTGCGCTGCCTCGCGGGAGCCGTGCACGACGTCATCGTGGATCTGCGGCCGGACTCGCCCGCCTTTCTGCAGCACTTCTGGGCGGAGCTGACGGCCGACGAGCCCGTCGCCCTGTTCGTGCCCACGGGCTTCGCCCACGGCTTCCTGACGGCCACCGATGGCGCGCTGGTCCTCTACGAGATGACCGACTACTATCAGCCGGAGCTGGGCGACGGCATCCGCTGGGACGACCCGGCCCTCGGCATCCGCCTGCCTGGCGATATCGACGCGATCCATCCCCGGGACCGGGACTACCCGGATCTGGACGTTGCCGTACTGAAGTGCTTCGCGGGGTGGGGGCTGTGAGCGAGGCGGTGGCGCAGCGGAAGCCAGTGGAACTCATGCCGCTGGTCGAAGCCCTGTATCCCATCTGCCGCAGCATCACCGGCGATGGCGTGAGGCAGACTCTGGCCCTCGTTGCAGACTGGGTTCCTCTTACCATCCACGAGGTGCCCAGCGGCGAGCCCGCCTTTGACTGGACGGTACCGGACGAGTGGAACATTCGCGAGGCTTGGATCGAAGACGAGGCGGGGCGGAGAATTGTAGATTTCGCGGACTCGAACCTGCACGTGCTGAACTACAGCGTGCCGGTCAACAAGATCATGGGCCTGGCCGAACTGGACGAGCATCTGTATTCCCTCCCGGACCGCCCGGATTGGATTCCCTACCGGACTTCCTACTATTCGGAAAAATGGGGTTTTTGCCTGCCCCACCGACTGCGCCAGAGCCTCACCGAGCAGCGCTACCGGGTGAAGATCGACGCGGATCGTCGACCCGGTAGCCTCACCTACGCCGAGTGTGTCATTCCCGGCGACACCGAGCGGGAGATATTGGTCTACACGCACACCTGCCACCCGTCCCTGTGCAACGACAACCTGAGCGGTATCGTCGTGGCGGCGGCACTCGGGCAACGGCTCATGGAAGAGGCGCCCGGGCGCCATACCTATAGGCTCGTGTTCGGACCGGGCGCCATCGGCTCCATCGTCTGGCTGAGCCGTAACCGAGAGCACCTGAAGCGTATTGCCGGCGGCCTCGTGATCGGGCTCCTCGGTGATGCGGCCGCTCACACCTATAAACGCTCCCGGCACGGTCATCACCAGATCGACCAGGCAGCAGAGTACGTGCTCGCGGCCCATGACCCCTTGGCGCGGATCATGGATTTCGAACCCTATGGCTATGACGAACGCCAGTTCGGCTCGCCGGGCATCAACCTGCCGGTGGGTCGGCTCACCCGCTCGGTGAACGGCGGCTATCCGGAGTACCATACCTCGGCCGATAATCCGGGTCTCGTCACCGAGGAGCGCCTGCAGGCCTCCCTGGATATTGTGACGGCGATCCTGCAGACGCTGGACGAGAACCGTTATCTTGTGAATCAGCAACCGATGTGCGAGCCCCAGCTGGGCAAGCGGGGGCTGTATCGAGCCACCGGCGGCGCGGACCTGCCCGAGCGAGAGTCAGCCATGCTGTGGCTGCTGAACCAGTCGGACGGTGAGAATTCGCTGCTGGATATCGCCCGGCGATCCGGTGTGACGTTCGAAGCCCTAGTACGCACAGCCCAGGAACTGGAAGCGGCCGGACTGCTGCGAGAATGTGACCCGGAAGAACAGGCGCCATCATGAAAGTCGTTTTATTCTGCGGGGGCTTCGGCACCCGGCTCAGGGAGCACTCGGACGTGGTGCCAAAGCCGCTGGTGGAGGTCGGTAGCCAGCCCATCATCTGGCACCTCATGCGTTACTACGCCCATTTCGGGCACAAGGACTTCATCCTCTGCCTTGGCTACAAAGGAGACATGATCAAGCAGTTCTTCCTCAATTACGACAGCTACCGTCACCGCGATTTCATGATGGAGGCGGGCGGCGCCCGCCTGACGCCAGCCGAGAGCGATATCGCCGACTGGACTATCCGCTTCGTGGATACCGGGCTGCACTCCAATATCGGTCAGCGCTTGCTGCGCGCGCGGGAGTACCTGGACGGGGAGACGAACTTCCTTGCCAATTACACCGATCAGTTAACGGACTTCCCCTTGCCGGAGCTGATCCGCTTTCACGAGGCCAACGACCTGACCGCGAGCTTTCTTAGCGCGAGACCGTCCCAGTCTTTCCACCACATGGAAAGCGACGAAGAGGGTTTCGTGACCGCCATTGGGACAGCGGCGGAACTGGATTTCTGGATCAACGGCGGATATTTGATTCTTAACACCAGTATTTTCAACTACATCCAGGAAGGCGAAGAACTGGTGGAGAAACCTTTTTCCCGCCTCATGGAGGAGCGCCGCCTCGGCACCCGCAAGTGGAACGGATTCTGGGCTGCCATGGATACGTTCAAAGACAAGATCACCTTCGACCGCATGCATGGCAGCGGCAACCGGCCTTGGGAGGTGTGGAATCATCGCGAGGACGAAACATGACGCCTCTGCGGTTGGATCTCGGCGATGCGCCCACGATTCTCTGCCTGGGGGCACACAGCGATGACATCGAGATCGGCGCGGGGGGGGCGATTCTGTCGCTGGCGGTGCGCTATCCGGGTGCCACGATCCACTGGGTGGTTTTCTCAGGTATGGGCGAACGGGGCGCGGAGGCGAGAGCGAGCGCCGAATTTTTCACCGCAGAGTTCGCGAACCGGAATATCGGGATATTCCAGTACCGGGACGGATTTTTCCCTGGCGAGTTCACGGGACTGAAAGAGACTTTTCAGACGATCCGTGAGGCGTGCGATCCCGATCTGGTGTTTACGCATTACCGGGAAGACCTGCATCAGGATCACCGGATGGTGTCCGATCTTACCTGGCAGACCTTTCGTGATCACTTGATTCTGGAGTACGAGATTCCGAAATACGATGGGGATCTGGGCCGACCCAATCTGTACTTTCCGCTGGAAGAAGCGGTGTGCGAGAAGAAGTTGTCGGGGATCGAGAAGTTCTTCGGGTCCCAGCGCGAAAAGCGCTGGTTCAACCGGGAAACGTTCGCGTCGATCGCGCGAATGCGGGGCGTGGAATGCGCCTGCGTGGGTAGTGCTGCCGAGGCGTTTTTCAGCCGGAAGGCTCGGATTCAATGAGAGCGAATGGGGCACCCGAGGAAGCCCGTATTCTTAAGTGATGCGCATCCTCTGGCTTTCACATCTACTCCCCTGGCCGCCCAAGGGCGGACTGATGCAGCGGTCCTATTATCTAATGCGAGAGGTCGCGCAACGTCACGAGGTGAGTGTAGTCGCCTTTCGTCAGCACGCGCATCAGCCGGACAGAGCGCATTTTCAAGCGGCGCTTGATGCGATCTCCGCATTTACGCAAGTAATTCATGTCTCAGACCTTCCCGAGGATCGGCAGATCGGCGGTCGCGGGGCGCTTGCTCTGCGCTCTCTGCTCCCCGGCGTACCTTATACGATCCGCTGGGGGATGTGCGATGATTATAGAAATGCTGTCCGAAAAGCCGTCACGGATTTGCAGCCGGACGTGGTCCATTTCGATACCCTGAGCTTGGCGCCCTATCTAGACGCGATAGGGGGGTTGCCCGCCGTGCTGAATCATCACAATATCGAGTCGATAATGCTGTTGCGCCGAGCGGAACAAGAGAATAACCCGTTCAAGCGTGTGTATCTGTGGCAGGAAGCTAAACGCCTGGCGGCCTATGAGCGACTCGTCGCCAGCCGGTTCCGGCAGCACTTGGTATGCGCAAACCTCGATGCAGAGCGACTACAACAAACAGTCGGCGACGTGCCGACCTCTGTGGTGCCTAATGGCGTGGATCTGATGTACTTTCAACCCGCGCCTCCGGCCACAGAACAGCTACCGAACTCACTTATTTTTGTTGGCGGTCTGAGTTGGTACCCAAATATCAGCGCTATTCGCTTCTTTCTCAAAGAGGTCTGGCCCGCTCTGACTGCAGCATACCCCGAGATTCTATTTCGGATAATTGGTCGCAATCCGCCTCCAGATATCCTCGCCATGTCGAAGCGGGACCGACGCATCCAGGTTTTGGGCTTTGTCGACGATATCCGTCCCCTGTTTCACGAAGCGATGGTATTTGTCTGCCCTATCTTCGACGGAGGCGGGACAAAGCTAAAAATGCTGGATGCTATGGCAATGGGGAAAGCGATCGTTGCACATCCGGTGGCGTGCGAAGGATTGGACTTGACTCACGGGCACCATGTGCTTATGGCGACCAGTGGCGCGGATTTCACCCAGCAAATTGCCCGACTCCTGGATAATGATGCGGAGCGGAAGAAGCTCGAGCAGAATTCCAGAGAATACGTATCCGCTCGTTTCTCGTTTGCGTCGATTGGCCGAGATTTGAGTCGCATCTATGTCAACATGTCCAGTCCCCCACAGTCGAACCGCATGAGAGGCGTAGTGGGCTAGATGTGCTCATCACGTCGCAAACGCGCTCTACCAGATAATAGGATGGGACCACATAAGCGCGGACATTGGTCATAGCTGGATTTTATCTTTATTGGACCTGCCGCCGATTTGCAAGGACGAATTCCAAGAGCTAGTTGTAGAGGTTGCGGAATCGAGTACAAACCATAGCTAAGTGGTTAAGGGCACCAGTGGGTTCTCCGGACGGCCGTTAGGTTTGTTAAGGGGAGGGTTTAGCTCTTCCTTGAGATCGCAGCACCGTGACGGAGGCTGCGCATCGTGAGGACTCCGGTCGGGAGATCGCAAGGGTTCGTGATCTGCCGTGAGCTTCAATTTCACCAAGATCAGATGAGTGGAGCGCGCCCGGTGTTCCATGCGCGATGCAGGGGGTATGCTCGATGACGTGCGCTGCTGGTTTTGCCTCCCACCGACTAGACGGACGGAAAATTTGAGATGTCTTTCATATTTGTATCAGGAGGCGCTTCTTCGTTATCGCGTTTTCACCATGCGGAGCTCTCTTACACCAGAGAGTTCACGGAGGCATGGTCTGATGGAACTTGTGCGTTATTCGTTAGGAGGGATGGCGGAACATCGGTATGGGATCTGCCCGGCTACTTCGCGGTGACGGATGGAGAGAGAGTAGACGGAATTTCGCAAGGTGTGCATGCGTTGGAATCCGGCGACGCGGAGCCGCTGTCGCGCATGATCCGCGGCAACGCTGTGGCTATATCAAAGCATACCGGGTATGCATGGGTATTGTCAGATACGCTGGGCAGTTTCCCGTTCTTCTATGGGGATTCCCAAGACCGAGGCTTTCGCGCCTATTCTCCGATTCAGGGCGATCTACGTTGGCTCCTTGACTGCCAGCCGGATTTTACCGGCGTGTACCAGTTTCTCGGTGGTGGCTACACCATCGGCAGGCGTACGGTATGCCGAGGCATGTATCAGTTCCTCCCAGGGGAGAGCCATATTATCGAGCCGGGCCGAAGCGCAGTTGAGGCGGTTATCAAGGTTCTCCCTAATCCTTGGGCGACAGAGAAACGAGTGCACCTGGATAGCTGCGCGACCAAGGCCATCCATGCGGTCACGCTCGAGGGCCGGCGGCTAGTTGGTTGCCAAGTCATGTTTTCGGCAGGATGGGACTCGCGCACGATCCTGGCGGGCATACTGGCGAATGGCCTGGAAGACGAGGTTTTGGCCTATAGTCACGGTGACACAAGTAGTCGCGAGCTTCGGATCGCGGACCGTATCTGCCGTGATCACGGCGTTCTCAGTTACTCGCGCGAGTTGGCGGAATTAGAGATCGATGTTGCTTTACTCGAGCGGGCGTTAGAGGATTCCGGGCATTCGTTGTTTCCCCACTGGCGACTCGCGAGCGAGTTCGCAAGGGAGCGTGGATTACGTTCTCTCTCTGGAGGAATATTTGGTGGAGTACTGGGTGGCCACTACGGCGTCCCTAGCATTGTCCAAGGGCAGCGCGCCCAGCTTACAAGTCTCCTCAAGTACCTCTATGGCCCAAAACCATCATCCAACACAGGAGCGCGAGCCCTAGATACTGCCTTTAAGCTGTTGCACCGCCCGTCCTATATCGACTGGTGGTGCCTAGATTCTGGAGTCAGAGAGGAAATTCGCCGCCAAGTCATAACGGACTGCGCGGTGGACACAAAGTCAGAGTTGCAGCGACTGGCTGAAAGTGGTGTGACGAATCTCGACAGCTTGGTGGAAGCATTTCAGGTCGGACACCGCGGGAGACAGTACATGAATGGGCAACTTGGGATCTGCCGCAGCGTGATTCCTATTGTTAATCCATTCTCAAACGATGAATTGGTTTCTTTAGCATGTGCTCTGCCCTTGAGGTGCAAGATTCACAACAAGGTCAACCAGGAGCTGCTACGTCGAATGGCACCCAGCCTATTGCGCTATCCAATGGCCGCCACGCTTCTTTCAGCTGCTTGGCCAATCGGAATGCAGGAGCTCTCCAGGGGTGGACGAAAAGTGGCCGAGAGCGTGCGCTGGCGACTCTATCGGGCCACTGGCGGAGTGTCCGCAAGACATCCGAACATGGGTTGGGTGAACTTCGATTTCTTGAGGACCGGCACACTACTACATGATATCGTCGATTCGTTGCTTGCTGATTTCTGGGATAAGGCCACTATGCACCGTACGATCAGCGAGCATCCCTTGACGAGCCTGCACCCTCTGTACGATATGCTCTGCAAGATCAAGACTATCGACCATCGGCTTAACCATTCTCGGTGACAGCACGCATTGGTTCCTTGGCGCCAGTGACTTCGACCGCTTTCGGCACATTAGTCTGGTCGCCGTCATGGCAGGCCCCACGGCAGGATTTTGAGCATGTTCCAAGAGTTGCGAATCCGCGTTTCAGCTCGGTAAGCATAGCCCATTGGACTTCTTCAAGGTAGCTTCAGTCTGACGTAGGCTCGTATCCAGAAAGCTGGACCACTTCCACCTCAACGCGCGAAATCGACGAACGCATCTTGACGGATCGTGGCTGGTAGTTCTCAATATTCACCAACCATTGGTCACTCACTGAGCAATTAGCTACAGTCAGCGGAGTAAGTGCCAGCGTCAATACGGAGAATTGAAGGGGCAGAAAGGTACGATGCGATTTGCGATATGAATAGTTTCTCTGAAAAATTATATGCTAGTTCGCCAGTTCTTGCCCAGCATGTACTTGTCAGCGCATACGGCTATTACTGGAAAAAGCTGCGCTTGTCGCAGAATTTCCACAGGGAGAGGGATGCATTCATTTCACGGGAAAGATTTTCGCATAAGGAGTGGGAACAGTATCAGAATGCGGAACTTCGTAAATTGCTGGTGACGGCATTTGATCACGTACCGTACTATCAGAAGGCTTGGCGTGGGCTTGTAACACGAGCGGACTTGGAGCGCTTTACCGTAGGTGATCTGCCTGCACTCCCTATCGTAGAGAAGAGCGCGGTTCGAGATGATCCCGATGCATTTCTAGTGGGAGGGTCTCCCCAGAAACTCCATCGAATTAACTATACGAGTGGTTCATCAGGTACACCTGTGTCAACTTACTGGCTCCCTGGCGAGATGCAGCGGTCAATAGCTATGCGAGAAGCTCGATCCTGCCGATTTGCGGGCGTTAGCTATAGTCAATCGCGGGCCACCTTTAGCGGACGGAAGGTCGTTCCGTCGGCGGATAGCCAAGGTCCTTTCTATCGCTACAATTGGTTTGAGAAGCAACTGTACTTTTCCGCCTTTCATATTTCTCCTAGCAATGCCGAAAAGTATATTGAAGCATTCGAGAGGCATAGACCGTATTGGATGACCGGCTACGCCAATTCGATTTATCAGATAGCCAAGCTAGCAGCAGAAAAGGGTTTGCAACCGCCAAGCTTGAAGGCAGTAATCACGACCAGCGAGCCGGTAAGCTCCGAAATGCGGAGTGTAATCGAAGCTGTATTCCGGACTCGGGTGTTCGAGGAATATGGAACAGTCGAGAATCTTTTTTTCGTTTGTGAGAATGAATACGGCCAAAAATTGATCAACCCTGACTGTGGCATCCTGGAAGTTGTGAATTCAACGTTCGATCAGATTGGCCCTGCGGAAGACGGAGAGATCTTGGCAACAGGATTCATAAGGCCTAGTCAACCAATGATCCGCTACCGTATCGGTGATCGTGCCGTGCTTTCAGAAGAGCGAGCACGTTGCGGAAGGCAGATGCCCGTACTCAAAGAAGTCATTGGTCGTTTGGAAGATACTGTCTACGGTCCGGACGGTCGACGAATGGTTCGTTTCCATGGCATCTTTGTAGACCAACCAAATATCGAAGAAGGGCAGATTATCCAGGAACGGCTAGATTTTGTTCGCGTTATAGTCGTGGCGAAACCAGGTTTCGGATTCAATGATGAACAGGATGTCATCAAACGGATCAAGGAGAGGCTTGGCGATGGGATGCGCGTCGTTGTGGAGCAAACATCTGCAATCCCTCGAAATCAGGCGGGGAAGTTCAGAGCAGTAATCAGCAAAATAAGTGAACGATCCGAGTAGGCTATTCTGAATGACTGATCGGGCTAGGCGCCTATTCCCAATCCTGCTTTTCAAATGTACATTGTCGCAGCGAATACGCTAGCGTCTTGAAGTTGCGTCTCATGAGCCAATATAGTGTGGGCTAGTTGCGAGACGACGTTATCCCATAACGCAGTCATGCTCGATGCCGGATGTCCTAGGATTGAAGCTGTTCCCTGTGGCGCGCCAGCAGCTAGTGACCATATCAATTTCGGATTTCCGCTGCCCAGTTTGAAAGCACATTCATCCCCTGTGCGATCATTTAGAGCCTTGCAACCGGCGTTTTGCTAGATTGGCAAAGTGCGAAATTTCGTATTCACTGACACAACCCAGTAGTTCCGGGCCAGCGGCAAGCTTTCATGGCGCAAGCGAGTCAAGTGTTAGTGCGTCATAACGGTATCTTATCTGAGTAGAAAAACAGCTAACCCTGCGCCTGTTTAGCTATCCGCGCGCGACGTATCAGCAGTTTGTCCTGGGTGCCTACCCGCCGATCGACTTTGAATCAAATGTTCCCAACATACTGACTTCTAGCGCGGCAAACAGGAACCATTATTCACTGATTTCATGACCATGTGTGCCTAGGTATTGATCGCGATACTTACCTTGTAATCGGTAATCAGCATCGAGAACCTCGGTTAACGCAGATCGGGAGGCAATCAAGTTATCTCTTTCGGTGACTGTCCGAGTGCTGCCGCTCTCTTGAATTCCGTTCTTGTTCAGGACGACATTGTTCTCAATCACCACTTCATACACTGCATGCCCCAGTCCTCGCATTTCGCCCACAACGGTATTCCGATATATCCAAACCGAATTGCCAGGGTCACCTTCACCAGTAGTCCAATTGTATACGATCGCCATGCTTCCGGAGTCTGGCACGTACAGTTTGTTATAAGCGAATTCCAGCCTTTGTGGACCATACTCCGACGATGAGCCGAGGTTCTCAAGCGCGCCATAAGAAAAGTTTTGCAAGGTCGAGACATTACCTCTGACTGACCAGAAGTCACTTGCGGCTTTCGCGAATATCCCCTGATCAACGTAAGACATCGTAGATGCGCCAAGCACGTTATTGTCAACAACAACGTATCTGGTCGCGTAAAAAGAGCCCACGAGGGGCGCATCATATTCCTCGATACTGCAGCCAATAATGGCCCAATATTCGACGTGACTATTACCTCGGAATTTCACGATGGCACCGGGATTGTCCGTGCCCGAAGTTCCTCTAACCAAATTTTCAAAGTGCAGTTCGAAGAACGTTGAGCGCGAGCCGTTTTCACCCCCAAACCAGAAGAACCGTGAATTTGACAAGTCTGCCCGAGAATTAATCATGCGAAATCCGTGCATGAACATGTCGTTGCCAGAGTTGCCTTCCAGCATGTAGACGCCGGCACTCGACGCATCCACAACAACCTCCTCACCAGGATACGCCAACCAGACCTGCGGCTTATTGTCACCTTTTACGTTGAAATTGCCGTTATTACCTGCCCAGCCGGTGAGCTTATGAGTACCGCCCCGAAGGTATAGGATATTGCCGGCGTAAGTTCGATCATCCTGCGAGCCTTTGTGTACGTCTGCAAATGTTTTGAGCGGATTCCCAATACTGCCATCACCGCTCGTCGCGACATTTGGATCCAGAAATATGAAGCCTTTGCGGGTAACCTCTATGGAGAATTTTACATCAACAAAACTGTCTTGCTGATCTGTGACGCGTATGGATACCTGTTGGGGTCCGGACTCCTCGGCAGGGGTCCATGACGCAATGCCATAATTGGCGTCTCCGTACTTTTCCCCGACTGTCATACCAGATGGGCCGGAAACAACCTGGTATCTGTATGGGTATGCCCCGCCTTGTACGACAACGGGAATTCGATACTCCAGTCCAGGATAAGCTCTCTTTTGCCTCGCCCAGCTCGCGGTCTCCGCGTCTGGGCGAGGATAAACAAGGTGTATCGGCATCTTCGCAGGCGTGAAATGACCGGACGGAAGTCTCCAAGTACTCAGAGGAGTATTCTCGCGCTCAGCGCCGAACAACGTCGGCGGCTCAGGCGTCGGCTGCGTGGTCTGGGCTGGGCTTGCCGCGGCTGCAATCGTGGATAGAACAAATATCGTCGCCTTCTGACAAAAATTCATTGTGTTCTCCGGAAGATATCGCCGGTTACATACACTCGCGTTAGGGATTCTAGCTGAATCACATTACCGATAGTTTGGTACGGTATAAAAGTGTGACACGCATCGCAATGTCGCTCTTTGCCGACACTGACTCGAGGTTACAACCAAGAGTCTCAGACGCGGGACATTCGGCGGGCCCGGGAAGGAAATAGCGCATAACCAATTGTTTCGCGTGGTCTTTTGAGGTGAGCTACGGGCGAATCTGCCTTTATGCTAAATTCGTCTGGCCTCTATTGCTTCGCACAATCGAGCACGAGCTCGGATAGCGTGGCGCCGCGCAGTGTATCAGCCCGTAGTTCGAACTAATTAACCGTATGGCGCAAATTGCGATGCCCAGGTGCAAACCGTATCATCTCACCATCGATACCCTCGTCCGGCATGGCTGAGTCAGCCTCGCCATTGGCGTAGGCGATAGTCACTCCGGAATTCCCGTCAGAACGATCACGCATTAGCCATAAAGTCGGCACCCTTATCACCCGATTCTTGTCTCTTCCTATGAACTAAGCAAAGAATCTTTGTCTCGGAGCAAAGTTGTAAGCTTCCCCATTTGAACGACGCGTAGAAAATCGAGTTTCTGGCACCGTCGATCGTCAGGAGGCTCAATACGAAACATTCTCGAATAAGCGATTCGGGCGAACGCAGATTTTAGCGATCCCCAAAGAGGCCGACGTCATGGTGGCGATGAAGGGGTCTGGCGCACGCATCGCATCTGCGACGGGACGTAAGACAATTCGGAGTCGAAGTAAGGAGGCATTGGGGCTGCGGATGTGGAGCACATTGAGTAGCAATAGTCCGAAGCTACGATCAGTCTAAGTAGCATTGGCATCGTGGCTAGAGTGTTTAAGGTCTACTCAGATTGATATCTGGCGAAGCATTGCCGGAGAAGGGTCAGTGAAGACTGCAGAACACCGATAACGAGAAGCGTCAATCTTATCGGATCAGGACTGATCGATTAGACGGATGATCTCTGCCAGAATGCCGCCCCTACAGACGAATTCGAGGCCGTTATATAACGGGAATTAGTGGAACGACCTGCACCTATCGAGTGCACTTAAATGATTGGTGGTAGACTCTGCCTAACTCTCTAACGGAACGCATCGAAGCGAACTTTCGCAGCCGGGAACAGACGAAGCATGTTTAGCGCTCGTGAGAGTACGATCTACTGGGTGGTATTCAGCTGGTTCAAAGACTTCCAGTTTCGAGTGGTGCGTCGAGTATTAGCGTCTTTGCTTGGTGGCGCAGGTGTCATTGCGCTCAATACAGGGCAAAAGACCCGTGGGGTGTCGTGGCTATTGCGCGCCAGCCGTTACTCAGACTCGCGCTGGTTTGGTCGAGCGATCTCGGTGGCAAAAAAGGATATTGCTATTGAGTCGGCAAAGCTCTTACCGAAGGCTGTTGACGTCGATTCGCTGGACGGTAGATGTCTGGTCATGGCCGAACCGGAGATGGAGGCTGGGTATGTGGTGAGGAAAGGCGTGCTCTTGGTCAGCTTCACCGAGACGGCCGAGAAATTGTATTCGACAGTAGACGTTGCAGCGCTGTCGAGGCGTTTCTACTTGGTGCTAGAACCGAGTTTCGCCGGATACGCCGATCCGGCAATCTTTTGCTGGATGAATGTGAATGAGCCGGTGGTCGTTCAAGCTACCGAACGATATGATCGAAAATTGATCGACTGCCTGGATTGCAATCTTGTCGCGGTTCCTTACGGCGCGGGAGACTGGATTGATTCTGAAGCATTTAGACCAGCGGATCACGACCGCGCCGAGAAGCGGTGGGACGCGGTCTGCGTGGCCAATTACCTCTGGTGGAAAAGGCCTCATGCATATTTTCGTGCGGTCGCGGCTGCTTTGCGGGAGCTTCCAGATTTCCGTGCCGCACTCGTTTTGGCAGGACATGGGAAAAACGCCAGCAGCACGCGGAGGATCGAAGCGCAAATCGATTTTTATGGAATAGGGGATAGTCTCGACATATTCGAGGCCGTCACACAAACGGAGCTGAGAAGAATTTATGCTTCCTCCAGAGTGTTGGTATTCACTTCTTACAAGGAAGGTAGTAGCCGCGTGATCTACGAAGCAATGGCGAGTGATACTCCGGTATTCGTCTTGGAAGAAAATGTCGGGGTAAACAAAGACTACATAAACAATGACACCGGTAGAGTATTGCGAGAGAGAGATCTTGGTAAGAACTTAGCAGCAATTAGAGAGTCGGAGCGGTCATTTACACCAAGAGAATGGTTTTTACAGAATCTGGGACCAGTGAATACCACGGCCAAGCTGTGCGAGGACTTGCAACGCGCGCATGGGATTGGGGGGCAGTTCGAGAAGCGCGTGTGTATTAAAGCTAACAAGCCTGAAGCACAGCTGGCACGAGATGAGCAACTAAAGCCATTGTCTTTTTGGATGAACGAGCCCTTAGCAGAAGAAGGGAAAGATACTGTGTCTGATTTGGCGCTGCCCTAGACTGCGGTCCAAAAAGCCGGCAAGGGATGATATTTATCTATTCGCCAAACCTCCATAGAGCTTCAGATATTGGGCGGTGACTGAATCGATTTGATATTTTTTTGGCAATGTGCAGGCCGGACGTCGCTTGCCTCGAGCTTCCTGAAGCTGTTTGAGCAATACACCTCTTAGCTCCCGGTCCGTATCGAAGAGAAAATCTTGAATACCGGCGTCCCGGGCAAGCTCGCTCAGGCCGCCTTTAGCCGGGGCTATAAAAGGAATATTTAGAGCCAAGGCCTCGAGAGCCGTCATCGGCAGGCCTTCATGATCCGACGCTAACACCAGCGCGTGCATCTTGGATAGCCACGGAAACGGGTTCTCTATAGGGCCTGTAAAATGGATATAGTTGACAGCGTCTAGTCGCTGGGCTTTACGTTTTAGTGCGGCTTCCAATGGTCCGTCTCCGATTATGTAAAGGCTCCATCGACCGGGTTCTGACTTATGGAGGAGTTCTACCGTATCAATGATTCGATCGACCCGTTTTACGGGTGCGAGGCGTCCAATAAATACAAGGCGGGTAGCATTTGCGTCGACGGGCGGATCACACGCGGTTGCCGCATTGCGGATCGCCGCTATGTCCACACCATTGGGTAGCATCGCAACCTGCTGGTAGGTCTTCCGAAGGGAGTCCCTTAGCTCTTGGGATACGGCTACGATGAGTTGGAAATACCGGGTCAGCACAGCCCGTTCGAGCCGGAGTAAAAACTGATGGCGCAAGTCCCACCACGGGTAAGTGAACTCACTCGCGCCATGAATCGTCGCTACCAGCTTGGCGCCAGAGGCCCGGGCGGAGAGTGCTCCCAGTACGTGCTCTTTCCGGCGATGGGTATGGACGATATGAGGTTTCCACTCTTTATTGAGCTGCGTCAGTGCCTGGGCGAGTTCCACAAAAGAGTGTCGGCTCTCATCGAGAATCAGCACGTCGACCCCTTCCTCGGTTAATCGGCTTGCCAGAGTTCCCGGATTCATAACCGCGACTCTGAGGGCAATGGCTGGCGTGGCTTTCAGGGCCCGCGCCAATTGGAAAATCTGCGTTTCAGCCCCGGCCCAAAGATCCCCGGAAACAACGTGCAGGATTCTTGTTGGTGGTTTCTCTACCGAACGCGGTCTGCTCATTCTATACCGGGCAATTTTATAGGAGGTGATAGGAGCTGGTTTTGCTCTTCTGTATTAACCCTAAAGGGCGGTCGACGGAGCGCTGATTGCCGTCGGGACCCCGATTTTGTGATCTGCGCCCCAAAATGTGCGCCTGCTGTCGCCCGGCAATCATTATAAGGGTATCATTTCGACAGTGTTTTTCTGCCCCCTTGCGTCCGCTTGGACTCGTGAGTCTAGTGTAATGTTAATCGCTTATAAAAAGTTATTTGCCCTTTTGGATCAGAGAGAACGGCGACGAGGGGCTGTCGTGTTCGGGGTGCTGATCCTCGTGGCGCTGGTGGAGACGCTAGGTGTTGCGTCAATCATGCCCTTTATTGCCGTGCTCTCTAATCCGGAAGTGATAGAGACCAACCCTTATCTCGCCCATACGTATGAGTTACTGGGGTTCGGTGAGCGGTCCGATTTCCTTTTTTTCTTGGGTCTAGTGTTTTTCGTGCTTCTCATCGGATCTCTCCTTCTCAAGGCGGTGGGTCTCTGGGCCCAGTTACGCTTTTCGCAGAATCGAAACTATGCATGGAGCGCCCGTCTCATCCGCGGCTATTTGAACCAGCCTTACGAGTGGTTTCTGAACCGGCACAGTGCGGACTTGGGCGCTTCGGTACTGGCGGAGGTCGCCCAGGTCATCAATGGCGTGCTATTCCCGGCCATGCAGGTTTTGGCCCAGTCGTTGGTTGCCATTCTCCTGATGGCCTTGCTGATTAGCGTAGATCCCCTACTGGCTGCGGCCATGGGCCTCGGTTTGGGCGGTACGTACTTTATTATTTCAGCCGTGTTGCGCACGCGTCTGCGCCGTCTCGGCGCGGAGCGCAGAGCGGCCAACCATGCCCGGTTTCACGTTGTTCAGGAGGCGTTCACCGGCATAAAGGAGGTCAAGATAGGCGGTCTGGAAGATGTGCTGGTGAACCGGTTTGTGCAACCCGCACAGACTATGGCAAGCCGCCAGATCTCCGCCCAGCTGTGCAGCCAGTTGCCCTCTTTCGCGATGCAGGGACTGCTGTTCGGAGGCATGCTGCTGGTCCTCTTATATTTGATCGCCCAACAAGGTAGTTTTCAGGATGCGCTGCCTATCATCGCTCTGTATGCATTCGGCGGCTATCGTCTGATGCCGGCGCTCCAAAATATCTACCAGGGCATCTCCCAGATCCGCGTAACGGAAGCGCCGCTCAATGCACTATGCGAAGACTTCCGCACCTTGCAGACACGCCGGGAAGAATCGGGCCGCCGCACTAAACTCGTCGGCACCGCCGATGCGCCGTCGCGGCGTCATCTGGAGGGCCGGCTCGAGCTGGATGCGGTGAGTTACTCCTATCCCGGCGCCAGCCGTCCGGCCCTGGACGGCGTCACTCTCACGGTGTCCGCCTGTACTACTGTTGGGCTCGTGGGGGCGACAGGGTCCGGGAAGACGACCTGTGTGGACATTATACTCGGATTGCTGGCTCCGACTGAGGGTGTGCTGTGGGTCGATGGCGTCCCGATCACAGGCAATGCCGTGCGACAATGGCAGCGTTCACTGGGCTATGTGCCCCAGCAGATCTTTCTCTCCGATGATTCCGTAGCGGCGAACATCGCTTTCGGGTTGCCCAAGCGCCATATCGAGATGGTGTCGGTGGAACGGGCGGCGAAGGTGGCGAACCTCCACGATTTCATAACGAGCGAATTGCCGGACGGCTATCACACCAGGGTAGGCGAGAGAGGCGTTCGGCTTTCCGGCGGCCAGCGGCAGCGCATCGGAATTGCGCGGGCACTCTATCATGACCCGGATGTACTCATTCTGGACGAGGCGACCAGCGCACTCGACAACTTGACTGAACAGGCGGTAATGGAAGCGGTGCGAAATATTGGCAGCCGCAAGACGGTCATCATGATTGCCCACCGGCTAACGACGGTAGAGGATTGCGACCGAATTTTCCTGCTGGAGCGAGGCCGCGTCGTCGAATCGGGGACCTATGACGAACTCGTCGCCAGGAATGAGCAATTCCGGGCGATGGCCGGGGCGTAAAGATGGGCGGACGGCTTGCGGCGCACAGGCCGAGGGAAGAACCCGTTGCAGCGGCTGGGAAAATTGGACTGGAGTCGGACTTCAGTCCTAAGACTGTCTGGCGATGCTTTCGTGACCAGCCCGTCGGCTTCCAGCTAGCGTGCCTATACGTCGTCTTCGAGTACGTTCGGCCGCAGAGCAGATTCCCGGCCATCGATGTCCTGCCTTGGACGATGCTCGTGATTCTCGCAGGGGTGATCGCCATGTTGCCGGACGTAGCGCGCCGGGGCTGGACACGCAGCTTTATCTACATATGGCTGGGCCTGTACTTACTGGTTGCGATATTTTCCCTGATTTTCGCGGAGTTTCCCGCTTATGGAGTTAGCAAGTGGGATCAATTGGTTCCCTGGCTTGTGATAATAGTGCTGATCACCAATACGGCGACGACTCGCGAGCGATTCCTATTGTTGATGGTGGTCTATGTTCTCTGCAACCTTCGCTTTTCCCAGTTTGGCCTGCGCTCTTTCGTGTTCTCCGGATTCAGTCTGCCAGGTTACGGCTTTAAGGGGCCGGTCGGTTGGTTTCAGAATCCAGGTGAACTGGGCGTCCAGATGGCGATGTTCACGCCACTGTCATTTCTGGTGGTTTATGCGCTATGGGCCAGGTTGGGGCGATGGGGCAGGGTGCTGTCTGCGCTGCTACCGATATCCGCGCTGGTAACGACCGTCGGCACGAATTCCCGTGGTGCGATTATCGCCGTGGCCGTCGGAATGAGCTGGGCTCTGATGGCGGTGGGGGTGCGAATCCGAAATATCGTCGCTGTTGGCGTACTTGCTGTAATAGGGTTCCTACTGATTGGCGAAGGCATGAGGGAGCGCTTTCAGACCATAGGGGATGATGGAACTTCCCAGCGGCGCCTTACTTTGTGGAGTGACGGACTCGAGATGATAGGGGAGCATCCGGTCACCGGGATCGGCTATTCCAATTGGATGCCGTACTACGTGGCTCATTTTCCTCCCGTCGACGATGTCAGTTATCTGGGTACGCACCAAGTACCCCACAATATATTGATCCAGGTTACCGCCGAGCTGGGTTTGCCCGGGCTCTTCGTTTTCGCGGTGCTCGTTGCACTATCATTCCAAGCCGGTCGGCGTACGAGGCGAAGGCTCTCGGACAAGGATAGCCTGCTTCGACATCTAAGCCATGGACTCGATGCCGGTCTGGTTGCATTCCTTTTGGCAGGCCAGTTCGTGACCGTGCTGTATTACCCTTACTTCTGGATCAGTTTAGCCTTGATCATCGCCCTGCATGAGGCGGTAAGGCGGGAATACATGTTGGGGTTGCGGAGCAGCTCCGCGGCAGATCGCAGGGCGCTGTCAGGGGGCGCCGTGAATGACTGACCCGGTCCCTAGTAAGGATGTGCAGAGACCAAGAGTATTAGTCCTCGCGCCCATGTTCCCTTCGGTTAATCAACCATGGATGGACACCTATCTTCGTCAGCTTGTCAGTCAGCGTGTTCAGGTTACCGTAATTACATTTAATCGAAGCGCCGAATCAAGAGAGTCCGCAGCGGTTGACCTGGCGATCGATCTCATCGTGATGGCTACTAATCGAGCCGGGCTAGTCTCGGCGGCATTGAGTAGCTTCGTTAGAAGGCCGCGGCTATGTGTGAGGCTGTGGCGAATGATCCGTCCAATTGACAGAGGTGCCGGTAACGCCAAACGCTTTCTACGTGCTCTTCATGCGCTTTCTGTTGTCTTAAAATCAGGTTCGATCGTTGCCATCCATTCGCATAGCGAGGCGATGTCTTGCCGATTCCAGGATGTCGCCAATGCAATGTCGATTCCCATGGTTGTAACTTTCCACGGCCTACCGCCGAACGGAGTGTCATCGATAACCACAAATCGCCGCCAGGAATTATCGAGGGGCGTCTTCCGCGTGTTGGTCAACACGTGTCCCGCATTGACGCATGCGCAGGAACTTGGATATTCCGCGGATAAGCTCGCGGTCATACCGCAGGGTTTGCCGATTGAGCGCTTCGTTGGTCGAAAAAGGCGAACTCAAGAGTCCGGACGCCCGGTAGAGATATTGTGTGTTGGACGTTTGAATCGCGAGAAAGGCCAAGGATATTTATTACTTGCCGTTGCTAGACTGATGAGAAGCGGGCGCTCGGTTCGAGTGCATATCGTTGGTGTTGGTCCGGACCGTAATCGTCTGGAAGAGCTTTGTCGCAAGCACGGCCTGACGGAAATCGTCACATTTCACGGACCGATGAGAAATGAAGCCCTGATTAAAAAGTACTATGAGACGGATCTGTTGATTCTGCCGAGCACCCACAGTCGATTCCGGCAGGGATGGTTAGAGACCCAGGGCGTCGTCCTGCAGGAGGCCCAAGCGACGGGATGTATTCCGATCGCTACGCGGGTCGGAGGTATTCCCGAGTGCATCAATCATGGAGTGGATGGATGGCTGATACAGGACAGATCGCACCGTGCAATTGCGGAATCTATAGAACATTTCATCGATCATCCGGAGCAGTGGCCGTCTTATCGGGATGCAGCGCTACGAAATGTCGAGCGAAACTTTTCTGCAGATGTTGTGGGTCGGCGGACATGGGATGTACTGCGCGAAGCTATCGAAAAAACAAGGCGCTCACGTACCCGAGCGTTACAGTAGACAAGGTGAGTAAATATGGGATCACGGATCTAAGGCTGAGAACCAGTGGTCATCTGTTTCGTATCCGTAGTCTTTGAGAACCGAGAATAGCTCAGGGCACGCTAGAAACTGTCTTCTGATACGATCCACATCTTCGGAGGACCGGCGCCACCGCGAGACTCGTTCTTTCGTTGACGCGTCATTCTCGCGAACTAGTTTAGGATCTTTAGCTTGAAAGCGCCCTCGATAACTGTATGCATGCTTTTCCGGCCGTTTATGGTAGTTGCTGAAGTCACTGTTGAAGCGAAGATTGAATTTGTCGCCTAGCTGGTGTTGGACACGATCTGGGTCTGCCACCAGGTCTTCATAGCGAATAATGGTGACATCGCGTCGGTTCCGGATTGACTCGATGGCTTCGTATACCGGAATGACGCCTGGGGCTTCATGCGCCCAGCTGCGAAAGTTTCTGTCTTTCGGCCAGAGACTTGTATCGAAACTGATAAAATATTGATCGGGTACGAGAGGGTGTCGTGAAGTTAATATATCTCGGATATCTCGAACCACCACAATGATTATCAGTGCTTTCCTATTTATATTCAGTCCGTCAATTGCTGGTATATGGAGAACGTCCAACGGCGCCTTCGTCGCATAACTGCCAAGTCGATGAAGGCGATACATAAAATAGTTTTCAAAAGGCTCATAGCGGAAACCGTGCGTCGATGCACTCAGCATGTTGTAGAGGAGAGAAGTGCCCGCTCGAGGAAATCCGCAAACGATCAGATGCTGTTGGTTGTAGCCCAAGAAAACGCGGCCAACAGAAGATAAAGCTGCATTGACGCGAAGTCGCAGCTGCGTGAGCCTGGTATCGACGGGAATCTCAAGCATGATAGTGCATCGGGCCGGAGAGAGGTTTACTAGGGGTCGTTCGTGCGAATCGGATTCGACGGCAAGAATACTCGTTTGTCTGCAAACTATCCGTCTTTCAGGCGCTACTTATCGCTAGTCGTTTTCGCATCCGGGTTTAAGATTTCGTAACCGAATTTCTCAAGGGTCGGACCAGCTATTCGGTTTATCGTCGCAATATCTTGGGCGCTCAATCGTTCGATGCTTTCGTTGTTGAGATCAGCGATCGGTTGCTTCCGTTCGTGGACAACTAGCGCATCGTCTGTATTAAAGGTGGGGAAATCTTCCAAGCCGGCAAAGCGCGCGATGTTGTTCAGGACATCCTTGGGTGATTCGGCCAGTGATTCATAGCTGACCCACAGGAGATGGTCCAGATAGCTTGAATCCTTCTGTAGCATTTCATTCGAGCGAACCCATTGGCGCGCACAGTCCTCGATAGGCCAGCTCGCCGGGAGATGGTGAGGATCCGCTTTGCGTCGGATACCCTCGGCCACAGCATAGCCGTTCCGCACAATTGCAACAAACCGGGCTGGAGCAAAATAACTTTGAAGCCAGCGGGTGCGGGCCGTGTTGGGAGGGGATTTCTCAAGGAAGACCGGCTTCCGACGGTCGAGCCGCATGCCCCACTCTTTCTTGATGCGTTGCGCGTCGGGGCCCTCGTCTTGTTCGGTTAATCGAAAAAGATGTTCTCCTCGGCTCCACATGCGTGGTAGGCCCACATCGAAGTCCTTTACAAATTGGTTAGTTATGAAATGACCTTCGGTCGGGAACGATGCGATATCGGGATGGCGGGCGAGCATTTGGGCCAGCAGGGTTGTTCCCGAGTTGTAACAACCCACCAGGAAAAGCCAGCATAGGGAAGGCCGTGGAGGGGGCGTGGCCAGAATGCGACACTCCCTCACAATATCGCTGAGGCTCTCACGGATGGTCCGCCGGAGGTATGATGTATTCATGGCTTCTTGTCTATTCAACGCGGCTCCGTTCACCTAATAATAGTAGCGCATGAGGAGGCGGGCATGTGTTGTTTGCGTCGCATTTTCCGATGCGAATGGCACGGGGGTGAGTTCGCGATGGGTCGTGTGATAGGAGTCACGGCGCGAATCAGATCATTAGGTAATATTCTAGGCAACGCCCTTGATTAGAAGAAGTAAGCAGAATGGCCGATTATGAGTGTCGCAGTGCGTTCTATTTCGAATAGTTCGTGGGTGCCGAGCTGACTGACAAAGAGGGTGAGGCCTACACGCATGATGACTCCGGTCTCCATTGCCGACTACCGATTTGCTCGCTCCCTGGAGATTGCCGATAGGGTGAGGGAACTCGATCGAGGCGGACTGGCCATATTCGTTGGTGCCTTAAATGCGACATGCGAGTGCCATGTCACTCCCGCGGCGTTCGAGCTGGCATGAGCAAACGGTCCGGTCTTCTCTTGGTTGGAAATCACGACTCCGACGTGGGGTATGCCTGGTGGCTGATGGAGGGCTTCTGGGCGGCTATGGCTGAGGCCTATCAGCCTTCGCTTGTATCTTACGTAGCGTTCCCGCAGGTGACGAAGGTCAGCCGGCGGTTGTTCGATGCGCCCCTTCGCGTGATCGAGCAGGATTTCAGATCTCCGAGGCCTGCTGATCTGCTGGCTCAGTTCAAGTTATTGAGGAGGCTCCGTATCAAAACGCTCTATCTCTCGGACTGGAGCACGTGGAAGTTTAGGTACTTGCTATACCGGATCGCCGGCGTCGAGACTATCATCGTTCACGACCATACGCCGGGCCTCAGAATCACGCCCTCAGGCGGGAAGCGCATGCTAAAGCAGATGCTAAACCGCGCTCCGATGATCGCCGCCGATGGTGTCATTGGCGCTACAGAGTTCGTACGGCGGAGACTGATAGAAGTCTCCTGCGTCCCGCCGTCGCGCGCCTGGGCGGTACCCAACGGGTTGGCACCGCAGCCGAACAGGACGACCGTGAGTAGCGACGTCTATACCATGTTCGACATCCCCCGGGGCCGGGCAATCATGGTGATGGTCTCCAGGGCTAATCGATACAAAAATGTCGAGTTCGTGCTGGAGTGCCTAGCTTCACTGAAGGAGAAGCATAGGGACGGTATCCATTTTTTGTTTATTGGGGACGGTCCCCATCTGGAGGATTTCCGGACCCACGCGGCGAGACTGGGCGTGGACGGCTTGTCCACCTTTCCCGGCCGGCTATCGGATGTGGCGCAGATCCTACCGGGCTGTACCATGGCGTTTCACCCGGCGCGCGGGGAGGTGGGTTACTCACTTTCCATTCTTGAATATATGCGTGCCGGGCTGCCTGTTATAGTCCCCGACAACCCTTCCGTTTGCGGGGCGACGTCGCATGGGAAAACGGGTCTTGTTTATCCAGAGGGCAACGTGGAGGAGGCAAGCGCCTGTGTGTTGCGGCTTGCGGGCGATAAGGCTTTGCGCGCTCGACTGGGTCGAGAGGCCGCCCAGGTTGTGGATGAGAATTACAGGCTGGATCGCACGCATGAGGCGCTTTTGGACGCTTGTGCCGGCATCGACCCGCGCTTTCCTCGGAAGGTCGAACCTGTCGGCCAGGGCAGGGTGTCTTCGTGACGGAATGGGTGATCTGGCTGTTGATGCTCGGCGCAGGCTATAGCTACGGCGTTTACCCGGTATTGCTCCTAGCCCTGACCCGGCTACCGGGTGCGGACAAGGAAGCGGGGCACGCGGATTCGTCAGGTGTCGAGGCGCCTGTCAGTTTCATAGTGACGGCGAGGAATGAGGCAGCGCGCATCGAGGGGAAGATCCGCGATCTGTTGGCCCACGCCGAGGGCTGGCCCAGCGAGATTCTCATCGTCTCGGATGCCTCCGAGGACGAGACCGATGAGCTGGTGCGCGGGATGGGCGATGATCGGGTACGGCTTATCCGTCAGGAGGCGAGAGGGGGCAAGGAGGCCGCGCAGAAGCTGGGAATCGATGCGGCAAGAGGAGAAATCCTCGTTTTCTCTGACGTCTCGACTCGCATTGCTCCGGGCAGCCTCGAGGCTCTCATGAAGCGATTCCGGAATCCCTGCGTTGGCGCAGTCTCCAGCGAGGACCGCTTCGAGAGCCCTGATGGCACACTTGCCGGCGAGGGCCTGTATGTGCGTTATGAGATGTGGCTCCGGCGGCTAGAGTCCCGCCTGGCCGGTCTGGTTGGGCTGTCCGGTTCGTTCTTCGCCGTTAGGCGCTCGATCTGCGATGAATGGAGGACGGATGTACCGAGCGATTTCACTGTGGCACTGACCTGCGCACGTCGGGGGTTGAAGGCCGTCAGTGATCCGGCGGTAATCGGTGTCTACAGGAATCTGCGGAACACAGCCGATGAGTATGCCCGCAAACGCCGAACGGTCCTTCGGGGCATGGCGGGGCTGAGCGCAGCCCGGGAGGTATTGAACCCAGCTACATTCGGCATGTTCTCGTGGCAGGTCTGGAGCCACAAGATGCTCCGCTGGGCGGTCCCTTGGTTCCTATTACTGCTTTTTGTTACCAGTTGTTTCCTTGCCCCCGGGGGCGGCCTGCCGCTGGTGCTGCTGGCCGGTCAGGCCGTCGGCTGCGGCCTAGCCGTGCTTGCCTCGGTCTCCGCCGCCGTTCAACGGCTGGCTTTCGCCCGATTCGCGTACTACTTTTGCCAGGTCAATTTGGCAATGGCCGAGGCGTGCCTGCGATTCATTCGCGGCGAGCGAGTCGTGACCTGGGAGCCATCGCGGCGATGAGGCTAGGGCGTGTTCGACCGGCGGGCGAGCCCTTGCCCCCGCTTCGCCGTGATATCGCGCTGGACGACGTCCTACCCGGCGGGTATGTGGGCCTTTTCGTTCAATCAGGCACGGCAGCTCTGGCACTAGCCCTCGTACTGGCCAAACAAACGAGTGATGGGAGCAGGACGCGTGTATTGCTGCCGGCTTATGGCTGTCCCGACCTGGTGGCGGCGGTCTTGTATGCGGGACTAACACCGGAGCTGGTCGATACAGCGCCGGATTCGCCTTTCCTGTCTCACGAGCATCTCGCCGATCGTCTCGCCGATGACGTCGTGGCCGTCATAGGTGCCCACTTCCTAGGTTTCGCGGAGGATATAAATAGCTTGCGGAGGCTTTGTGAACCCCATGGAATTACAGTGATTGAGGATAGCGCGCAGCGGCTCCCCGGGAACGGTGGGTGGGCACCGACCGCTGACTTGGTTACGATGAGTTTCGGGCGAGGGAAGCCTGCCGGCGGTCTTGGGGGAGGCCTTCTATTGTTAAGCGCTCTGATGTTCGCAGAGGGGTCTGGCGTTATTAGCAGTATCGGCCGCCCCAGTTTCTATCCCCTAGTGCGAATGAGGCGGCAGATCTTCAACGTCAGCCTTCGGCCGATACCATATGGTTTCGTTTCTAGGCTTCCATTTCTACGTGTTGGGCAGACACGCTATTCTAACTTAACAGGTATACGAAGGTTAGATTCAGCCAGGACACAACTCGCACTCAGTAGCTGGGCTCAGGATTACATTCATCGATCCAACCTCAGGACGATAAGCAGATTGGTAGATTCTTGCGACAAGTTTCGTCCGATAGCTGAGTCGGTTCCCGAGGGGCGAGATTCCATCGTCTCAACTCGTTATCCTGCACTATGCTGCGATGCGCGCTATCAAGAAATTCTCTGCGAAACTAGAGAAAGCAAGAAATGGGGTATTACGAGGATGTACCGAAATTGCTTGATCGACATTCGCGGCATGCCGCGAGTATTGGTGAATCAAGTGGAGCAGGCTCGCGATTTCGCCGCTAGACTTGTGACCTTTCCAACGCATTCTGATGCTAATGAGATCCGCCTTGAGTTGTTCCGAGCGCTTATGGACACGAAGAGAAACTAGTTCGTCTTAATTCTTCTCGTATTATGCGTGTTCATGCTGTTCTAGGAACGATAGGGGCCGCCAAGGAGAATTCTCACTGCATGCAATTGCGGCTACGGCAATACGGAAGGCGCCATGCCACGACGTTGCCGCGGGCGGTTTTGTCTAGGTTAGCGATTGGATTGATGTAGGTGAACATGAAAGTGAAAACGCGGGATAAGACATAATGTTTAAGAGAAGGAAAAGAATTTTATTGCTCGCCGACGTCCATGGATTTGGGAGGGACTATCATGTTGGCGATGAGGCGATGGCAGAGGTCGCGATTAAGCGGATAAGTGAACTCATTGGTCGCGACAGAATAGTCCTTGCAGCTGGGGATCGACGTCGCGCCTCTAGCACCTATTCGGTCACGGCATTTTCCTTTTATCACGTAAGTGATAGAGCTTGGCGGGCTATGAGAGTCAAAAGACCTGCGCGGTGGGCATGGTCGTATATTAGGCAGATTTATTGGTTGCTATCCTGTGACTCCGTTCTGATCTGCGGTGGCGGGAACCTGACGAGTGTCTACCCGAACGTTCTTGAAGCGAGGTTGAGGTTCTTGGAGCTTGCGCGCCGCCTAAGACGCAGATTGTTTTTTGTGAGTCAGACTCTCGGGCCGTATTCGCAAGGTGATCGGGCGAGAGTTCGTTTGCTACTGCGCGACGCAGACTGGATCGGCGTCCGGGATCCTGGCTTCTCGGAAGCGCAGATCGGGATGCAGGCACGTCCCGCTTTAGATGACGCTGTCTATTTGCAACCAGAGTTTAGTGAGTCGGTTGATGAGATGAGCGGGGGGAAGAGATTCGCGATCTTCACTTACCGGCGGCTAGATGGCATGTCGGAGGAGGATGTTGCGAGCCTTGCCGGCGCAAGCGAGCGTGTAGCCAAGGAACGGGAAATGGAGGGACTGCTCGTGCCGCATCATGCGCCTCAAGGGGGAGGGGATCTGAATTTAGCAAGAGAGGTAAGTGCATTCTTAAGCGCGAACGCGACCTTCTCGATAGCCCCAATCATGCGGGCGGCGGAGGTGAAAGCCTTGACTCAGAGGGCGCAACTTGTGGTGACGATGCGCTACCATCAGCTTATCTTCGCGTTATCAGCAGGTATACCTGTCGTAGCAATCTGGGGCAGCGAGTATACAAAAGGGAAGTTAGGCGGGGCATTTGAGATGATGAACCTTGAGCCGTGTATGTTGCCGATTGATCGTATAGGAAAAGATTTGGATGACATGGTGGATTTCGTTTGGGAGCAGCGAGAACAGTTTCGTGACGCGGCGTCTTCCGCGCCGAGAAACGGTCGGACACGCAATGAGGCGCCCTATCGCCTTATAGCTGGACTAAAGCCCCTTTCGGAAATGAACGACGCCGCGAAGACCGGTTGAGAACATGATGATTTAGCGCGGGTAGAGGATTGCACTTTGCAAGGATATCTGCTCAGAGATCAGCGTTTTCGTCGAGCCTGTAGCTCCCAAACTATGCCTTTGAGCCTAGGGTGCAGTGAATCGATTTGTGAGGGTCTCACCACCCAAGACCTGAGAAGACAGCAGAAAGCACGAAACCTACGCCTCTGATCATAGGCACGCCAAGCCATCTGGTACCACATCCAAGCTATATGTTTACTGCGTAGTTCTGAGTCTGATATTTTCGCAGCAATTTGCCGACGGCAATCAATGATAGTGTCAATATCACCATCTTTTCTGATTTCGTCATGAGCTCGCTTAAGGCAGGTAACCTCTGATACGCCACGGATCGCGGATGATTTGGCGACACGCAACCAGAGGTCGTAGTCTTGCGCGCGCTTCAAATTTTCGTCGTATCCTCCAAGATCCTCGAGGACAGCGCGACGTACTATCTCGTTAGAGTTCGAGCCTGGAAGGCACATAGATACGGCAAGACGCTCGTATTGTATCGTTGGCTTGGGAGTGGTGATGTAGGGTAGCCGTTCGTCGTGCTCGTCCATCGACTGAACACCGCCGCAAACGGCGGCGGTCTCTGGGTGCTCGGCAAAAACCTGCATTTGAAGTTCTGTCTTCGTCGGTGTCCATGCATCGTCAGAGTCGAGCACGGCAATGAACTCGCCGGATGCGTGCTTAATCCCTACGTTGATTGCTGCCGCCCGTCCTCCATTGGAGGGGCGTCTGACGATAGTGAGCCGATCAAGCCATGGCCGAATATAGGTCGAGATATCTTCTGTCGATGCATCATCGACGATAATCAATTCAATCGGGGAATATGTCTGAGAAAAAACACTCTCGACAGCCGTACGAAGCATGCTGGCCCTGTTATAGGTCGGAATTATCGCAGAAACCAGTGGTCCGTCGTTGTCTCGGGTACCGAAGTTTCTCTGATGGAGACTACTCATGGTTCGTAACGGTCCGATAGAAGTAGCTGTGAAAGAAAAAGATTAGCAGAGGGGAGAGAGCTAGTGTCATCGATTGACCAATATTTCTTCTGGAAGGCCAAATATCTTCGGCGTTAGGAAGGCGTTGCTAATGGAAGAGTAACCTGGTGAGATTTCGACCATCCAGAACTCGCAATCGCTAAGTCACGAACGACCCACCGCGCGCAGCACAATATTCTCATAGTAAGGCAGGATCTCTTCCCACTTGAAACGCGATACGAACTTTTTTGTTCTCTCGCCGAGTGCATGTCGGCGCGCTGGTGCGGACAAGAGACTGTCAATCGCCGTGAGGAACTCTTCATCTGTATCAGCTCGCAAGGCTACCTCATCGATGTCATCCCCAAGCGGGTCCAGACAAATGGTACTCGCAATAACCGGCGTTCCGGCATGCATCGATTCTAAGAGCTTATTCTGAAGGCCCGCACCAGACGTCATCGGAAATACCATCAGGTCGCATTGTTTAAGATGCACCCAAATTGAATCGACTGGTCCGGTCACTTCTACATGTGGCCCTGCGAGTTCCAGAATCTCCTTTGTCGGGGCTCTGCCAATGATCTTCAGGTGTAGGTCATCAAATCGGCTTCGCAACGTTCGAACAATTCGATGCAGGCGAATTGCGGCTTCCACGTTCGGTTGGTATCCCATGTTGCCCAAGAACCCAACAGTCAAACCTTGTGCGGCCGGAGGGCTTTCCTCAACCATGTCATCTAAGACACCATTTGGTACCACATAGACGTTTTGGTGCTGTTGAGTCGCAAACCGGCTATCGATTTCTGAAATATAGATTGATGCGCTGTATGACGCCCGCAGAGATGATTCCCATTTCCGAAGTCGCTCAGCTCGCCAGCGCGCGAATCTCGAGTCCCCGGCTCGACGATGCGAGTGAAGGGAGGGTGAATCACACCAATCGACTACATTCGGTAGGGAATCTTTCCGTTTCGCGTAAAGGGATGCCGCCTCGGAGCCACCAATCCAAAGAACAACCGCCGAGTTATGTCGATCGGCGTTGATTGCAATAAAGTCGACGATTTGGTGGCTTCCGTGTCTCAGTAGCTCGTACGGAGCCCGGGTAGGGCTGAGAATTCCGCGAATTGTCTCCAATTTTCTGACAAGGCGCGGCTTGACTCTCGGCGGAAGGCTGCGAACTTCATGGCAAAGCGTGCTTGCTTCCATGGCGCGTGCTACAGCATTCGGACGCGGATCATGGACGACCAGAAGTTGAACCCTGTGACGGGCGGCGAGGTAACGAAATATCGGTTGCAAGCGGATCGTAACTCCGTCGGAACGCGCCGGAAACGGTGATTTAGGCGTAACTATCGTTATGTTCGTCACCTGTTTTTTACTCCTGCATTAGTCGGCAGATGTGTGGATCAACGAGCGGACCCCCAGCGGGTCGGTAACAACAGCGACTTGCGCTTGCAGGCTGTGATCAGAGAAGCGGAAAGCATTTAGATTTGGTTGGCTTTGTTGCCGTTTCTACTGCGGCCAGGATTTTATGTGCTCGGTTGAACAGTATAACTAGAGTGCGACTCGCATGGGTTGTTGTCCCCCAGGGCGTACGGTCGCTTTTTTAGCTAACGCTTTGCCGCCGCTTTTCCACGGGCCACTGTTTCGCCCCAAGTCGGGACTTACTCGAACATTTGACTCGGAAACGCGGGAAGAGATGCGACGTGGTAGTGCCTCTGGATTAACGAGAGTCGCACTACGGCTTAGGTACTGCGAGACTCTCTCGGGACGCCTGTGTCGGGTCAAACACTTTGGGCGCATCGGCGGGCCCGCCGTCGCGATCATAAAGTGCGACCAGGCCTTCATCCAGGCGGCCAAGATCGCTACAGTTCAGGAAATCCCTGAGCGTCGTGCCGGTGCACTCGGAGTCGATATTAGGCGTCCCCCGATCTTGCTTGAGATCCCGCCGGTTTACGGTACGAAAATCGATACTGAAACGGGCTACTCCACTCGAGTTCTCCACCGAGGCATGCAATTGCGCGCCGGAAAACACGATGATCTCACCCACCATGGGAACAAGCCGGAGCGGATGGGTGATATCCAGCGTCTCCTCTGGCCTCGGTTGGCGGCGGGTATCTTTCTTCACGTGTTGAGCCGCTTGTGCGCGATTATCCCGATTCCAGACATAGTAATTGTAGTCACAGGACCCGTTCTTGACCGGCTCGGAGAAATAGCGCGGGAAGAACTCCATACCATTCTCTGGCAGCACGTCGTAGACGGGTATCCACCAGTTAATCTGACACTGGGGCGCTGAATACCAGGTGTCGCGGTGAGGGTGGAAGGCATATGCGATGCCAGATGTCAGATAGCCGTCCGAGGTTGAGGTTCGTAGTCGAGGTACATCGAAATAGGTCTCTCGAGGATCACATCCGGCTGTGGCCAGGATTTGGGGCAACAGGCGCTTGCACTCAGGGTGATGGATGAAGGCCGGCTTCAGCTCTGCCAGAATGGCTGCGTATTCCTCGACGGCGAAATGAAACTGAGCGGTTTCCGGATCGTGGGGCGCAAAGGCTTGCTTTAGCATCTCGCGGGCCAGTTGGCAGAGTTCGAGCGAGGCATCACTCGATGGCAGAACGAAGATGTCCCCTGCATACACCCGGGGCCGGCGCTCCGCATCGCTATGGTTTCTATTCACCCAGATGTTCATGGGGACGGATTCCTCGATTGTGTTGATTCGCTGGCTGAAGCCTTGGTCGGCATCGGCGGCCTCGGTGTTTCAGTCGGGCCATCGGCGTCGCAGGTGAATATCCGTAATCTCGACGTTGTCCGGCGCGTCCAGGATGTGGATCACCAGCGCCGCAATGTCGTCCGGCTGCAACAGACGACGCATGTCAACCGTATCGCGATAGTACTGGCGAACCGGCTCGACCCCCGGCGTGGCCGTGCGTCCGGGATAGATGGTGGCAACGCGCACGCCGCCAGGATTCAGTTCGCCGCGAACGCAATCGGCGAAACTGGCCAGTGCGGCCTTGGAGGCGCTGTAGACGGCACGATCCATTCCCGGCGTTCTCGAGGCGCTGGAGTTGATGAAGACAACATCCCCGTTGCTGTCCTGCAGCAGACCGGCCAGTCGGGCCGTCAGGAGCATGGGGGCGCGCGTGTTGATATCGAACATCTGATCCACACTCTCGGCGGTCGTCTGTGTGACTTTTGCAGGCACCGCGAGGCCGGAGCAGAAGATGAGGCCCTTCAGTTTGATACTCTCATTCGTTACCGACTCGCAGAAAGTCTCAATCTGGTCGGGTTCGGAGAGATCCGCGGTGAACGGATCAAAATCAGGACCGAGTTCTTCACGCAGCGCTTCCAGTGCTGCCTCGTTCCGGCCCGGGGCGATGACACGCCGCCCGGTTTGGACCAGTCGGCGCGCGACCGCCGTGCCCATCCCGGCTGAGGCACCGGTGACGATGTGAGTGGGCTTCGCTTGATTCATAGCACGCGGACCGCCGGAATGGGCGTGACGAACTGTCCGCCCCAGTCGCGGATGTAAGCACACTGCTCGGCGATCTCATCCGCGAGGTTCCAGGGGAGGATGAACAGATAATCAGGACGCCGTTCGGCTATGACCTCCGGCGCCAGGATCGGGATACGGGTACCGGGTGTATAATTGCCGTGCTTGTACGGGTTGCGATCCACCGTAAAATCCAAGAAATCCGTGCGTATACCGCAGTAATTGAGCAGGGTGTTGCCCTTCCCGGGCGCGCCATAGCCAGCGATGGTCTTTCCGGCCTGCTTCTGCTCGATGAGGAAGGCGAGAATGTTGCGCTTGGTGGCTTTCACCTGCTCGGTGAACCGGCCGTAAGGCTCCATCTGGTTCACGCCGGCATCCAGTTCCCGGCGCCGTAGCGCCTCGACCCTGTTCGTCACCGCCCTCTCGGTGTCTTCTGCATGCCGGCCGAAAATACGCAGTGAGCCGCCGTGAGTGGGCAGTTCCTCGACGTCGAACAGCACCAGCCCATGCGCGGCAAAGACCTGTTCGACCGTATAGTACGAAAAATAGCTGAAGTGCTCGTGGTAGATGGTGTCGAACTGGTTTTCGGCGATGAGCCGTTCCAGGTGCGGAAACTCCATAGTGAGGACTCCATCGTCTGCGAGCAGCACCTTCATCCCGGCCACGAAGTCATTCAGGTTTGGCACATGAGCGAGGACGTTATTGCCCAGCAGGATGTCTGCAGGCCCGAATTCCGCCCGCAGAGCTCGAGCCGTCTGCTCGCCGAAGAATACGACACGGCTCGGGATACCTTTCTTCTCGGCAGCCGCCGCCACGTTAGCGGCAGGCTCGACCCCGAGCACCCCGATGCCCATGTCCATGAAGTGCTGCAGCAGGTAGCCGTCGTTGCTGGCGATCTCGACGACCCGGTGTTTCGCGCCGAGGCTGAAGCGGTCGCGCATCATCTCGCAATAGCGGCGTGCGTGGGCCACCCATGAGTCCGAATACGACGAGAAATAGGCGTATTCCCCAAAAATGTCGTCCGGGGCGACGAACTCTTCCAGCTGCACGAGGAAGCACCGGCTGCAGACCCGGGCATGGAGAGGGTAAAATGGCTCCATCTCGCCCAGTTGCGCCTCGCTGATATGCGTCTGGCACAATGGGGACAGACCAAGGTCCACGAAAGTGGTAGCGAGGGGATGTCCGCAGAAGCGGCACGACGGTGAGCCGGGGGCAGGTTCCGCAGCAGTTGTTGATGGAGCAGAAGAAACATCGGCCACAGTGGCATCCTTTCTGGTGATGGCTGACGAATATTAAGGCATCGCCACGAAAATTTTTGCGATTCAGATCAATTTTGGGCCGTGATCAGGTTCCGGCTTGGCGCGGTCGCTTTCGTATACACTCTAGCCGCATAGCAGCATCCGGGCCAGCTGGGCGCAGCCTCCAGCTCATTATGAAAAACGCGAACATCAATGCACTGACTGTCGACGTGGAGGAGCATTTCCAGGTCGCGGCCCTTAAAGAGGCATTTGACCCACGAGATTGGTCGTCCCAGCAATCGCGGGTCGACGCCAATACCGGTCGGCTCCTCGACCTGATGGGCCGCCACGGCGTGCAGGGTACCTTTTTCGTGCTTGGCTGGGTGGCCGAGCGACACCCGGATCTTATCCGCCGCATCGCCGCTGCCGGGCATGAACTGGCCTGTCACGGCCAGAGCCATCAACTGATCTACAGCCAGGAGCCGGCCGTCTTCCGTGAGGAAACGCTGCGGGCGAAAAATACGCTGGAAGATATCGCCGGTGTGCCGGTTCACGGCTACCGCGCAGCCTCGTATTCGATTACACCGGCATCGGTCTGGGCCCTGGACGTCATCACCGAGGCCGGGTTCCAATATGACTCCAGTATCGTCCCGGTACGGCACGATTTTTACGGTTTCACCGGGGCTCCAGCGTTACCGCATATACTGCGGCTGCCGGATGGCCTGGAGATACGGGAGTTCCCGCCGTCTACCATCCGCATCGCGGGCCAGCGCTTGCCGATAGGCGGCGGCGGGTATTTTCGGCTATTTCCTTACTGGTTCAGTCGCTGGGGGCTGCGCAAGGTCAATCACAAGTATGGCCAGCCATTCACCTTCTATACGCACCCCTGGGAGGTGGATCCCCAGCAGCCCCGGGCGCAGGTCAGTTGGAAATCCCGCTTTCGTCATTATGTGAACCTGGAGAAATGTGAGCCTCGGCTCGATCGTCTCTTGGGCGATTTCCGCTTCTCGACCATGCGCGCGGTACTCGACAGCTTGGATCTGCCTGTCGTTGAGCTCCAGTCTTACGCAGAACAGCGAGAGCGTCAGGCCGCTTAGGCGTACCGCGGATGCTGGTCCGGAAAATCGACATCTCCGAGGCCGATGCGTGGGATGCTTGCGTGGCGGCTTGCCCGGGTGCCAGCCTCTATCATCGCTACGCTTGGCGCGCTTTCTTCGCGGATTATTTCGGCAAGGAAACCGAGTACCTGGCAGCGATCGATTCGGCAGGTAGCCTCGAGGGCGTCTTGCCGTTGGTCCGCCTGCAGAGCCGACTCTTCGGCAATTTCTATGTATCCCTGCCGTTCGTGAATTACGGCGGGGTTCTGACCAGAGGCCCGGATGCGGCGAAAGCGCTGCTCGCAGAGGCAGCGGATCTCGCTCGGGAGAGCGGGGCCACCCATGTCGAATATCGGCACACCGACCAGCAGGTGGCATTGCCCTGCCGCACCGACAAGGTGGCCATGATCCTGGAATTGCCGGAGTCTCCTGAGGCGCTGGGGAAGGCGATTGGTTCCAAGCGCCGGTCACAGATCAAGCGGCCGTTGCGTGAGCACCCTGATGTATGCATCGGCGGGGCTGAGCTCGTGGACGAATTTTATGCGGTATTTGCGCGTAATATGCGCGACTTGGGTACGCCGGTTTACGCTAAATCGCTGTTTCGCTTTCTTGCGGATCGCTTCCCGGATGACGTGACGCTGATGGTGATCCGGGTCAACAGCAGGCCGGCTGCTGCCGCGTTTCTCTTGAGCGACGAGCGGGGTATGGAGATTCCCTGGGCCTCGACGGTACAGGACTTCAACCGCATCAGCATCAATATGCTGCTGTATTGGGAAGTGCTGAAGCACGCCATTGAATCCGGGAAGACGTTGTTCGACTTTGGGCGGTCTACCGTCGATAGTGGTACGTATCGTTTTAAGAAGCAGTGGGGCGCTGAGCCTGTGCAACTGCACTGGCATTACTGGTTGGCCACTGGAGAGGAATTGCCCCGCATCAACCCCGACAACTCTCGGTACCGGCTAGCGATTCGCATGTGGCAGAAATTGCCGTTAGCTGTCGCGAATCGACTCGGTCCTTACTTGGTTCGCAATCTGCCGTAACGGACTGGTGTAATTAGGAATCGACCCTGATTTCGAGGCGAGGAGGACAGCGTGCAAATAGGTATACTTCTGGCGAACTGGTTGTCGGGCGCTACGCTGCTGACTCTGCTGCTGGATCGTCACCCTGCCGTCTGTACCCAGGGAGAGGGGTTTCCCCATGTGGGTCAAGACCCAAGCCGGCTACTGTGTTCTTGCGGGGCAGCCTTGCGCGAGTGTGATTTCTACCGGGTCGCAGGTTCCGGGATGCGGATTGGCACCGATTATGATCCAGCGCTTTTTCGTGTTCTCCCGACCTTTCTTCAGGAAGGTACTAGTGTCCGAACTCGTTTCTTATACTGGCCCCTGCGTAACGGGCGGTTAGCGTCTCCTGTGCGAGCGCGGATCATAGATTCGCTTCCTGTCCTCAGGCGAAAGTATGAGGAATTTGTAAACGCCCATTTCCTCTTTATGCGGCAGGCGCTGGAGATTACACAGGCAACAGTCTACCTCGATGCTACAAAATCCATGCGGCGGGCAGAAATGCTGTTATCCGCGGATAGGAGTATGCGCAGGCCTGTAATTCTGCTTGTGCGCAATCCACTTTCGTGGTGCGCAAGCTGGTTACGCAAGCGCAAGCGTGCCAACGTCTCCGGGGCCGCCCGCGCATGGCGGGCCTACGCACAGCGGGCCTTTACTCTTTGTGAGCGGTTCCCAGAGGCGCAACTGCACATCGTGCGATACGAAGATCTCTGTAACGATCCGGAGGCGACTCTGCGGCGGTTGGAGGAGCACCTCGGCATACCTCATTGCCGTGTGCCGGATTCCTCAAACGACGGGGCGGCGCACCATGTGCTTGGAAACGTAATGCGGTTCGAGTTTGACGGTATCGTTCGTGCTCCGTCCGACAAAAGTGACGAACTCTCGTCCGAACAACGGCAAGCGATAATCGCGGGATCTGGCGCATGCGCTTCACGCCTTGGCTATGAGCTCTCGGATTAAGCGCTGAGCCCAGGATGCTGTCTTTATACCGCAAGCTCCGAGATTGGTATGGCGCGTCTCGTGCGCCGGCAAGGTGGTCCCTTATTTCCCAGGGGTTGGTCGTGCTCGGTTATCATCGGGTGCTACCCCGCCGATTCTCGGAGCTCGGCGTTGTGGAGCCGGGCATGTACGTGTTCGAGGACACTTTCCGTATGCAGATGGAGCTGCTGGCAGAGTACTTCGAGCCCGTGGACCTGGCCGAGTGGCTCCGGCAGCGGGAATCCGGCGGCGACTTGCCTCCGCGGGCGGCGGCCATCACCTTCGACGACGGCTGGCGGGATAATTACGAATGCGCTTTTCCCGTGTTACGGGAGTTGCGCCTCCCGGCGACGATCTTCGCCGTGACGGGGCTCGCGGGTACGGAGTATTCGTTCTGGCCGGAGCGTCTGGCACGGCGGCTGGAAGCGGCGGCGCATGATCCGGCGGCCACCGCCAGCCCGTGGTTGGATTCGTTGCTGCGAGATGCCGGGGTCGGATTGCAGGGACTGGACGGTGAGGCGATCAGCCGCGTCATCGCGATGGCCAAGCGGGGCTCCGATTCCGACAGTCACCGGCAGCTCGACTTGCTGGATGAACGGTTCGGCCCGGTGCTCCCGGCGGAGGGTAGGGATCTCGCGGACTGGTCGGAACTCGCCGCGATGCGGGATTCGGGCTGCATCCGTATCGGCTCGCATACCCGGCACCATGTTCGCATGAACGAGGACCTCTCCCCGGCGGAGCTCGAGGAGCAAGTGGTCGGTTCCCGCAGGGAGATCGAACAGAAGCTGGGGACGAGCCCCGAGCTGTTCTGTTATCCCAATGGAGATATTACGCCTGCGGCTGCCGCCTTGGTCCGTGAGAATTACCGGGGTGCCTGCACGACGCAGAATGGTTGGAACACCCGCTCGACCCCTGCCCATGAGATTCGCCGCGTGCCCCTGCACGAGGACCGCTCGTGCTCACCCGACGCCTTCCTCGCGCGGCTCGCGGGCGCGCTCTGACAGCCCGGTCGGCTCCGGTCTCCATCGTTTCCGTCGTCTCCATAGTCTCAAGCGGGTAGCAGTTCGTCGAGGAGACGGGCGTAGGCAGCCACGCTGCGCTCCAGGCTGAATTCGGCTTCCGCCCGCCGGCGTCCGGCGGCTCCCATCGCTGCGCGGGCGGCATCGTCGCCGGCGAGCTCGATCAGGGCGTCGGCCAGCCGGACCGGTTCGTCCACCGGGACGAGCCGACCGGTCACGCCGTCCGCGACGATGCTCTCCGGTCCGCCGCTCCGGGTTGCCACCGCCGGCAGTCCGGCGGCCATCGCTTCCACACAAGCAATGGAAAAGCCCTCCTGGCGGGAGGCAATGGTGAAGATGTCGAGACCGGCCAGGAATTCTGGTATGTCATCGACGAGCCCCAGGAAGCGGAACCGGTCTTCCAGCTCGAGTTGCCGGTGCAATTCCTCGAGCTCATGGGCGAGATCGTTGCCGCCTTCCCCGGCGACCACGAATACCAGTCTCGGGTCCCGGTCGGCCGCGCTCCTGGCGGCGCGCAGCAGGACGTCATAGGCCTTGGGGGAGCGGATATTGCCGACCGCGCCGATGAGGATGTCGCTCGCGGAGAGCCCCAGGCGCTGCCGGAGGCCCGAGCCGATGCCCTTGAATGCACGAATGTCCACGCCATTGTGGATCACCTCGCAGCGCGGGGCGGAGAGTCCCAGCCGGGGTCGCAGGTCGGCGAGCAGCGCGGCGGAGACGAAAACGCTGCGACCGGGCGGCAGGGACAGAATGCGGCCCTTCACCCGGTTCAGTCGGCTGCCTTCCACGTCCTTCTGCCCATGGAAGACGCTGATGACCGGTCGGCGGGCGAGGGTGGCGGCGATGGAGGCGTAAAACGACGCGCCGTAGAGGTGCGCGATAACCGCGCTCACATCTTCGCGTCTGATGACCTCGATTATCCGCCGGAGATACGCCAGTCGTCCGTCACCGGGTGGGTTGATGAGAGGGGCGAGGTCCTGCTGTCGGCACTGCCCGGAAAGCCAGCCTTCCCGGCTGACCATGGTGACGGGTTCGTAGCCGCGCTCCCTCAGGCCGGCTGCAACCCGCACGAATACCGTCTCCGCGCCACCGGGTCCGCCGGTGTCGATGATATGGAGCAGGCGGTGTCGACTCATCGGCGGTCGCCTCCCACCCCGAGCCAGAGCCGGAGTTCGCGCCAGAAAGGCCGTATGTCGCCGAGGCGCAGGACTTCGAACCGGGTGCGGGGCGTGAAAAAGTTCACGAAGCGGAGGGCCGCGCGAGCTCTGGCGCTGCGCGACACATTCGGGTCCCGGAGCGTCAGGTACAGATTGTCCAGATCACCCAGCAGCCAGCGCAATTTCCGCCCGGTCTCGTAGTCCCACTGGGGCGCAGGATTCTCGCCGTTCATGACCCGGTACCAGCTCCATGGCAGGTCGAGTCCGGAGTCGATGGACAGTTGCAGCGAGCCCCAGAAGCGGCCGTTGATTTCCATGAGCCAGGGTTTGCCGTTGGCGTCGACGCGGAATTCCACCATGGCCGGGCCCAGCCAGCCGGCGTCGTCCAGGAGTGCTTTTGCATAATCCCTGAGCGTCGGGTCTACGGGCGCACTCTCGCACAGCACGCTGACGCCTCCTGAGGGCGGTTTCTCACGCAGTCGCCGATGAGCGAACCAGTGCAGCGGACCCTTGCGGCCGTAGACCGTGAAGAGGCCGACGCCGTGGCCGGGAATGAACTGCTGTACCAGGCCGGATATCGGGCCCAGCCAGTCGAATTCGGGGATCCGGGCCCGGGCCTGTTCTGCGTCCTGCAGGACGGCGACAGAGGTAGACTGGATCGAGGCGCCTCGCCGGTACTTAGAGAAGGCCGGTTTGATCACGACGGGGCCCTGCCAGCCGGTCAATGCAGTCTCGAGTGCGTCCGTATCCGCCACCCGGATACTATGCGGTACCGGCACGCCGAGCCGTTCCGCCCGTACGGCCAGGGTCGCCTTGTCGCTGACGGCGTTGTACGATTCCGGAGGCGCGGAGGCGACTCTCGCGTCCGCCAGTCGGGCACGACCCTGCAGGGCGGTGAGGCTGGCATCCGCGATCGGGAAGACGAGGGCGGCGGTTTCACCTTTCGCAAGTGCTTCGAGCGCGGATACGAACGCATCGGCATCGCGGTCCGGGCTCGGTAGCCCAGCGGTTCGCACGCACCATCGAGATGCACCCGCGAGGCTGCGTTCCGTGTCTGCTGCCACGACAACCCGGAGTCCGCGTTCGCCGAGGCTGCGGACGACGGCGAGCGCGGCTCTCTGGGCGCCGTCGAGGACAATGACCGTGGCTGACAAAGGTGACGCGTTCCCTGTTCGCGGACTGGCGTATGGTATCAAATGGTCCGCCCGAGGGTGTTTCGGTTCCCGGTGATAAAGGCATAGCTTGAAAGCGTCTCTGGCCAATGTGGCGGATCGGGTGCTCTCCCTGCCCGGCATCCGAAATCGTTATCTCGATGCCACCCGGCACGTCGTGCCGATCCTGTTGTTTCATCGCGCTGCCGATGCGGAGAACGGGATAGGGGGTTATCAGCCCAGCGCGATCGAGCGCTATCTCGACCAGGTACGCGCCGCCGACATACAGGTTCTTGGCCTGGAGGAGCTCGTGGAGCGTTACCGAGCCGGCAGGGGCGTTTCCCGGCCGTCGATCGCGTTCACGGCGGATGACGGCTACGAAGATCAGGGCTCGGTACTCGGGGAGGTTTTTGCTCAACGCGAATTGCCGCTCACGATCTTCCTGATAACCGATTTCGTCGACGGCTCCGACTGGCCCTGGGATGCCAAGATCCATTATGCGTTTCGGCAGACGGCGTCGACCGCAGCCAGCATTCCCGTGGGCTCTCTCGTGCTGGATTTCGATCTGTCGAGCGAGAGGGCACGTGTGCTGGCGCGCAGGGAGTTCCAGTTGATATGCAAGAGCCTGCCGCCGGAGTCGCTCTCTTCGGCACTGGATTCCCTGTCCGGGAGCCTGGACGTCGTCATCCCCGCATCGCCGCCCGCGCCATATCGGCCCATGAGCTGGCAGCAGGCCCGCGACCTGGAGGGGCGCGGGATCACGTTCGCGCCGCATTCCTGCAGTCATCGCGTTTTCTCCTGCCTGCCCGAGGAGGACGTGAGGAAGGAGATGGAGCTCTCCTGGCAACGAGTATCGGCCGAGCTCCGGCGGCCGCTGAAGGCTTTCGCCTGGCCGGTGGGGCAGGATCATGATTTCGGCCCGAGGGAGGATCGCATCGCCCGCGCTATCGGCTTTGACGCCACTCTGGCAGCCAGGCATCGGTATTCGATTGTCCGTCGCGGTGAAGAGCCGGCGACGCTGGAGCGAATCGGGTTTGGTGCGGGCCATGTGGGCGAGTCCATGTGGCGGGCGACAACCGGCATACGGCGGCTTGGTCTGCGGAACACTGCGAAGAGCATGACACGCTCGGCCAGTGACGATCGACTTGGTGGACTTGCCATCAAGTCGAACAAGCGATTCGGGCGTCGCGTGCGGGCCAGAGCGCTGTTGTCGATGACCAGAGCCCTGATTGGTGGCTACCGCCGACCCCCTCGTTCGGAGCTGGGCAAAGTGCGCAGGGTCGTTTTCGTTTGCCAGGGCAATATCTGCAGGAGCCCGTACGCAGAGGCGCTGCTGCGTGATGAGGGCTTGCCGACGGTTTCCTGTGGCCTCGGCGCGAATGGCGTCGCGCCAGCCGATCAGATTGCGGCGCGCGTGGCTTACGGCCGCGGTATCGACCTGTCGGGCCACTGCTCGCTGAACGTGAAAGACGTTGATTTCCGGCCCGGCGACCTGGTACTGGGAATGCAGCCGGCCCACCTGTCAGCGATGCAGCCTTTTGTCGAAACCCACGGCATTTGCGCAAGTCTGCTGGGCCTCTGGGCCCGGCCGCCGCGGCCCTGGATCGAGGATCCGTACGGCCTTGCGCCGGGAGCATTCGAGGATGCCTTCGACATTATCGAGGAGAGCATCGCCAGACTCGGCCAGGACCTGGCGCATCTTTACCGCTCATGACGGACCGGATCGACTGCATCGTGATCGGCGGCGGGGTGATCGGCCTCGCGGTGGGGAGGGCTCTGGCACGCTCGGGCCGCCAGGTACTCGTTCTGGAGTCCGAAGCGGAGATCGGCGCGCATACGAGCAGCCGCAACTCGGAAGTGGTGCATGCCGGCATCTATTATCCGGCGGGTTCGCTCAAGGCAGAGACCTGTGTGACGGGCAGGGAAGCTCTCTATGCCTATTGCGAGGAGCGCGGGATTCCCTACCGGCGATTGGGGAAATTGATCGTGGCAGCCCGCGAGGCGGAACTCGACCTCCTGGACGCTTACGCGGCCAGCGCGCGGGCCAACGGCGTGACCGATCTGCGGCGTATCGAGGTCGACGAGATTCGAGAACTCGAGCCGGCGGTCACCGCAGTCGGCGGCTTGTTCTCGCCATCGACCGGGATCGTCGATAGCCACGCCCTGATGCTGGCTTTGCAGGCCGACCTGGAAGCGGCCGACGGGACAGTGGTGCCGCGGAGCCGCGTCACTCACGTGGAGGCGGGCAAGGGCGGATTCACGCTGCATCTGGACGATGACGCCGGTTTCTCCGTCACCTGCGGCGAGCTTGTCAACGCCGCCGGGCTGTGGGCCAGCGAGGTCGCGAGCCGCATCCGCGGGCTCGCCCCGGAGCACGTCCCGGTTACCCGCTACGCCAAAGGCCACTATTATGTCCTGAAGGGCCGCTCACCATTCAGCCACCTCGTCTACCCGGTGGCGGGCGGGGGAGGACTCGGCATCCACGTGACCCTGGATCTGGCCGGCCAGGCGAAATTCGGGCCGGACGTCAGCTGGTTGGACGAGGTGGACTACCGCTTCGACGAAAGCCGGCTGCCGGCGTTTGAAGAGGCCATCAGGCGTTATTGGCCGGAGCTTCCGGACGGCAGGCTCGCGCCCGGTTACACGGGCATACGGCCGAAACTGGTTGGCCCGGGCGAGAAGGCGGCCGACTTCCTGATCCAGGGCGCGGACGCGCACGGCGTCCCCGGTCTCGTGAATCTCTTCGGGATCGAGTCACCCGGGCTGACGGCAGCGCTCGCGATTGCCGAGGTCGTGGCCGCCGAACTCGGCCGAAAAGCAATCAGTTTACGCTGACCGTGCGGACTGCGACGTTCGAGTAGTCGCTCTCGACGCCGGTCCCGTTGACCGATGTCGCGACGAAGTAATAGGTGTCCGCCGTAAGGTTCTCTACCACGTAGCGGGTCAGACCCGGGTTATTCAGAGCGATCCGGTTCGGGTAATCACCTTCCGACAGGCCGTAGTAAATGCGGTAACCGGCGAGATCGGTCAGGGTCGAGCCATCGGTATTTTCAGTTGGGGGAGTCCAGGACAGCGTCACCGAGCCCGTGGCGACCTGGTTGACCGTGATGGAGAAGGCGAGGGAATCGCTGGCCGAGCCGTCACTCGCGGTGATCTTTACGTTGTTGTACGTGCCTTCGTCGCCTTGCCGGGGCGTGCCCGTGATCTCGCCAGTGGTCCTGTCGAAACTGGCCCAGCCGGGCTTGTTCTGAATCTGGAAGCTAATCGGGTCACCATCCGGGTCGGTTGCGCGCGGCTCGAAGCGGTACGCTTCTCCAATCTTCGTCGAGGAGCGGGGCGTGCCCGCCAGGGACGGGGGCGAATTGCCGTCCGACCCCGCCGGCGAATCCGGCCGGGAGATCACTCCCTGCGCTGGCGCTTCGTCAACGTCGGATTCCATGAGACAACCGGCAATGCTCATCGCGGCCACGGCAACGAGAGCCGCCCTTGCCGCCTGGCCAGACAATATCCCTGCTTTCACGGTATTGATCTCCGTGCTCCTGCGGCCAAACCTGGCCGGTGAGGTCCAAAGGCCATTCGCCGCCGGCGGAGTGGCCCGGGATCGTTTCCACGGAGTGAGGACGAGACGACTGCACTGAATGCGCTGTCTGATCGCGTCGGCAACCCCGCTGTCATAGGCCCGAGCCCGTAGACCGGTGGCTTTGCGTCCCCGCCTTTCGGCGGGTTTGCCTTTATCGGAATGGCAGTGTCACTGACATAACCCGATACGGCAATCGGCTGGTGACATAATTGGAGGTTTGGCCCGCCGATTTGTGACGGCCCTCCCAATCCATCCTTTGACTCATGCCCGGCGCACAATGTGGCACCCGTCCAGCCGGGCAGGATTTAACCTCATGCCCGGCCTGACTACAAGCCATCGGATAAATTTTTTCTTATAAAAAACAGCAGCTTGATGTCTCCGATTAGCGACACTTTATCTAGAAATTACATTAAGTGGTGGCCCCAAGAGCACGAACACGTTTGGCATAGGCGGTTTTTGCACATGGGCAGGATTGTGGCCACGCGCAGTCACCGCATCAGCCGGTTTCCGAATGCTCGACTGCGCTGCCTGGCCCATTGGTGACATAACCAGATGCAATCCGCGCAGGTTGGCTTGCAACGACGCTGCTGGGGGCATAGGTTCAAAGGCGGGACAGGGTCGTCGAGGACGGATTGGCTATGGATTTCGAGAACGCGCGGTATGCCGCGATCGTCTTCGGCTGCCTGCTGATGGCGGCCTGTGGCGGCGGTTCTGGTTCGGACTCTGGCGGCGGGCAGGACCTGCCGTCGGTCAGCATCAACAGCCCGGCCGTGCAGGAGGGAGACTCCGGCACCGTGGACATGGCTTTCACGGTCACACTCTCCGGACCGGCACCGGGTGCGGCCTCCGTCCGCTACGCGACCGCGGACGGCAACGCCACCGCCGGCGAGGACTACACGGCGGTATCCGGAACCCTGGACGTTGCCGCTGGCGCTACCAGCGCCACAATCGTGGTGCCGATCCTCAGTGACGTCCTGGACGAGGCGGACGAGACATTCACCCTCGAATTGAGCGATGCCAGCGGGGCGACGCTCGTCACCCGGTCTGCCATTGGCACCATCCAGGATGACGATGATGCGCCGTCGCTCACTTCGGAAGCGGTCAGCGTGACGGAGGGAGATGCGGATAATGTCACTGCATCGTTCGAGCTAGTGCTCAGCGCTTCCTCTGCCCGCACGGTGACGGTGAGCTATGCCACCTTG